>CAIYHG010000200.1 GCA_903925975.1 uncultured Acidobacteriia bacterium | reverse complement strand
GCTAGCGCGATTCCCCCATTCCCACAGGCCCTACGGCGCCCCTATAATCACGAAGGAACTCAAAACAGGAATCCGAAAACTGTTACCCATGTCCTCGGATAAAACTGTTACCTATGTTTCCGGCCGGGCCGTTTGCGTTGGCGTCGGTCGGGGCGATTGGTGCTGACCATGGGGGATGGCGGGGCGGCGGGTAAAATGGAATCACATGAAGATGGGTACGCGGGTCACTTGCTTACGGCTGGCGATTGCGGTGGCGTCGATAGCGGCGCCGGGGCGGCTCTCGGCTCAGGCGGCTCCGCCGGACCGGGTCGGCCCCCTGGCTGACGGCTCGTTTCTGCTCAATAGCGGGTGGCGGCTGCGGCCCGCGGGGAAGCAGATACCGCTGGGCACGCTGCCCATGGCCAGCGCGCTCTCGCCCGACGGCAAGTACCTGGCCGTGTTGAACGGTGGCTATAACCCGCCTTCGATCACGATATTGGAAACGGCGTCGGCGCGCGTGGTCTCGTCGGCGCCGGCGGCCGACGCCTGGCTGGGGCTGGCGTTTTCGCCCAAGGGCGACCGGCTGTACGTGGGCGGCGGATCGCGGGCCGCAGTTTTCGAGTTCGCGTTCGCCAACGGTACGATCACGCCGGCGCGAACCTTCCCTATCGTTCCCGAGGCGCAGCGGACGGCGCAGGACTTTATCGGCGACGTGACGCTCTCTCCCGATGGACGGCTGCTCTACGCCGCGAACCTGTTTCGCGATTCGGTGGCGGTGATCAATCCGCAATCGGGCATGGTGCTCGCCCGATATAAGACAGGGCGGCGGCCGTACCGCATCCTGTTCCATCCCGATGGAAAATCGTTCTTCGTGAGCCACTGGGCGGATGGCTCGGTGGGGCACTACGACGCCGCCACGGGGAGCCAGTTGGCGCTGGTGCGCCTGGGCGCGCATCCAACGGATATGGTCTGGAGCGAAGGCGCGCCGACGGCGGCTGCCACGGACGGGCCGGAGTGGGCCGGGCGCCTGTTCGTAGCCGCGTCAAACACGAACAACGTATATTCGGTGGGCGTGACGAAGGGCAAGGATCTGCAGCGCCTGGAAGTGATCGATATCGCGATGACGGCGGCGCAGCCGATGGGGATGACACCCTCGGGGCTGGCGCTCGACGCGCGCAACAAGGAGCTCTATGTGGCCTGTTCGGACGCCAACGCCGCGGCAGTTATCGATATTTCGGAAGAACGCTCTAGCGTCGCCGGGTTCATCCCCGCGGGCTGGTATCCCACGGCGGTGCGCGCGCTGCCGGATGGCGGTCTGGTGATTCTGAACGGGAAAGGCGGCGGGTCGCACGCGTCCAGGGAAAGCGCGGCGGGCGGGCCGTTCGTGGCGCGCTCGCAGACCGGCTCGGCGTCGTGGATCGCTCCGTTCACGGCGGACCAACTGGATAGCTGGACGGAAACGGCGCGCGCCGTTTCCCCTTACGCGGACGCCGACCTGGTGCAGCACGCAAGTCTGCCCGCCATCCAGCACGTGATCTATATCGTCAAGGGGAGCCAGAGCTACGACCGCGTGCTCGGCGATGTTAAGGAAGGCAACGGCGATGCGGCGCTGGCCGCGTTCGGCGAGAATGTTACGCCCAACCAGCACAAGCTGGCGCGGCAGTTTGCGCTGCTCGATAACTTCTATACCAGCGGCGACGTCGACGCCGACGGGCAGAACTGGTCCGCCGCGGCGATTGCGCCGGATTTCGTGCAGAAACTTTGGCCTAACAGCTACGGCGGGCGCCGGCGCACGTACGATTACGAAGGCGGCGACCCGGCTGCCCTGCCCCCTGCCGGATATCTGTGGACCAACGCGGCGGCGGCGGGAATCACGCTGCGCAATTACGGCTTCCTGACGGTGAATAAGCCCGGCGCGGCCGCGGGAACCGAACAGATCGCAACGGTGCGCGATACCGTTTTGGCTAAGGATACGAACCGGTTCTATCGAGGCTTCGACATCGATTACCCCGACGTGGAACGCGCGAAAACCTTCGTGAGCGAGATTCAGGATTTCGAAAAGAAGGGCGCGATGCCGCGGCTGCTTCTGGTGCGTCTGGGCAACGACCGCGCCTCGACGCCGGCGCCGGGCAAGCCGGCCGCGCGCGCCATGGTCGCGGAAAACGATTACGCTCTGGGGATGATAATGGAGGCCGTTTCGAAATCCCGCTTCTGGCCGGACACGGCCATCATCGTGGTGGAGAACGACGCGCAAGAGGGCGTGGATCACGTGGATGCGCACCGGGCTCCGGCCTTCGTGATATCCCCGTTCGCGCGGCGCGGCGCGGTGGACCATTCGCCGTATAACAGCGCGTCGGCGCTGCGCACCGTGGAACTGCTGCTGGGCCTGCGCCCGATGACGCAATTCGACGCCGCCGCGCGCCCGATGGCCGCCCTATTCCAGGCGGCTCCCGACCCGGCGCCGTACGCGGCGGAGAAGCCGCGCGTCGCCCTGGACGAAAGGAATCCGAGTGGTCAATAGGCTTCGCCCGGGCCGGAGGCCCGCCGCTTTCTGACATGCCGCAAATCTACCTGTGCTTCCTGTGGCACATGCACCAGCCGTTCTACAAGGATCTGATCTCGGGCGAGTACAAACTGCCCTGGACGCGCATGCACGCTCTGAAGGATTACTACGGCATGGCGCGCATCCTGGAAGAGTTTCCCAACGTTAAGCAGACGTTCAATCTGGTTCCGTCGCTGATGACGCAGGTTGCCGAGTACGCGTCGGGCGAGGCGGTGGACCCGTTCTTTTCGGCGGCCCTGAAACCGGCCGATGCATTGAGCGAGGCGGAGCGCGCCTTCCTGATGCGCCACTCGTTCTATTCCGATCCGGAGCGCATGATCTACCGCTATCCGCGGTACGGCGAGTTGTTCGACGCGTGGCAGGTGCAGAAGGAGTCGGGATCGTTTCGGCTATTCGGCGTGCAGGAGATCCGCGATCTGCAAATGTGGTCGCAGCTCGCCTGGTTCGACGAGGAGTTTCAATCGGGCGACGCCGAGGTGCGCGAATGGATCGAGCGCGGCCGCAACTTCACGCTCGCGGACCAGCGCCGGATGGGAGAGAGGCAGCGCGACATCGTGTCCCACGTGCTGCCGGAATACCAGAAGCTCGCGGCGATGGGCTCGATCGAGATCTCCACTACGCCGTTCTATCACCCGATTCTGCCGCTGGTTTGCGATTCCGATATCGCGCAAACGTCGCGGCGCGACGTGAAGCTTCCGCCGCGGTTCCATTACCCCGACGACGCGCGGCGGCAACTCACGCTGGCGCGCGAATACATCGGGCGGCAATTCGGGGCGGCGCCGGTGGGGCTATGGCCCTCGGAGGGCTCGGTTTCGGACGAAGCGCTGGCTATTGCCGCAGACGCCGGCTTCCAATGGGCGGCCACCGATAGCGGCGTGCTCAACCGGACTCTGGGCAGGAACGTTGCGGTGGACGGGCTTTACAAACCGTACCAATGGCGGCACGAGGGGCGCGCGATGAACATGATCTTCCGCGACCACTTCCTGAGCGACCTGATCGGCTTCGTCTACTCAAAGATGGATTCCGGCGCGGCGGCGGACGACTTCTTGCGCCGCATCCGCGAGAATTGCGCCGGGATTCTGGGCTCGGGCCGCAACGCGCTGGTGCCCATCATCCTGGATGGCGAAAACGCCTGGGAATACTACTACCGGAATGGCCGGCCGTTCCTGCGCGAGTTGTACAGGCGCATATCCGAAGACCAGGGCATGCAGGCAGTAACAGTGAGCGAGGGACTGCGGTTGCTCGAACCCGAGCCCATCGACCACATCTTCCCCGGGTCGTGGATCAACGCCAATTTCGATATCTGGATCGGCGCGGAGGAGGATAACGAAGCGTGGCAGCAGTTGCTGCGCGCGCGGGAGACGTTCGACGCCGCCACCGAAGCCCCCGAAGAGCGGCGCCGCATGGCGCTCGAAGAACTGCTGATCGCCGAGGGGAGCGACTGGTGCTGGTGGTACGGACCGGAGCACTCTTCGGACAATCGCGAGGAGTTTGATCAGTTGTACCGCAGCCATCTTGCCAACGTGTACCGTTTCCTGGACCGCACGCCGCCCGAAGAACTCTCGCGCCCCATTCTTCGCACGGCGGCGCCCGACATGCAGATTGCGCCTTCAGGGCCCATTACGCCGGTGATCGACGGCCGCGTAACGTCGTATTTCGAATGGATCGGCGCGGGCGTTTACACCGTGGACGAGCGCTCGGGTTCCATGCACGGGAAGAAGTTCGTGGTGCGCGAGGCGCAGTTCGGCAGCGATGGGGCGAACTTCTATTTGCGCGTGGATTTTCACCCGGATTACGAGCGGCAGTTGGCGGCCATAGAAGCCCGGCTCACGGTTCAGTCGCCGGACGGCGCCGCGGCGAACCAGATCGCGATCTCCTTTCCGGGAGGCTCGGCGGCGATTTCGCGGGCGAGCCTGGCGGGACGCACGGGCGCTTCCACCGACGCGGCCGAATGCAGTTTCAACCGCATCCTTGAGGTCCGGGCGCCGCTCGAAGCCATGGGAATCGCGAAGGGCAGCGGCCTCAGATTTCAATTTTCGCTTTGGCAGGGCGGCCTGCCGGTGGACGCCGTGCCCCAGCAGGGATGGATCGAGATGCGGAGCACCGATCCGATCGAACTATCGTCCTGAAGAGCCGACGCCGAGGCGCGCTACGCTAAGGGGAACATGCCCGATCCAGAGGACCTCACCGGTTGGCAGGGGATACAAAGTTCGCTGTTCTTTGAAACGCCGGAGCAGATTTTCGCGCGGGTATTCCGGGAATTAAAACCGCGAACGGCCTTGCCGGAATTGAAGCTGGAATTCTGCAAATTTGCCAATCCGGATAGTTTTATTAAACTGGAAGCGGGATTGATGCACGTTCGCCTTTCGGACCTGCTAGCGGGCGCGCCGGCCCCCGTTTTGGAGGCATTGGCGCATATCCTGTTGGGAAAACTCTATCGCAAACCGGCGGCGCGCGCCTACGCCCACCGCTACCGGCTCTATCTAAACCGCCGCGATGTGAGAAGGCAGACGCACATCGTAAAGCAAATTCGCGGGCGCAAGTTTATATCCGGTCCCGGCGGCGAATACCGGAATTTAGAAGAAATATTCGAGCGCTTAAACGGGCAATTCTTCGACGGTTTAATGGGACGGCCTCAATTGGGATGGAGCCGCGGCGCGTCAAAAAGCATGCTGGGGCATTTCGACCCTTCCCACAATGCCATCGTCATCAGCCGGATTTTCGATCGGCTGGAAACCCCGCAGGCAGCCCTGGAATACGTGATGTTCCACGAAATGCTGCACCTGCGATATCCCGTGGATCACAGCGGCTCGCGGCGGAGGGTGCACACACGGGCATTCCGTGAGGCGGAGAAGAAATTCCCGAATCTGAAAGAGGCTAAGGAAGCGCTTAAGCGCCTCTAATGAGCGGTTTACGACGAAGCTAGGCGGCAGCTCCGGAGAACGCGGGGCTCAGGGTTCTCAGTTCCAGCCGCATGGCGTCGAACGTCCTGACCAGAACGGATGCGTCCGCGCCGCAGATGCCCCAGCGGAACAAGAGAACACGCATACCCATAAGTGCGGAAACAAGGGCGAACGTCGCCTGGGAGCGGATAAGCAAGGCTGCTAGATCCGGCCGGTCTACGCTCGACTGCAACATAAGGAATTTGATTGCCGTACAGACGCGCCGGAAATCGCCCCTGAGATAACCCAAATACTCCAGGAATATCCGGGACCGCTGTGCGCGCAACCGTGCCAGGGAACGCGAACTCGCCCCGGCTTCCGCACGGAGGAATTCGAGATCGCCGTCGTCCAAAAGGCGCATCATGGGCCGGTAACGCTCAACAGAGAGGTCCTCGATCCAATCCGCGTTAAGCGGGAGGCCTGTCTTAGCGGACGCAATCTCTCGCGCGATCAGGATAACGGCGGCCATCAATCCAACGGAAAGCACAGACGCAATAAGAATCAGCGGCATAAAGACTCGTCCTGGAAATCATATCGGCATTTCCGAAAAAATGCAAAGGGTTTTCAGTAATATTAGTACTATTGGTTTGGAGTAATTCGAGATTCCCGGGAAAACTACCGAATCTTGGCTGATTTCAATAAGGTTGCGTTGAGGGCGTCCAAGTGACCGAGGATACGCTCCTCCTGATCGGGGCCGAACCAGGGCTGCACGACGCGCACGGCCTCGCCCCTCCTGGTGAGGAGAATGCACCAAGCGAAAGTACAGGCGCAGGACGAAGCGACAAGGACCGCATTGAGCGTTACGGCGTACTTGAGCCCGAAGACGGTATGCAATATATTGCCGAGCGTATTACTGAGGAAAAACCCTGTATATACAACAGAATGGATGAGCACGTTGCGGTTGGGACTCACCGCAAAGAGGCTCAAGAACACGAGCATCAGCAGGAGAAAGACTGCCAGGGCGCAGTTCAAGCCGCGAGCGACCGCCGTGTAGTAGCCAATCATCCTTGAGGCTTGCGGCATCTCGGGAGTGATGTGGGGGAGCAGCGTGAGCATGGAAACCAGAATAGCTGCGCCGAGGATCGCATACATAGCCCGGCGGCCCACCGTAAACAGGCCCTGATGTCGTTCCAAAACCAAGCCGTACAGTTCAATTACGAGCCAGGCAGAAAGCACCCAACCCATTGGTTCTGCAATCAGATAGAGGTAGAAGAAAGCGGGGGAATCGGTCCTCAGGAATGCTCCCGAACCAAATACGGGGACATTGAAGACCGAGTACAGAAATAGAGCTCGATACCTGCGGGCAAGCCCAGCGGAATAGAGCCTTGCGGCCGTCACAGCAAAGCCGACGGCGCTCAAACCCTGCAGAAATGGAACTAGCGCGACCTCCGGCATAATCCCCTTAGAAGGGCGATTCTATCACTGAGCGTCGCGCTACGACCCCATATGAATTAACGAACGAACGGGCAAGGGTTGCAGTCCGGAATCGGCATGCCCGTGTTGGTCGTCCGAGCCGTGGCCAGGAACGAAAAGGCGATCAACGCGAAAAGTACTAGTTTCTTCATTATGGTTTCCTTCCCTACTATTACCTTTCGATAGGTAATCTGGGTACTATACTAGTTCCTTCAGTACTGGGGTAGGGGGTTTAACTGAAAAGTTTTCTAATACCGGAACATGCCGGCGCCGAAGTTGTAAGGTTGAGAACAAGCGCTTAGCGCCGAGCTACAATTGAAATAGGCACGCCAGTGCGCGCCATGGAGTGATTTCTGGTGACGGAGTTCCAGTCCAGACCATCAGGATCGCAGGGACCGGCAGGGGAGTTGTTGCGCAATGCCCTCTCGCGAATTCCGACGGTGTTTGGCCGGCTGAAATTCCTGGCCAGCCTACGGGATTCCGGTAGCGGCCGCTACATCTACCCGGCTCTAGCCGGCGCGATGGGCGAAGACGCGCTGGATTGGACGCTGCGCTACAGCCATCACCAGGTGTTCTCGAACTGGCTCACCTTCAGCCTTGCGCAACAAAAGTCAGATCTCGACGAGTTCATGAGCGAGCACCAGGCGCGCGTCTCTTCCCTGCACTACCGGGATCTGGTTCCGACCACGGCGCGGGACGTGGAACGTCTGCTCTTCTTCACCGACCTGGAGACTCTGCTGGAACTGTTTGATTTCGACGCCGGCCGCTCTTCGCCGATCCGAGAATAGCCGTGGCGGCAACCACCTGACCGACGAGGTCGATGTCGGCGGGGTAGCGGAATACCGAGGGCCTGCAGTTGGAGGAAGGGTGAGGCAACACGATCAGGCGATCCCCCTCCAGATCGCACCACCCGCACAGATAGCCGCCGCGGTGTTCGAAGAAGTAGATGGGGCGTTCGAACTCGTCGGTCCACTCGCCGGAAGCGATCTTGGTTCGCTCTTCGATCACGAGCACAGATCCGGGCTGCAGGATGGGGCGCATCGAAACGTCGCTAAGCCCGATCATGGCGTAGCGCCGGCGCCGCGCGTCCCGGCCCGATAGCGCATCGAGCGGCGTCTTTGCCCAGGGCGGCGCCGTACGGCCGAGAAATACCGTTTTCGAGAGGTCCGCCCCGGGGTCATTGCGCGCTGGTCCGGCAACCGCTGCGCCGGGCTGAAAGTGGAACGGATGCGTCTCCGGAAGCCGGACCTGGAGCGCGTCGGATTCCAGGGCATCGAGCGGCGCGCCGTACCAGGCGAGAACGCCGGCGACATCGAGCCTGTATATTGCGCAGATCGTGTACAGGCGGAAGATGCTCGGCGCCGTGCCTTTGTTCTCGATATCGGCCAGACGGCTGAGGGCGATGGCGAACTCCGGGTTATCGAGCCGGCGCGCAATCTGCTGGCTGGCCAGTTCCACATCGCGGTAGGTCAGCTTCAACCGTTCGCGAATCCGCTTTAACTTCTCACCGGGCCTCTCCATGGTATGATCCTCGCTTACGCGGCGCTGCTTGGCGTTCCGGTTTCCGGGTATCGCAATTATAGCCCATGAGAAGACTATTTTCGGGTGTTTTTGTTCCGAAATCAGAACAGCCCGGTCCCGGCCGTATTCGAAGGGGGATGGCTTGAGAGTTGTGGTGGGAGTCTCGGGGGCCAGCGGAGCAGTCTACGGCGTCCGTCTTCTGGAACGGTTCAGACTGCGGCCGGAGGTGGAGACGCACCTGATTTTGTCCCGGTCCGGCGAAAAAACGCTATTCCTCGAAACGGGCCAGTCCGCGGCGGACCTCAGGAAGCTGGCCTCCTTCTCGTACCCCGTGGAGGATATAGGATGCCGCTTGGCCAGCGGTTCGTACCAAACCGATGCGATGGTAATAGCCCCCTGTTCCATCCATACCATGTCGGCCATAGCCCAGGGGATCAGCGACAATCTGATGGTGCGCGCCGCGGATGTGGCGCTCAAGGAAAAAAGGAAGCTAATATTGCTCGTCCGCGAGAGCCCATTTCATCTCGGACATCTCCGTAATATGACGGCATTAGCGGAAATGGGCGCGATAATTGCGCCGCCCGTGCCCGGCTTTTATCACAATCCGCAGACGGTTATGGATATTGTGGACCACTCGGTGGACCGCGTGATGGATTTGCTGGGGTTGCCGGACGCAACCGCCCGGCGATGGGAGGGAACCAGGTGAGCGCCAGACGGAAGCAAACCAAGGAACTGTTTGCGTTTCAGGGCGAGCGCGGCGCGTTCAGCCAGGAGGCGGCGCAGCAACTGATGGGGCCCCGCGTGGAGGTGCTGCCCTGCGTGCGCTTCGAAGACATGTTTCGCGCGCTGAAAGATGGGCGCGCTGCGGGCGCGGTTGTTCCTATCGAGAACACGCTGGCGGGCACGGTTCACGAAAATTACGACCACCTGCTGAATTTCGAGTTCCCCATCGTGGGCGAAACCAGCGTGCGCATCGTCCACAACCTGATCGCCCCGAAGAACGTCCGGTTTTCGCAACTCAGGCGCGTCTATTCCCATCCGGTGGCGCTCAATCAGTGCCTCGACTTCTTCACGAAGTACCCCCAGATCGAGCGCGTGCCCTACTACGACACCGCCGGCAGCGTGAAGATGGTAATTGAGGAAGGGCTTACGGATGCGGCGGCAATAGGCTCCTCGATTGCCGCCGAGATCTATGGCGGCCGGATTCTGAAGAAATCGGTGGAAGACGACCGGCGGAATTATACGCGCTTCTTCCTGATCCGCACCCCCGAGTTCGCCGCCGCGCATCCGATTCGCGCCAATTCCCGGACACAGTGGAAGACCACGCTGGTCTTCAGCGTACGCAACATTCCCGGCTCCCTGTTCCGCGCGCTGAGCGCCTTCGCGTTGCGCGATCTGAACCTGATGCGCATCGAATCACGCCCACTGCGCGGCAAGCCATGGGAATACCTGTTCTATGTGGATTTTGTGGGCCGGGTGGATTCGCCGGTGGCGCAGAACGCGCTCAATCACCTGAAAGAACTGGCGGATTTCATGCGCGTGCTGGGCTGCTACCCGAAAGGGGCGTAGGGCGGAAAGCGGGCGCAATCCGGTTGGTTGCGGAAGCGCGCGTCACTTGTGGGCTCTGAGTATAGGGCAGGCCGGAAGCGCTGCCCCACTGGTTTACGGCTGCCAGGTGGTGAAGGTGCTGTACAGCGTGAAGCGAAAGCCCAAGGGGGCGATTCCCGAGCCACCGATGGTCATGCTGCCCTTCTTCCCTACAGCGGCTGCAATCTTATCCTTCAACGCAAACGATACGTGCCCGAACGCCGGAATTGACTGGCTGTACGTGCCCACCGATGCGCCTTCGGCGTCATACAGCGTCAGGGAGAGCGTCACCGCGGCGTTGGTTGTATTTGAGAACGCGTACCCGGAGAATCGGCCGTCGGTTTCGTCATAAGGCATCGTGGGGCTGGAACTGGGGAGCGGGATGATGCACGAAGACGTCTGGGAGATCACCGGCACCGCGGCCTCAATATACTTCGCGGCCGGGTCGCCGGCGGCGTGCCAGAGGAAGACGCCTTGCACCTTCACGCCGGTGTTGGTGTACACGATTCCGGCCCAGCCGGACTTAGTCTGCGCGGCCGAGTAATCCGGCTCTACCTCGCGGGAACCGTTGGCTGGAACTATCAGCGCGGTAGATGTGGCGCCCGTGCCGCCGAACGGCACGCTGAGGGCGTTCCCCGCGTCGTCGTAATAGTAGAGCGTAACGTCGGCGGGCTGGCCGCTGGTGTTGCGGATGATGATCTTGGTACGCCAGACGTCTCCGTATGCCAGGTGCGGCATGGCGACTAGATAATTGGAAACCGCTCCGGACGCGGCGTAGAGCGCTGTAGGGGTATCCCCTCCGGCCGCGGCGGCTACTCCGGCGCATGCGGCGACGAGAAGCGCAACGCTCAAAAACAAACGCCAATTACGGGTCATAGTAGTGTGCATCCTGTCTTCCAGATCGTTAATCTTACCTGATCTTCTTACCCTAGACGAGTGGCTTTACGAGAAAGATACAAAAGACTTGAACCTCTTTCGCTAGCCCTCATCGGCTGAGAAGTACGCGGCGTCCGGGTGGTGGAACGCCAGCGCGCTGACGCTGGCTTCCGGCTCCATCATCATACCCTCGGTCAGTTGGACGCCAATTTCCTCCGGACGGAGCAGGGCGAACAGGCCCTGCTGCTGATCGAGGTTCGGGCAGGCCGGATAGCCGAAGCTGAACCGCTTTCCCCGGTAGCGGGAGGTGAAGCGCTCGTGCATGGTGGTAGTGGGCGGATCGGGGAAACCCCAATCCTCGCGGATGCGGCGGTGGAGCCACTCCGCGGCGGCTTCCGCGGTTTCAATCGCCAGGGCCTGAATGGCGTGCGCCTTGAAGAACTCCCCGGCGGCCTTCCATTCCTCGGAACGCGCGCGAACGCCGGCGCCGGCGGTAACTACGAAAAGTGCCACGTGGTCGCGCCGGCCATCTTCGGGATCGAGAATGTAATCGCTCAGGCAAAGCCCATCGGGGCGCCGCTGCCTGCCGAAAGCGAACCGGTGCGCTTCGGCGCCGCCAGGCGCAAATAGCCGGATTGCGTTGCCATCGCGCTCAGCCTCGAAAAACTGCCACACGGCTTTCACCTTCATGAAAGCGGCGGCTTCCTTCTTGACGGCCTCAAGGTTGTGGAACAGTTCGAGCGCCTTGGGCTCGCGCGCGGCCAGCGCCTGCTCGAAATTGCCTTTGTATCCCAAATGCCTGCCGTAAAGCAGGAAGGGATTGATGTAGCTCCACACCTCGGCAAGATGGGGAACGTCGCGGACCTTTCGTTCGAGGTACGGCGCGTCTGGAATCGGGACGCTCGTACGCACCTTGGGGCTGCGCGCAAATGAAGCGGGGCCGGCGTCCGGCGCCGGCTCGGGCTCCGGTTGATCGGCCGCGGCTGTGTGCGCCTTGAGGGTTTCTTCGCGCTGCGCCGGGTCGGTCAACGCGTTCATGAGGCGCAGACCCGTCATGGCGTCCTTGGCGTAGCAGACGGCGCTACCGTAAGCGGGCGCGATGCGCGTGCGCGTGAATTTTTCCGAAAGCGCGGCGCCTCCCACCAGCAAGGGAACGTCGATGCCTGCGGCCCGCAGATCGCCCGCGGTAATGGCCATCTGCTGCGTGCTCTTCACCAGCAGGCCCGAAAGGCCGATGGCATCGGGCTTGTGCTCGTGGTACGCCTGAATCAGCGCATCGGGCGCCACCTTGATGCCCAGGTTGATCACGCGGTAGCCGTTATTCGAGAGGATGATCTCCACCAGGTTCTTGCCGATATCGTGGACATCGCCCTTCACGGTGGCGAGCAGCACGGAGCCGCGCGCGGCGGTCTCCGATTTCTCCATGAACCGTTCCAGGTGGGTCACGGCCGCCTTCATGGCCTCAGCCGATTGCAGCACCTCGGCCACGATCAGTTCGTTGTTATTGAACAGCCGGCCGACTTCGGCCATGCCCGCCATGAGCGGACCGTTGACGATCTCAAGCGGCCCCGCGCCTTCGGCGCGCTTGCGGTCGAGATCGGCCACCAAGCCATCTTTCGTTCCCTCGATGATGTAGTTCGCCAGGCGCGCATCGAGCGGAAGATCCTCGGGCCGCGCCTTTACGCGGGCGCCGGCCTTGCGGAAATGCTCGGTGACGGCCGCGATGTGGAACTGGTTGATAGCGGCGCGCTGCTCGGGCGATTGCTCGCGCCAGTCTTCGGGAGCGGTGCGCAACTTCTCGTCTTCCGACTCGGCGGGCGGCGAGTTGAGAAGCAGGCTTTCCGCCAGCCGGCGTTCGTGCTCGGGAATCGAGGCGAAGCGTTCCAGTTTCTCGGCGTTCACGATGGCGAGGTCGAGCCCCGCCTTGGTGCAGTAATAGAGGAAGACGGAGTTCACCACTTCGCGCGCAGCCGCGGGCAGCCCGAAGGAAACGTTCGAAACGCCCAGGACGGTCTTGACGTAGGGCAGTTCCGCTTTGACCAGGCGCACGCCCTCAATCGTTTCCACGGCTCCGCCGATGTAGTTGGCGTCTCCGGTGGCGCACGGAAATACGAGCGGGTCTATGATGACGTCCTCGGGTTCGATGCCATACTTGCCCGTAAGCAGTTCCACCGAGCGGCGGGCCACGGCCAGCTTGCGATCGCGCGTGAAAGCCTGCGCCTGCGTCTTATCCTCGTCGATGCAGCCGACGATCATCGCGGCGCCGTAGCGTTTGGCCAGAGGACACACGCGCGCGAACTTCTCCTCGCCATCTTCGAGGTTGATGGAGTTGATGATGCTCTTGCCCTGGCAATAAGTGAGCGCAAGTTCCATCGCGCGCGGATCGGTAGTATCGATCATGAGCGGCGCTTTGATCTTGCGGATCAGCTTCTCGTAGAACGGCGGAATGTCGCTGACCTCATCGCGGTCGGCGCTTTGCAGGCAGACGTCCACGATCTGGGCGCCGTTGCGCACCTGCCTGCGCGCGATTTCCGAGGCTTCCTCCCATTGCTCTTCGGCCACCAGGTTCTTGAACAGGCGCGAACCAATGACGTTGGTGCGCTCGCCGACAATCAGAGGGCGCGCGCTCTCCTCGGCTTCCACCAGATCGATGCCCGAGTAATACGCGCGATGCGAACGGCCGGGCAGCGGCCGCGGGCGCTTGCCTTCCGCCATCTGCGCGATGGCGCGAATGTGCGCGTCGGTGGTGCCGCAGCAGCCGCCCACGATGTTGATCCAACCGTTGCCGATGAAGCGTTCGAGTTGCGCGGCGAGCGATGCCGGCGTTTCCAGGTACCGGCCTTCGGAATCGGGAATCCCGGCGTTCGGATAACAGGAAACACGCACGGGGCACATCTCGCTGATGGTGCGGATGTGGTCCGTCATGAACTCCGGACCCGTGCCGCAGTTAAGTCCAATCGAAAGAATGTCGGCGTGCACCAGCGACGCGCAGAAGGCGTCGGCCGTCTGCCCCGCCAGCATGGACCCGATGCTCTCGATGGTCCCCGAAACCATGGCGGGAACCGGCTCTCCCAGTTCGGCGCGCAGGCGCTCCAGCGCCACCAGAGCGGCCTTCACGTTGCGGGTGTCCGGAGCGGTTTCGATCAGCAGAATATCCGCGCCGCCGGCGACAAGGCCCTTGGACTGGAGGTAGAAATTCTCGATCAGTTCCTGAAACGTGATCCCGCCCGTGACCGAGATCGCTTTGGTGGTGGGCCCGATGGAACCCGCGACGAAGCGCGGCTTGGCGCCGGTGGAAAACTCGTCGGCGGCTTGGCGCGCCAGGCGCGCGGCCTCCACGTTCAAGTCGTAGGCCTGGTCCTTCAGTCCGTACTCGGCGAGCACCACGGGCGTTCCGCCGAACGTATCGGTTTCGATTACGTCGGCGCCGGCATCGAGATAGGCGCGATGCACTCCCAGAATCACGTCGGGCCGCGAGCGCACCAGGATTTCGTTGCAGCCTTCAAGGTCCGCGCCGCCGAAATCGGCCGCCGTGAGATCGCGCTGCTGCAGCATGGTCCCCATCGCGCCATCGAGCACGAGGATGCGTTGTTCCAGGATGTCGGTGAGTGCGCGGCGGCGCTCGGCAGTGGTCATTAATTCCATGGTAACAGCCGCTAGCGCTTCCTTCCGGCAGGCGCCGCGCTATCCTGAATTCATGTGGAACAAGTGGCTTTGGCGCGCCGGAATGGCTCTGCTGCCGCTGTGCGCGGCCCTTCCCGCAATGGCGGATTCGCAGTTTCGCGTGCGGCAGATGACGCGCGGCGACGTGCCCGCAGGCCAAGGGCAGTGCGACATACGGCTGATTGTGGATCATGAGGTGGAAGTCAGTCTGCGGCGCGATGTGGTATCCGTCCGCACGCTTGGCGGGTTGGAACCGCGCGACAACGGCTCGGAATGCAACGCTCCCCTGCCCGATGGCGTGCCGCCGCAGAACTTCAACTTTCGCGTAACCGAAAGCCGCGACCAGATGCGGATGCTCTCGCAGCCCAGCCCGCGCAACGGTTTCGCCACCGTGGTGCAGATTAGCGACGCTTCGGTAGGCGAAGGCCGGTACGCGTTCCGCGTTACGTGGCGGCTGAGCGCGGCCGATATGGGGCGCATGGAGCCGCCCCCCGGCCAGCGGGTAGTGCCGGGAACGCCGCCCGGGATGCGCGGGCCGGCGGGCTTCGCCTGGAACAACGTGGTCCACTACAACGGCACGGGGCGCGGCAGCTCGACGCTGACCGCCTATGGTTCGCAGCGCCTCACCGACGTGACGGTGGATATCGACCGCGCCGGCAAGACGGTGGTGAGCTTCCGCGGCGAGACCGAGCGGCCCCTGGCGTTCACGGGTACGGTGACCGCCCGCGAAGGCCAGCGCTACCGGGTGGATGCAGTCACCGAAGACAGGCGACTGCACGGCTCGATGTACATCACCGTGGGCCCGCGCGACGAAGTAAGCGCCGTAGAGTTCGACGGCACCGACGGTTGGGCGCGGCTGCGCCTGACCTGGGCGGGGCGGTAGGCGGAACCCAAGGCCGGCGACTCGCGCTTAACCCGCGAGGCTATCGAAGAATGAGACGTCTCTCATCGGATAGTGCTTGCGGTTGCGCGTCCACAATTCGGCGTTGTTCGCTACGGCATTAGCGGCAATCAATGCGTCCGCGACTTCGACGCCGTGGCTGCGCCGGTAGCGCTGTAGATAAATGCCGGCCTGCCGGCCCACTTCCTCATCGATGGGAGCGCACGTCAGCGCCCGAAAAAGATTGCGGAGCGCATCGTGCTCGCTGGGCCGCGCGCCGGCCCAGAGTTCAGCCACGCTGACGGGTGAGTACAGAACCGCGGCGTCGGAGTTGCTCAACTCTATCCACCTTGAGACCACCGCCGCATCTCTGCCGCGAGAGACCTCAATCAAGATATCGGAATCGACGAGAACGGTCATTCCTGGCTAAGCCGCTCCAAACGGTCGCCCCGGCGGAGACTGCGAATGTACTCCACGGCGTCTACGGCTTCGGAGCGGCTCTTGCGAATACCGACGAACTCCTGCATGGCCTTCGCCTGCTCGTCTCGCTTGCCCATGTATCGATCGCGCACGGCCACCCGCACCAGCTCCGAGATGCTGGTCTTCCCGCTCTTGGCCCGAGCGTGCAAGGCATTCCAGAGATGCTCGTCGAGATAGAGTTGAGTCCGGTGCATGATGTACATTATACATCAGACGAACGGATCCAGGCGGTTAGCCGTCTCGGGCCTCGCCCCGGTGACGGCGGTCACATCCACGCCATGCCGAATCGACGTAGCATTAGTTGAGGGGGAAGCATGGCGAGTTGGGGCTGTCCACACGAGGCGAACGGCGTTTGCCTGAAGGTGAACAATCTTCCCTGCGACACGGGGATGAAGGGATGCATCCTTTACGGCCGCTTCGAATTCAGTAATCCGGCGAAAAACAGGCCGGCCAAACCTGACGCCCGAAACACTGCGGAAGAGAAGAGCGAGCCGCCCGATTCGTCTGCTTGATGTCCGCGTGCGAATGCGCGCCAGCCGCTTCCCATCTTATTGCGCTGCCCCCCTCCCTACGGCTTGATCTCGAAATCCACTGATTGGGTTGCGGGGGCTGACTTACTCTTGGCGAGTTTGTCGGTGACGATCACTTGCAGCACGTATTGGCCCGGCGCCATCCCGGGTTCGAGCGGCACGCGGCCTTCGGCGCGCGGGCGCTGCGCTCCAGCGGCGGCCAGAGGCTGCTTGGTCCCGGCGGACACCAACTCTCCGTCGTGGTAGAGCTTGAATTGCGATTCGAGCTCCGGCGGTTTGCCCGCGGCGGCTTTGGCGTTGATCACTTCGCAACTGTAGACCACCGGCGTTCCGCGCTGGAAGATGCGCCGCGCGGCTCCGCCGGAGCGGTCGCCGACCAGGGCGGACGCGGCGCCGGGAGGCAGCAACGCGCCCGCCTTGGCCGCCTCTTCGCGCACAACCACGCCCGATAGCGTGAGCTGTCCGTTGGCCACGTCCGGTATCTCGACGAATTGCTGGGCGGAGCCGCTGCGGCCCGTGGCCGGGTCGCGCAGGGCAGCGCGCAGCAAGTAAGGTCCGGGTTTATCCAGAGGCACGTGCATGGCGTAGACCAGCCCGGATGCCATCACGGAGTCATATTGCTCGGGCGTCATCTCCAGGGAGAGCGTGGTATCCACGGGCGCCAGAGCCTGGCCGCCTTCGTCAAACACCGCAGCCGCTACGTCGATCTCGGCCTTGTGCGCGCCGTCCGGCTCCGTGGTCCACCCGAGTTCCGCGGGGTCGAAGTACACCAGGGCTTCCACCGACGAACCGGTTTGCGGCGCATTCGAAAAGTACGCGGTCATGCGGGGGTGAATGGAACCGGCGGCGAACGGGGACTGAAGGGCGCTGGCCAGATCCTCTTCGCGCGTGGGCGCCACAGGGTCCCCCTCGTATTCGGGTTGGCCGAAGAAGCCGTCGCGGGTCCGAACGGCCAAACCGGCCTTCACTACTTTCACGCTGAGCCTGTGGAACTCCGGCTGGCCGTTGGCGGACTCAAAGGTTCGGGGATCGGGGTGATAGCCGATCAGATAATAGCCGTCGCTATCGGCGGCCGCGTCCCGCAGGACGGCGGCCAGATCGTTGTTGCCTTCGAGGAAGAGTCCACCGGTAGCGTCAGCCATCGCGGTCATGCCTTGCTGCGTTTCGATGGTCTGCTGCACCCGCTGGGCCGGGATGCGTGCGGCCCGTCTGGAGGGCGCTTGAGGAGGAGGCGCGTCTTCCACGTTCAGGGCGACGTTGGCGACCCCGCGCGGGTCCACGGCGTGGATCACCACCAATGCGCGGCAGGCGGCGTCATTGAGCTCCTGAAGGGCCTCCTCCTCCATTTGATTGACCACGCCCCGCTGGATCAGGCGCATGTCTTCGGTAAACAGGACCACGGACTTTCGTCCGGGCAGGCCGCTCATCGAAGTCACCACGAAGCGAATGGCGTCGAGGCTTGCCACCTCCAGGGATTGGTTCCGCAGGCGGTTGATGTTTCTATCGCCGCGCGTGAGCAAGCCCAGCGGCGTGAAGCTGGTGACGCCGAGGCGGCTTTGGCCGTACTTGATGCGCTCCACCGCGGCGTAGAGCAGGCGCTTATCGGTGGTGAACTGCTGCAGCGCGCCCATACCGGCGCTGGTGCGGACAATCGCGATGAGGTCGCCGGGGCGCATCTGGCCGTCTACGAACTTGCGGATCGCGTCGCGTACGGGCGGGATCTTTTCGGCGGACAAGCCGAGATCGTCCACCACGATGGCCAGCGTGCGGGCCACCTCCGCGGGCTGAAGCGGCTGCGGCGGGGCGTCCGGCTCACCCTTCGCCGGCTTCGCTTGCGCGGCCGGAGGCGCCTGGGCCGCCAGTTTCGTGGCAACGTAGGTGAAATTCGTAATCGCCTGCGGCTTGCCGTCCTGGAAGATCTGGAAATCCGAGGCCTGAAGATCGCCTACGCGCCTGCCTCGGGAATCGGTGACAACGGCATCCACCTGAACCAGATTGACGTCGATGCGGATCACCGCGGGGGGCGGTTCCCCCGCCGCCGGCCGGCCGGGGCGCTCCGCTGGAGTCTGGGCGAAAGCGATCGCCGCTGCGAGGAATAATGCCGCACGCCAATTCATATAAGTCCGATCGCCGCTGCCTGGCCAGCCCCGTTGCGCGCGGAGAAGGCCGGAGCGCATCGAGTACCCCGATAGTACAATACCTGCGCGGCGCGGCCAAGTGACGGAACGAGACCCGGGATGACCGATTGGCCGCCCCCGGAAATGGAAATCGGTGATTGCCGGAAGGAAGCCAATTTGCGGAGGGCCCCCGGTGCGATCTTCCGCCCCTGGCGGGGCTCCTCCGGCTTGAAACCGGTTTCCCGACGGCTCGCGCCGTGGGCTAATATCTGCCGCCCTGCGGGCTGGGTCAGGGGTGGAACGAACTTGCCGCGCCAAAACGAAGCCATTTGCCCTTGAGAGAAACGATGGGTCATTTCCGGAAGAAGCCGAATGCAGAGGGATGACGCTCGGCGAGGCTTGGCGGTTGGAGTAGGCTTTCTTTGACGCGGAGTTGACCCACAAGAGGCGGTGGGTACCTCGACGCGGCGAAAACGCGCTTCGGGGCGGGCGACGGCTTGGGCGACGGAACGAACCCAAATGCAGAGGGCGGACTCTCGGGAGGCAGGGTGATTTCTATGGGCGCGGCAGGGGCGAATGACGGGCTGGAGGGCTGAGCGGAGGGGTGAACGGCGGTGCGGCGCAATTCCTTGAGGGCGCGGTGGAAGTTGCGCTCGGCGGAATCGATGCGGCGCTGGAGGCGGGCGAAGGTTTCCGCGCCGTTCGCGACGGTCTGGCCGAGCGGGTTATTGCTGTCGAGCCGGAGGACGGAATCCATCCTGTATTCCCAGTACTGCGCCTCGGCTTTGCGCAAGCGGCGGAGGAGCCACTCGGAGCCGACCAGGGAATCGACGAGGGCGCGGGCCTCGGGGGTGGCGGGGCGCCAGCGTTCGTGATACTCGGCGGCCAGGGCGTCTAGAGTGGCGGGGTTCTCGCCACGGATGACTTGTTCGCGGCCGTAGATGCCGGTCTTCAGGGCATTGAAACGGGAAACGGCCTTGCCCCCGGCGGAGCGCGGTCCGGTGGACTTCTGCGCGTTGCGGCGATTGGCCTCGATTTGACGGATGGTAGACATATCCCCTCTCTCGGCTATGAGGGTAGCAGGGGAAGGGGTGAATCCAGCCAGACTGAGAGGAGTAAGTGGCTTTGGGTTAACGGTTTAGGCGAGATGAAGCGGACGTGATCCAGGCTGGGCGCGTATGGGGCGGCGTAGACCGCGCTCGATTCCGGGGTTTCGTTGCGGTTACGTCATTACCGTCACCTCATTGCCTGCCACCCGATTACCAGAATCGGCGGACGCGATCCGACTTGTGGGGATCATTCGTGTCGACGCATTGCCAGGCGGGTAGACGTCCTCGGCATGCTGAGCCAAATGTTAGAATCCAATGGGCTCCCAGTCCCAGTGCGAGTGTCAGGATGCCCCGAAAGCACGTTGAAACAGAGTGCTTCAGCCATCCCAACGCTGTAGAGATCCAAGATGGGAACCGGCGGGTAACGGCGGTGCTGCGGAGGGGTGCTTCTTCAGAGACCGCCAAACATTTTGATGTAGAATTGTTTTGTAAGGAACTCAGCCGTGCTCGAACCGAGAGACGCGCGTCAGATCTTCATTGCTGCTGGCTACGAACCCGCGAACGTTCGTGCCAATTACGCATTCACTTGCCGTTCATCTGATGGCGGTTTGATTAACGAATCATTGAGCATCGCGGCGTTTGGGGCATTACCGTTCAACATTAGAACCTCGTGTTTGGCTTTTGATCAGGCAGAATCAGAGCAAACGCTCGACCTGCTGTTTCAGAAACTAAGATACTTCGCAGCTCCCTTGGCGATTGTTGGCATTGGTGAACGCGTTGGACTCTGGTCAATTCAAGGAGAGCGGTCTCCAACCAAACTAAGTGAGGTGCCCGCTAAAGATTGGCCGGCATCCCTACGATCGGACGTAGCCAGGTTCTCCCCAAGAATTGTTCTGGCCGCAAAGTCTGGCCAGATGCCATTGGAGTTCGTTGATGCAGGGCTCACTAGATGGGCTGAGAGAATCACAGAACAGACCCTTGTCTACTTACTAGAAACACTGCTAACAGCTTCCCTTGAGTATCTGCCGCGACTTTCTAGAACTGAAGCAAGAGTAAGGTTGTCTCTCATCAGGCTTGTTTTCCATCTGTTCGCTTGTCGCGTCCTAGAGGACAAGGGCGTGATTCCTCAGATCGATAATCCCAAACGATCACTCGTGGAGGCCAATCACCGGTTTTCTGAAAACATTGATCCCACTGTATTGGATTCGCCTTTCCTGAACGAGGCCGTCGTGCGTTTCGTCCACAAACAACTCAAGGAGCGCTTTGCGTTCGCTAGTCTGACAACGGAAATGTTGGGATATGCCTATGAGAACGCTCTGGTTACTTCGAAACTGCGACGCGAGCGGGGTATATTTTACACTCCACGACTTATTACGAACCAAGTTCTTGGGATGTTGCCCATCGAAAGCATCCCTCAGGACGAGCGCGTTATCCTGGATCCCTGCTGCGGCTCGGGCTCCTTTTTGCTTGCTGGCTTCGATAGGCTGGGCGCGCTCCTACCCAATGCGTGGAGTTCCGCCAAACGACACCAGCACCTGCGCGCAAGATTGATCGGAAACGATATAGATGAGTTTGCCATTGAAGTTGCGGCGCTGTCACTTGTCGTAACGGACCCAGAGAACCGCAACGGCTGGCAGCTTCGGCACCAAGATGCGCTCGCACTCGCAAGGGCCGACCTGAGAAGTCGACCGACTGTAATAGTCACCAATCCTCCCTTTAAAGAACTCAAAGCAGAGGGGACACGGCGAGAGCTGGCTTCTGAAATATTAATTAGATGCATCGATTTGCTTGCTCCAGGCGGGTTATTGGGTGTGGTCCTTCCGCAGAGCATCCTTGATTCACGGGCGGGCCGCGAAGGAAGACGCATCTTCTTAGAGACCTGCGATCTGATTGCAATCGACGCCTTGCCAGGGGGGCTGTTCCAGTCGGCGGCGGAAACTGCTGTTCTCATGGCAAGAAAACGCTCAGCGGGTGCCAGAGCACCAAGCACACCGATTACGGTCAGGGAACTTCGAGCAAAGGATCTGCCAAAATTCAAGTCCAGTGGGACCTATACGGCCACCTATTCAATAAATCCCGACGATTGGGCAAGCGATCCGGACCATTCTTTCTTAATTAGCCCGTTCGCGAGCATTTGGGATGCGTTGGCTCGCAACCACCCGCGTCTGGAGAAGACCGCAAAGGTACGGAGTGGCATTCAACTGAAGCCAGATGATGATTCAAGTGTTAGCACGAAAAAACGCGCGGGCGATGTCCCGTTTATAGATCGGCCTGACGTTCTTAGGCCCTTCGCGCTATTGACTGCAATTCGCGGAACCAAGTGGCTTCGGCACGGCCCTCATCTCCACCGAGCAAGAGATACAGAAATCTTTGAACATCCTAAGATCCTCCTGAATTCGAATCGCAAGCCGGGAAATGCGTGGCGTTTAATTGCTGCGCCTGCACCGGCCGGCCTCTACTTTTCTGAGAACTTTCACGCAGTGGTGCCCCGGGAGCAGGCAAGTACGGAAGTGATTCTCGCCGTGTTAAATAGTCCCGTCGCTAATGCATGGTTCGATGCACATTGCAGAAAACGCAAAGTAGTGCAATCCATTTTGGAAGAGTTACCCTTCCCTGTCTTCAGCGCGGCCGATGGCGATCAAGTTCGTGTGTTGGTCCGCAAGATGAGCAGTGCCGTCGTGGGGCAGTGGAAGTCCGCCGAGGAAGGCCTTTTTTATGAAGGACCCGAAGAAACGTTAAGTACCACGACGTTGCGTGATCGCCTGGACGAATTGGTCTTTCGGGCGTACGGATTGACAGCGCAGGAGGCTCGGCACATCAAGAAATATATGGCAACAGACAAGCGCCCGGGGTGATCATACGATGCCTCGACGAAGATCCAATCGACGACAAGCTGAGACTCCCGTTGACTCTAGTCTGAACGACTTCTGGCAGGAGCAGATTAGAGTATTCGGCAGACGGGCATTTTTTGTCGACACTGGTGGCATTCTGAAAATGCTCGAGGCGGACGAGGCGTTTACCGAGTTCTTCGACAGCCTTGTCGGGGATCAACTGATTACTTCGACTTATGTGCTGACTGAAGTCGTTCGGCGTATCATTAAAGCTGATCACCCGAATCGATTTGTAGGCCCAGGGGGCGAGAGGCATTCCGAGCTTGCCATTTACATAATCACTGAATGGATCGAGAATAACAGCATCAAGGTCATATGTCCTCCTGAGGAAGTCTTTAACGCGGCGAAGACAGTGTTTGCGCGGAATAGAGGCGTCGGCTGTGATTTGGTTGACGTGCTCTCATTCGTTATCGTTTTGGGCCTACAACAGAACCGGATCGTGTCGCCAGACCATCATTTTCGTAGCCTCGGGCTAGCATGCTATCCATCTACTGTTTCCCAGTTCTGAATGGCAAACTCCTGGTAATCAGTCCGGATTACTCCCTATGAACTCCGTTGCGACCGCTGTTCGCCGTCCCCACAAACCCTCGGAGCTACGGCGCGACGGATTCAGCCGATTCCGGCGGCGGGGTTAGCGCTCGGGCTCTGCGAATCCGCAGGTACAGGATGCGCGCGAGCGCCAGGGCCGGCACGGAGAGAAACGGGCCGGCGACGCCGGCTAGTTCGCCGCCGGCAAATACGCCGAACAGGACCAGGAGGGGGTGGAGTTGCACCCCTCGGCCCATCAGGTGTGGACTGCGGACGTAATCCTGAAACATCCGGTAGCGCAGCATTGGAGACGGGACGTTTGCTAGGGTTCTTCCCGTCAAATGCCGGTCACGGGAATAGGGAACGACAAGTCGGCTGGTGGACCCTGATTGGCACCGCTCCGGTCGGATCACGCGGTACACGGGGAATGCGCGGGTCGATGCCGAGCTCTGTACGGAATGCCGGCTATCCGCTCCCGTGGGCTGCTTCCGGATGGCCGAAGATTCGGCCAGAGCCGCGTAACTTCAACAAGCCGGCTTGGAGGCCGGCGCTTCCCGTGATACGCTTTCAGCGTAATCCACATCCAGACTCAAGCTGAGGAGGTTATGGTGAAACGAATTGTGGTTCTTTTCATTGCTGCGCTGCTTATCTCAAGCGCATGGGCGCAGGTGGATCTCAGTCAGTTGGACCCCCGGAATTACGACCCGAAGGCGGATCCCGACCCGAACATGTTCATCAACAACTGGCACAATGCCACGCCGCGGACCATTTTCGGCAAGATGGCGATCCGGGATATTTTGACTGCCCTCGAAGGGGATCAACTTCATCCCACCCGGAAAGGCGCGGTTCTGATGCAGAAGACAGCCATCAGCTACGCCACCCTTGAGCCCAGGGCAGTTGCGAGCGGGCGGGCGAAGGCGGGTGAACAGCAGGCCTTCTACGTGGCCGGGGGAACCGGGACCATGACTTCGAAGGGCAAGACCGTTGCAATCAAGGAAGGCATGGGGTTCATCCTCACGCCCGAGTTCGATTTCACCCTCACCGGCGGGGACAAGCAATTGCAGTTCTATGTGGTCACCGGGCCGCAGCCCCAGGGTTCCAAGGCGAACCCCGACCTCGTGGTGAAGAACCGCTTCGACAACAGCGTGAGCCTGGGCATTCATTGGGTGCATAACGACGAATCGATCATCGGCCAAGCCGACGGATTGGCGGGCTATGGCGGCCTAACCCTGGTCAACATCGAGGGGCGCACCATGCCGCAGCCGCACAGCCACGACGAAGCTACCGAAGAATGCTGGATCCAGGTGAAGGGCGAAACCATTGTTATGCTGGGGAAACAGATCTTCCACGATACCCCGGGCACCGTTTACAAAGTTCCCCAGAACGGCATCACCGCGCACACCAACGTCAACATTGGCGGCGAGCCGGTGCAGATGATCCACATGATGACCACGCCCTCCTCGGGCATCCCCGCGAAAAGCTATTCCGCGCTCAATGGAGCCTACTATGACCGCGCGAAAGAGCCGGACGTGGACATGTTCATGGGTAACTGGCAGTCATCCATTCCGCGCCTGATGCACGGGCATTTGGTCTTCCGCGACATGCTGACCGCGCTGCAGGGTCCCGACGAGTTGCATCCCACCCGCCGCGGGGCATGCCTCACTTACTCCGACGCAATCAGCTACGCCACGCTGGAGCCCGGCGCCACGGCACGAAACAAAAGCGGCGAACTCAAGGAGACTCAACAGGAGTTCGTTGTTCAGTCCGGAAATGGAACGATCAGTTCCGGCGAGAAGACCGTTCCACTGCAGAAGGGCATGGCGTTCGTTCTGACTCCCGGCCTGAATTTCCAGTTGACCAACACGGGTGACAGCGCGATGGCGTTCTATGTGGTGACCGAAAAGATACCTGCCGGATTCACTCCCAACCAGACGCTTGAGGTGGTGGACAACCGCGGCGGCGCCCCGGCCACGAAAGTACACTGGGCCGATATGGATCGCCCGATCATAGAACAGAAGAGCGGTATGGCCCAGTATGGGGGCATCACGGAGACCCAGATGAACGCCATGACCATCTCTCAGCCGTACAGCGTTGGCGCCGGCGTGGAGGAAATCTGGATCGCCACCGACGGCGACCTCGATGTACTGATCAACAAGGATTTGCGGAGGCTGCCCGCCGGCGCCGCCTTCCGCGTCCCACCCACGGGCTCAAGCGTTCATGCCAACATCAACGACACGGAGAGCGCCGTCCGGCTGATCCACATGACGAAAGCCGCGCATCAATGATTGAGCGCCGGCGTCCAAGGGCGGCATGAACCGCCGCTCAGACGCCGGTGCAAAGTTCATCGCGCTTGTGCGCCGTTTACCTGCGGAGCTGCCGTAGTTCATGGCGAAGAAACCCTGCGCCGCAACTTTGATGACTGCGCGATCATCGATAATAAGCGTGTGGCGACCTTTTGGCACCCGAAAGATCCGACAGAGGAAATGTACCGATGAAGAGACAGATTCGGATTGCTCTAATCACGCTGGCGGCTCTTGCGCCGCTGGCAGCACAGAGTGTTCCCCAAGGATGGAAACAGCGCATCGACCGGAGCACTTCGGCATCCGACCCGGACGCCGCCGGGACGGTCAAGTTCGTGACCCAGGGCGGAGGCTTCCACTCCACGAATCCGCAAGCGGCGACCTACTGGAACCCGGCGAACACCGCGTCAGGGGCTTACACCGTGAAGGCCACGTTCAATCTGGTAAAGCCGGCGAGCCACTCCTGCTACTACGGCCTTATCTTCGCCGGCAGTAATCTGGATGGCCCGGACCAGTCTTACCTCTATTTCCAGATCGATCAGTTTGGCACCTGGCTGATCAAGAGCCGCAACGGGAACGCCACGCCGCAGATATCGGCGAAGACTCCCAACGACGCCGTGAAGAAACCTGGCGCGGACGGGACATCTACAAACACACTGGAAGTCCGGGTTGGCGCCGACAAGATCGACTTCGTGGTCAACGGCGTGGTTGTGAACTCGTCTCCGAAGACGGACGCTATGGCGAAGACCGACGGCATCTACGGGCTCCGCGTGAACCATCAACTGGAGGTTCAGATCGACGGGTTCGGCATATCGAAGTAACTGAGGCGGGCAACCGGCCGCGGCGGGCAGTTACTCCCCAGAAACGCCCTTGCGACCGTTGTGCCCCATCCTCACAAATCCCCGGCCCTACGGCGCGACGGGTTCAGGTGATTCGGGCGGCGGCGCAAGCGCGACGGCTCGGGCTTTGCGGATTCTCAGGTATAGGATGCGGGCTAGCGCAAGGACCGGGACGGAGAGAAACGTGCCCGCTACGCCGGCTAGTTCGCCGCCGGCGAATACGCCGAACAGGACTAGCAGCGGGTGGAGTTGCACGCCTCGGCCCATCAGGTGCGGACTGAGGACGTAATCCTGAAACATCCGGTAGAGCAGCAGGATGCACACCACCGCGAGAACGTGCGAGCCGGAAACCAGCGCTACGCCGACAACCACCACCCCGGCGGTAATCGGGCCAAGCATGGGGATGAATTCGAGAAGCGCGCCCAGGGCGCCCAGCAGGAAGGCGTAGGGCACGCCTATGATCAGAAGCGCGGCGGTGTAGGCGATGAAGGTGGCGACGGAGAGCACGACCAGCGCGCGCATGTAGTGCGCCAGCAGGATATCGAGATCGGCCAGCACCTCGTCCAACAGGGTGCGCCGCAGCTCGTTGGACACGGTTACGAGCGCTTGCGCGCGCAACGCCTTGCCGTCCTTCAGGAAGAAGAACGCGAGCACGGGGATGATGATGGCGTACAGCAGGCTGCTCGCAACGGAAAGAAACTTGTAGCCGGCCTCGGGCAAGCGGCTGATGAAATCGTGCGAGCCGGTTGCGATCTCTACCTGAATGCGCTGGATGATCTCCGCTCTATAGCGGTCCAGCCCGGTGGCGTTTGCGTCCCCCGGCGCTTTCCACTTCTCGATCTGCGCGGGCAACTCTTTCACCAGGCGGTTGGCCTCGTCTGCCACCTTGGACCCGATCTCGAAGCCGGTCACGCCGACGGCTCCCACGAAGATGAGGTAGGCAAGCGCCAGGGCGGGCGTTCTGGTGCGCGTGGGGAGAAAACGATCCAACAGATCAACCAGCGGGGAGAGCAGGTAGGCGAACAGAACGGCGAGAACGAAAACGAACAGGGTGGTGCGGATGAGGTAAACGAAGGCAAGCAGGAGCAGAACAAGCGCCACCGTCCATGCGTAGCTCGCGGTGCGGCGGTCGATTCCCAGCATGATGCGTCGGGTGGTCCGGCTCCCGTTTCAATTCTACCCTGCGGATCTCGAGCGTTTTGGGGAGCGGGTGGCGAAAGGGGCTGGTGGGGGGAACTGGGTGCGGCGGGCTGGGAGAAACCTAGCAGGCTGCTGAAAAACCCGTCCCGAGTCTAGCGTTCCGAACAAATTGGTGATCGAATGTTTTTATGCGCGGAGACGATCACCAGCAGGCCGGGATGTTCAGCTATCTTTCGCCGGAGGAGCGAGTGCCGCGACTGC
>CAIYHG010000199.1 GCA_903925975.1 uncultured Acidobacteriia bacterium | reverse complement strand
ACGCCTTTCGCCGTTGGGTGGAACACGATGCCATCGACGAAGCCGCCGCCGACCATTTGCACGCTCTTCCAGCGGTAAGGCTCGGCGGGAGGTTTCTTCGTGGGAGTGGACTGCGACGCGACCGCCGCGAGAACAGCCACCGCGAGCATTCCGGACACGGGCTTGAAAAGCATCGAGACCTCCTAAACGTCCCCCATTCTAGCGGGAAGGCGGTTGCGGTGCCCTGCCCTCCGGAAGACGCGCGAATCAGGCAGCGATTTCCCGGAGAACCTCGGGGTGGAGCTCGGCCAACCGGATCAGCGTTTTCGCGGCACCGCTTGGCGCCCGGCGCCCTTGCTCCCATTGCTCCAGGGTGCGTTTCGACACTCCGAGCAGAGCGGCGAACCGCGCCTGTGTCAACCCCGATTTCAAGCGTGCACGAACCACGGGCGAACGCGGCTCGGCAACGGCGCGCTTGCCGCGCCGGGCCTTGATTTCCAGTACGCCGTCCAGGACTTCTTGCCAGATATCGCGCTCGCGCTCGAATCGGGCGAGCGCTCGCCCCGAGAGTTTCCTAGTCATTTTCGAACGCCTCCCTAGGCCGTTTCAGCACGTGGGCCGGCACGATCTCCTGCCTGGTCTTCGCATATAGCGCCAACATCCAGAACTCGTTCGGCCGGTAGCGGACGTAGTAGATCACACGCAATCCGCCACGCTTGCCCGCGCCCCTTCGCCGCCACCGCAGTTTGCGCACGCCACCGGAGCCGGGAACGACCGCGCCCGCTTCCGGTTCTGCATCAGGCACTGCTGCAATTCCCCATATTCCTCGTCATCCAGATACAGGGTCCGCACGCGGTCGAACGCAGCCGACTCGATGAACTCGAACACTGTCTCATACTACGCCTTTGGCGTACCGGCGTCAAACGGTGAAAGCCGGCGCTGCGGCCGCGGTGCCGCGGCAAGTTCTTCGATCAGGTGGCAGTCCGCCCGTGTCGCCACCCGGGAAGCCGTTGAAAGTCGCCTGACCGATTTTCCGCGCATCTCGGTATACTGAAGGCGTGGCGCCCGGTCGGCAATGGAGCGAATCGTGAGTGACCTGGATCGGCTACATGAGATCATCGACGCCTTGCCTCAGCAGCAGGTCCACGCGCTCTTGACCCTTCTGGCCCCCCCCCCAGTCCCATCAGTGGTGAGGAGTTCGCCCGCCGACTGGCAGAGGCTCCCGAAGAGGAAGTCGACGGAGCGACCGCTGCCCGCATCTTCGCCGCCGAAGCCGAACTGGGAGAGAGCATCTCTCACGGCGAGTTGAAGCGCCGGCTCAGCCTGGTAGCGTCGTCGTGACTGATGTAGAGAACCGCGGCCAGGCTTACTGAGCCCGCGAATTCCGCAGTCGCGCCCCCGGGGGGACGGGTGAGTAGTGCTCTGGCCGCGAGGAAACGTGCGTCAGAGGAAGGCCGCTCCGCTGAAAATCACCCCGCGCTGCCGATTGCGGGTTCGGGATTGATGGGTGTTAGCGTGACGGCATATCCCAGTTTCCGCAAGGCTTGTGATAGCTTCTGAGCCCGGCATTGCTTGGCGCGCGGGTTGAGCTCGTT
>CAIYHG010000198.1 GCA_903925975.1 uncultured Acidobacteriia bacterium | reverse complement strand
TGCTCTACATCGCCGACGAAGTGTTCTTCACGGGCACCGCCGCCGAGATTACGCCGATCCGCTCCGTGGACCGGATCACTGTTGGGAAGGGCCATCGCGGACCGATCACCGAGCAATTGCAGAAGGAGTTTTTCGGAATCGTGCATGGAACTACGCCGGATCGTTTCGGCTGGCTGACGCACGTGCGGGCCGGAGAACCGGCAATAGCGAGATAGGACCAAGGAGGCTGGCGCAGCCGGGAGACCACCTCCCCCGAGATTTGCCTCCAGGGCTGCGCCGCCGCCGAACGACTGGAACTTCTATCTCTTTTACCCCCTGCGCCCACACCGGCGCCAGTGTCATTTCCGCTTCACAGCGCCTTTTCAACAGGTTTTTGAAGCCGCCGCTCCAATAACTTACGTATTTCTGCGTGTGCTAAAGCTGTGAATAAAACAAGAGGCCGCACTTCTGTTGGGAAGCCCACGGCGAAGCGCGTGCAAGCGGACTCGGCGGCCTGCTATCATAATTACAACGGCACATGCTGAAGCGGCTCATTTTATGGGATTTTCCGAGGGGGTCCTGGCAGTACGACATTGTTGTCCTCCTGATTCTGGCCTTCATGTTCCTCCCGCCCCGCGATTGGTTTAGGGACCAGCCCCGCATACCGAATGCAAGCGGGATTGCGATGCTTCCTTCGGAACACGGCAGTTCCGTTTTCTTTGTTGACAAGGAATTGCTGCAAGGCGTGACGGAAGACCGCTTGGCGGACACGCTCACCTCGGTTCTACGGGCGCGGGTGGCGAATAACCGGCTTCAAGTTACTCGCGTGGAACCCATTCGCACTTCGGAGGGTGACTTGCAGGGGTACATGGCCTTTGCCAACCTCTAGTTTAAGTTGCGCCGGCGGTAACATCCGGCGTGCGGGATGCGTATCTTTGATGAAGATGCTTCACAGTCGGACCCGTCTGGCGTGGATGGTTTTTCTGGTGGCTCCGGCGCTGACTGCCGCGCCCGCTGACGATCTCTTGCAGCAGACCCTGGCGCACATGGACGAAGTAGCGGCTACGTTCAAGAGCGTGACCGCCGACGTGAAGAAGACCTCGCACACCGCCATCATCGACGAGGATTACAAGGACAGCGGCACGCTGGTGGTCAAGCGCCCCAAACCGAAGGACCTCCGCGCGTTGTTCGACATCAAAGAGCCGGACGCCAAGAAGATTGCATTCTCGGGGCGCACCGGCGAAATCTACTACCCCAAGCTCAACACCGTGGACATTTACGATCTGGACAAGAAGCTCGGGGCGCAGGTGAATCAGTATCTGTTACTCGGCTTCGGCGCCAGCGCGAAGGACTTGCAGGAAGCATATTCCATCAAGCTGGCCGGCGCCGAAACGGTTAACGGGCAGCCGACGGCGCACCTGGAACTCACTCCGAGGAAGCCGGATGAAGCGACGCACTTGGAAAAAGTGGAGCTTTGGGTCTCCGTTCAGACCGGCATAGCCATTCAGCAGAAGCTCTCCTATCGAGGCGGCGACTATCAGTTGGCGACGTATACCAACATGAAGATCAACCCGCCGATTCCGGATTCCGCCGTAACGCTGAATCTGCCGGCCAGCGTGAAGCGGCAGCACCCATTGAAGTAAGGCTCGTTTTGTAGATGAAACCGAAGACCAGCGCGAATCGGCTTGAATACCTGGATTGGATGCGGGGCATAGGCGCCGTCATCATGCTCCAGGGACACGTGTTCCACTCTTACATCAGGAACGACCTGAGGGGGAGCGGACCCTACGTTCTCTCCCAGTTTGTCGGCGGCATGCCTCCGGCGATCTTTCTTTTCCTCACCGGGATCACGCTGGCTTTCCTGATGGATAGCACCGAGCGCAGGGGCATCCCCGCGCCGGAACGCTTCACGGCTTCGGTGCGGCGCGCGGGCTACCTATTCGCCCTCGCATTCGCATTTCGCATTCAGCTTTGGCTCTTCGGCCTCCCTGCCGCGTGGCAAGACCTGTTTCGCGTCGACATTCTAAACTGCATGGGCTTCTCCATGCTGGCGCTCTCCGCGATGGCCGTGTTCCGCACCACGGAGCGCGCGCGATATTGCGCTGTGCTCGGTTTGGGGATCGCGCTGGCGTCGCCCGTGATTTCGCAGATGAACTGGTCCGGGGTTCCGTGGATGATTCGCTCCTATATCATTCCGGACTTCGCCTCGTTTGGGTTCTTTCCGTGGGGAGCGTATCTGGCTTTCGGCATGAGCGCGGGCAGCGCGATCCGCCTGATTCCGCACGAGCAGATCGAACGCGCCGTACAATGGGCCGCCCTGCTTGGCGCAGCGACCCTGATGGGCTGCCAGTATTTTGCCAACCAGCCGTATTCGATCTACTCCAAGGCGGATTACTGGCTGAACAGCCCCGCCCAGGTGCTGTCGAAGCTATCCATCGTGCTGCTACTGCTGGCGCTGGCGTTTGTGTGGACACGCTACGGGGCAAAGCCCGGCTGGAGTTGGGTCCGGCAGTTCGGCACCACTTCCCTGCTGGTGTATTGGGTGCACATCGAACTGGTCTACGGGCGCGCCTCATTCCTTTGGAAGACAAATCTGAGCGTTGCGCAGACGGTTGTGGCCGCCCTCCTCATGATCGGCGTGATGCTGGGCATATCGACGGCGAAGACATACTGGCATCGCGTCTCCGCGTGGCTGAACGAGTTCGGCTGGAGTTTCGGGCCAAAACCCGATCGCGTGCCGGGCGACTAGCCGCGAATTCAGTTACCTGTTACGGGAATCCGCTTGGCGGCCGCGTGAGCTAGAGCCGCCGTTACGGCTTCCCGCACTTCCTCCACCTCGATCCGCTTCATGCAGATGTTATCCGTACACTGCTTCAAAAGCGGCGTTCCGTAGCAGGGCGCGCAAGGCACGGCGTGCCGGATCAGACGCACGATTCCCCGCTCGGTCAGCGGCCGGGTCTGCTCGAAAATGCCCGGGCCCCAGAGGCAGATCAGCGGCGTCCCGAGGGCGGCGGCCATGTGCGCAGGTCCGGAATCAATCGAAACGTAGGCGTTGAAACGGCCGATGAGCGCCGCCAACTCCAACACCGACAAGCTCCCTGCCAAATCGAGGCATGGAACGCTTGCCTGCGCGGCTATGTATTGGTTGAGCGGCCGGTCATTCGACGAACCGGTGAGTACCACCCGGGCGCCGGCGCTCTCAACCAGCCAGCGGGCCACAGCGGCGAAGCGTTGCGGCGGCCAGCTCCTCAGGCGCGTCTCTTCAAACGATTGCGCCCTGCCGCCCCATCCCGCATGCAGGCCCACCACGATATCGCCGGGCTGAATGCCGGCCTGTGCGAGCCGGCCGGCGACAGCCGCCCGAACCGGCTCCGGATAGTACAACTCCATCTCCAGGCCGGCGGACGGCGCTCCGAGGAAGTCCTCGCCTACGCGAAGGTGATTCTCGATCGAGTGCCGCTTGGGGTCGAACCCGGCCTTGTCGATATGCGTCCCCTCAAGCACGCCGTAAGCCACCACGCGCTTGGCCTGGACCCGCCGCGCAAGGTCCAGAAAGCTGGGATGGCTCTCAAGGACAATGGCGCAATCGAGATGCAACTCTCTGAGGCTAGCTATCAGGTGTCTCTTCTCGGGGCTCAGCGCCGCGGGCGCGTGCCGGTAGGCCAAACCGGCCACGCGGTCCAGGCTCCGGTTATGCGCCAGAACGTCACGCGCGCCATTCGAGCACAGGAACGTCAGGTACGCCTCCGGAAACGCGTGCCGCAGCGCGCGGATCAATGGCGTGGTCATGAGCGTATCGCCGATGGCGCCCGACCTGACGATGAGGATGCGGGGCTGGCGCGAGCCATCGGGCGCGCCGGCGCCATCAGCCTCGTCGCAGCCGCCCGCCAGGAAAGACTTGAGCCGGTTGAGCACTAAGCCTTAGGTTATCGCAGTGGCGCGTGTAGCCCGGCCAGAGGTGCAGCGCGTTGTGGGGCGGTCCCCCTGGACCGCAAGCCGACCCACTCACGCGGCCTGGAGGCGGCCATCACCTTCAGCACGCGCTGGATCAGGTCGTTGGAGATATTAGCCGGCTCAGCGTTTCGAATGTATATCCCCGGGCGAGAAGCTCTGGAACAAGGCGCCGTACGGCGTCCACTGTCACGCGAATATCCGGCTTCGCGCCAAGCTCCCGTCCATCGTGCAAACAGAGGATCGAACCGTTGGACACGCGCCGCAGCAGCCGCTCCACAGCCCCGTCCGCGCTCACATTCCAATCATTTCCGATTGCGCTCCACATCACTCCGGTCAACTTGAGCCGGCGCTGCGCCGTCGCCAAGCCGAACCAGCGGACGCCGAAAGGGGCGCGGAACCAGACGGGCCTTACGCCCGAAGCCCGCTCGATGGCGTCTTGCCCCCGCGCAAGGTCGCTCTGAATGAAACGCGGCGAGCGAAAACAATAGAGCGGGTGGGCGTAACCGTGATTCCCTATTTCGTGACCGGCCTGGGCCACCGCCGCCGCCACTTCCGGAAGCCGATCCACATTGGCTCCGCACTGAAAGAAGGTGGCGCGTATGCCTAGATCAGACAACACCTGCAGGAGCTCCGGCGTGCCTTCGCTCGGGCCGTCGTCAAAGGTGAGCGCAATGGCAGGCCGGTCGGAAGGGCCGCGCCAGACCGATGGCCCGAATACGCGCGACGCGCGGCCCCGAACGGCCCACGCGAAAAAAGCCGCCGATGCCGCCAAACCGCCCGCGCCGAGGTATCCCGAACTGAGCATGAAATTCTATTGTAAAGAGCGCGGCGCTCCAGCAGACCGACTATGCCCGGTCTTTGTACGCGGCGCTCACCGCCTTCCTCAGAAACGCCGCATCGCTCTGGATGGCGCCGACGTCGTCGGCCGGCTTGTAATCCACTCGCAGCGAGATCGGGCCCGCAAATTTGGCGCGGGCGAGAACGCCGAAGAAAGCGGCCCAGTCCACTATGCCCTGCCCCAGAGGACACGGCAAGGTCTCCCGGCTGCCGCCCGACGTTTTCCACTCCACGTCCCGAACAGTGACCGATTTCAGCCGGGGAAGCGCCGTGCGGAGCGCATTCATCCAGCGGTCCGGACCGGCGGAGACCACGGCCGAAGCGGGGTCGAAATCGTACCCGACCGCGCGCGGTTCCAGCAGGCGAATGGTGAGGTCCATCTCCTCGATTGCCGTTCCAGGCCCCTCGCCGATGCGGTTCGGAACCGACAGGCACATGCCCGTAGACCGAGCCAGGCTCGCAAGCCCGGCCACGTCGCGGCGCCATTGGAGAAGCCGGGCCACTGCATCGAGTTTCGGATATGCCCAGAGGCCTGGCCGGAACAACGAAAGCTGAATGATGCTGCCGATGCCGAGCACGTCGCGGATGCCCGGGTCCTGGGGCGACGTCAGATCGGTGGTGATGACGGGGACGTCCACGCCGGCGCCCCGCAGCGACTCCACGGCGCGAACGAGATCGAGCGAGGCCATCTCGGGACGGACGTGCCCCGCTTCGCTCACCGAAAGATCGCACGCTTCGAAACCGAGGCTCCGCAGGATCTCCCCGAGGTCGGCATATTCCACCTTGATGAGCACCTGGGAGAAGAGGCAGATCAGAGGGCGCGGCGATGCGAGCGACGGGGATTGGGCCGCCGTCTGCGCAGCGGCGGGCGCCGTGCAAGCCGCCGCCAAGAATTGCCGCCTGGTCACGCCCATGAGCTTCGGAATCCCACTGATATTGTAGAGGAGTGACGGGGGGTTAGCTGTTCCGGCGCGCGGGCCATCGCAACTGAAGACCCCGCCGCCCGATGGCGTAACGTTCAGACCCGCTTGCGCGCCATGGGGCCGACCACGGGTAACTCGACCGTCTTGCCCTGATAAGCCGACGCCATCAAATAGATCCAGAGCGCCAACAGCCCCAGAGCAAACAAGTTCTGCGCAAGACCCAGGATGAAGTTGATGAAGCCGGAGCCGATCACCGCAAATGAAACCGTCAGCGTTTGCAGAACAATCCACAGAACGAACCAGCCGATGCCGAAGAACAGCGCCTGCCAGGCATGGAAGCGGACGGCCGGGTTGCGGCGGTAGGGGTCAATCAGCAGGAACAGAGCGCCCGTGACCAGCCCCAGCGAGTAGCAGAGCATGGAGGCAATGTTCTCGGGCAACGCGCCTCCGCGCGGCGGAGTATAGGCGGCCGCGCCGGTACCAACCCCGGCCGGGGCCCCGCATGTGGAACAGAAGCGCCCGTCCAGGACAGCGCCGCATTTCGTGCAATAGGCCATCGAACCGATTCTTGCCCAATCTTCACCGGCGCGCAAGCGGACGGCGCCGGCGCATCAGCGGCCGGGCTGCCCCAGCACCAATAGCGGAACTACCGCCCCGACTACCGCTCCAACGATCAGGGCTGCGTTCCCCGCGCCCAGGAACGACGCCAACAGGCCGAGCAGCGAGCCGATCCCAGCGCCCACCACGGCCAACATGATTCGCTTCCCCATAATCGATGTACCCAAGATACCAGCCTGAGCGAGAATACAAGGCATGATAGCCTGCGTGCTTCCCTCGCCAGCCCTTATTGAAACCGCTCCGCTGCGGCTTCTGGACGTCCCCAAGCCCACGCCGGGTCACGGAGAAGTTCTGGTGCGGGTTCGCGCGTGCGGCGTGTGCCGCACGGACCTTCACGTGATCGAGGGCGAACTGCCGAAAAGAAAGTCGCCCATCGTGCCGGGCCACCAGATTGTGGGAGTGGTGGAGGAATCGGGCGCTGGGGCCGTAAGATTCTCGGCGGGCGCGCGCGTGGGGATTCCGTGGCTGCGCCGGACCTGCGGCGTGTGCGAGTATTGCCGCGCCGGCAAAGAGAACCTGTGCGAAGCCGCCGAGTTCACGGGATGGACGGCCGACGGCGGTTTCGCCGAATACGTAGCCGCGCCCGAGGACTTCGTCTATCCCATTCCGGAAGGCTTCGGCGACCTGCAGGCGGCGCCACTGCTGTGCGCCGGCATCATCGGGTTCCGGACGCTGCGGGTTTCCGGAATTCGCCCCGGAGAAACGCTCGGGATGTACGGCTTCGGGGCGGCGGCGCATGTGGCTATCCAGGTAGCGCGCCATTGGGGCATTCGCGTGTTCGCCATGTCGCGCGATCCGCGGCACACGAAACTTGCGCTGGACTTGGGCGCAGAGTGGGCGGGCGGGGCCCAGGAAGAGCCTCCGGAGAAGCTGAACGCGGCGCTTGTCTTCGCCCCGGCGGGCGAGCTTGTGGTGGCCGCCCTGCGCGCCCTGAAGCCGGGAGGCACGGTGGCGGCGGGAGGCATCCACATGTCACCCATTCCCGCGTTCGACTACAGCCTTCTATACCGGGAACGCGTCATCCGCAGCGTGGCCAACAATACGCGGCAGGACGGCGAAGATTTCCTGCGGGTTGCGGCGGAGATTCCCATTCGGACCGAGGTGCGGCAATTCGGGCTTGCCGAAGCCAACGAAGCTTTGAATAGCCTGAAGAACGATGCGATTCCAGGGGCGGCCGTACTCTGCGTTTGAAGGCTTACTTTCGCGCCGGCTCAGCCAGCATGTAGACCTTTTCGTCCGGGTGGACCAGCTTGAGGCGTTCCTTGATGATCCGTTCCTGCTCCACGGGGTCGGACGAAAGACGCTGAATGCGTCCCCTTGCCCGCTCGATATCCTTCGTCAGTTCCTCGTTGCGCTGCTCCAGCACGGCGATCTGCTCGCGTTTTTGGAGCAGCCCCGGAACTCCGCGAGGGCCGCAGAGAGCGGTCACCGCGTAACCGGAGACAATGAGGGCGGCAGTGGCGCAGGCGATTCGAGTGAGAGGCGCTTTCATGCAAAGAAGGCCTGGAAGATAATATTAACATCGCTGCCGTGCGTTGACGCGCAATTAAATGCCCATGACCGATAAAATTGTTGTCCTGAGCACATGCTCAACCGAGAATGAGGCGGAGAAGCTGGCGCGGCTCCTGGTGGGCAAGCGCCTGGCGGCTTGTGTAAGCCTAATTCCGCGGGTAAAGAGTTTCTATACGTGGCAGGGCGCGCTCGAGACATCCGACGAATGCGTGCTCGTAATCAAATCCTCACGCAGCCTTTTCGACCGGCTGAGCGCGACGCTGGCAGAGGCTCATTCGTACGAGGTTCCGGAAGTGATCGCTCTCCCGATTGTGGAGGGCGCGGCGCCGTATCTGAAATGGCTTGGGGAGAACGTCGGCGAAGAAGTTATCGGCGAAGAAAGCGATTAATCCGCTTACGATTCGCTACAATCTGGATTGGCTGAGCGCGGCGGCCACGGCCCTAGATCGATATGGGTATCGGCGGACGATTAGGGAGAGACTCGGGAATGGCAAGACGGAGACTTCGGCTTCATGTGTTTGCCCTGGCTCTGGCTGCCATGCTTTGCGTCCCCGCGGCGGCACAGACGAAGATGACGCCGGCCGAGACCGGTCGCCGCTCCGCCCCCGATTTCGCACCGGCCCACGCAGGAGAAAGAGTGGTGGTTCGCGGGGTGGTTTCGGCTCCGCCTTACTTCTTTCCCACTTACACACTACTCGGCTTTGAGGACGCCGACGGCGGCGCCGTCGTGCAGTGCCCTCCAAACGACCGTACCCTGGCCGGGTTGCACGCCGGCGATCAAATCGAGGCGGTCGGCGTCATCGAAGCGCTCGCCGGGATGCCGGTAATCAAGGCGTCGGCCGTCAAGCTACTGGGTCACGCGCCCGCTCCGGCCCCGATATCCCTCTCCGCGCGCCAGTTGACTGCATTCCCCTCCAACCTGCGGTACATGGGCCGCCTGGTTCGCGTGGAGGGGCGCGCCGGCGACGTGAGCGACACGACCGCGGGCGGGCAGATTTTGGTGGGCCCAGCCACGCAGCCCGTCAAGATCTTCGTACCCAGCGCCTCGGGGATGCCGGACTTGAGACGGTTTGAAACCGATGACGTGGTTACCGCCGTTGGGGTGGCGCTGCAGTTCTGCCCCGCCCCGCCCTACAACCGGTTTTTCGAAGTACTGGTGAACGATGAAGATCTGATCGGCGCCACCCGGACTGGCTGGCCGTTACCGCCCACAACGCTGGCTCTGGGTCTGACTGCAATCCTGTTCGTATCGTTCATCCTTTGGACCCGGGAGCGCAGGCTTCGCAAACAGAGAGAACGCTTGCGCCAGACGTTCCATCTGGGAGAAGAGATCCTGAGCGCTTCCTCCGCGGCAGCCGTACTCAAACGCATCTCCGAGGCTCTGCCGGGGATTCTGGGAGTCACGCGGGTTCATCTCTTCCTTCACAACCGGGCCGCCAAGACGCTTGATTCCGCGCCGGGAACCGAAGGCGAACCTATTTCGATCCCACTCGCCTCGTCCGCCCCCGGAAGCATCGGCGCGGGGGCCGTAGCCTGCTTCCACTACCGCACGCTGCTGGCGATACCCGATACCTCGCGAAGCCCGTTCCCGTTCAGCGCCAGGGATCGCGCCGCGCCGAAATCCGCGTTGTTCCTCCCGATGCTGGCGCAGTCGGAAGTGATGGGGGTTCTGGAGTTAGATCAGGATAACCGGACCCACGATTTCAGCCTTGACGAACAAGCGCTCGCGCAACACCTGGCCAACCAGATCGCGGTGGCGATCCGCCTGCTGGATCAGCGCACGGTTCAGGAGCAGCTCTTCCGGACCGAGAAATTGGCAGCCGTTGGCAGGCTGATCTCAGGCGTAGTGGACGAACTGCGTGCGCCGCTGGCCTCCATCTCCGAGCTGGCGGCGACGGCCATGCCGCTACAGCGTAACGGCGGACGCGAAATTGCCGCCATTGCGGCGCAGGCGGAGCGGGCGGCGACCATCGTGGCCCGCCTGGTGGCCGCCGGGGCCGATACGGCGGTGGCCCGGCCGGTCTGCGTCTCGACGCTGCTGCGAAGCCTGATCCAATTCCGCGAGGCCGATTGGAGGGCTTCGGGAATCCAGGTGCAGGACCTGGTATCGCGCGAGCACCTGAACGTTTTGGGGTCGCAGGGTCAACTGGAACAGGTCTTTCTGACGCTCATCGTGCACTCCGAACAGGCGCTCGCCGAAGCCACGGAGAAAACCCTCTCGATCCGCACCGTGGTGCTCGGCAAGAGGCTGCTGGTAGAAATTTGTTCCTGCCCAGGCGCCAAGCCGGCCAGCAGAGACGAGACCGCGATGGTGCTGGCCTTGACGCGGGGCATTATCACCGGCCACGGGGGAGAAGTACGCGTTGTCGATGCGAAAGAGGGCCAGATGTGCTTCGAGGTGGAACTGCCCGCACTCGGCCCGGACCGCGGGTCCGCGCCCGCCGTGTCGCATGGCTGGCAGCGCCGCATGACGGCCCTGCTGATCGAACCAGACGAAGCGGTACAGCGTCAGCTCATGACGATCCTAGCTTCGCGGAACTGCCGCGTCGTGCCGGTCGCCAGCGCCGATGCCGGGCTGGAATTGGCAAATCGCATGCGATTCGATCTGGCATTCTGCTCGGTCCGCGCCCCCGGCCTCAACTGGGTGGAACTCTCGGAACGCATGCAGGAACGCGTCATCGGCTTCATTCTGCTTTCCGACCATTACGACGCCGAGTTGCAGGCGGACTTCGAGGGCGAGGGACGCTTCGTAGTCGCCAAGCCCATTCAGGAACCCGACCTGGAGCGGGCGCTCGAAGCCGTGCTCGCCCGCTCGACGGCGTAATCCGCGCTTCAGGCCCTGGTCTCGGCGATCTCCCGCGCCTGATTTCTCCTTAGCGCCGGCAGCAGCAGCCGGACTACCGCCATGGCAATCAGAACCACGCCGAACGTGCAAACGATGGTCGCGCCGGTCGGCAAGTCGATTTTCAACGAAAGATAGACGCCGAGCGCCGAGACAAGCGTTCCCATGGTCCAACCGATCGCCAGCCTCGGGCCAACCCTCGACGCGTAAAGCATGGCGCCTACCGAAGGCACGATGAGGTAGCAGAACACCAGAAGCACCCCTGCTATAGCGACCGAGGAAGTTACGACGAAGCCGAACGAGGCGTAAAAGAGGAAGTCCCACCAGCGAATCGAGATGCCTTCCCGCTCGGCTTGCTCCGGATGCATCGAGATCAGCAGGAATTTGCGCCGGAAGATGAAGTGGAACAGGCCGACAGCCCCATAGAGCACCGCCGTCTTCGCCACTTCAACCCAAGTCACCGTGAGGATGTTCCCGACCAGCATTTCCTTCAGGTGCTCGGTCTGTTGCGTGGATTTGCTCATGGCCAGAATGGCCGCCGCCGAAGCCACTGCGTAGCAGATGCCGATGATGGCCTCCTGCGGAATGCGCACGCGCCGGCCACGAATCGTGGAGAAGACGGCCGCGCCGATAAACGTGAAAACCAGACTGACCACATAGGCCGCGTCGCCATGCGGCTCGATCCCATACAGCACTGCGATGGTGGTGCCCAAGGCGGCAATCTGCGCCAGCGAGAGATCCACGAAAATCACGCCGCGCTCCACCACATGCACGCCCAGGTAGGCGTGTATGCCGGTAAGAATGAGGCTGGCGATAAAGGGAGGGAGTAGAAAACCGAGAGTTCCCATGAGCGCTCCTATTTGACTCTGGCAAATGCGTTGGCCAGCAGGTTGATATCGTAATCAAAGAGCTGGAAATAGTTGGTGATCTCCTTCACGCCGCCCACCGAAGGCATCAGTGTGACCACCTCGCCGCCAGTGCCTTGCGCAATGGAATTAGGGGTGCGCAGATCGAAGTACGGTTCCACAAGAACCAACTTCACGCCCGCGCCCTTCATCTGATTGATCAGATCGAGCGTATGGCTGGGACTGGGCGGGATGCCGGGCTTGGGCTCGACGTATCCCACTACGTTCAGGCCAAAACGTTCGCAGAAACTGGGCCAAGACTCGTGATACGTGACCACTTTCCGGCCTCGATAAGGCGCCATCTTGGCGTCCCATACCTTCTCGGCGGCCGTGAGCCGCTGGTCAAAATCGGTATAGCGCTGGGCGAAATAGGCAGCGTCGGCAGGTTGCATGGCGCCGAATTTGTCACGCAGGGCTTTGGCGATTCGCCGTCCGTTTTCGGGAGCCAGCCAGTAGTGCGGGTTCCCCAGGGGGTGCACGTCGCCCATGGCGCGCGTAACCTGTCCGGTGGGAACCTCCAGAATCTGGCAGAACTGTGACAGATCGAGGTAACCCGCGGCGCCGACCTGGACCTTGGGGTTTCGGCTCTGCGTCTGGAGTGGCGGCAACCACCCGATTTCGAGTTGCAGCCCAACCACTTCGAGCAGGTCGGCCTTCTGAAGCTTCAGCAGGAAGCTGGGCTTGGCCTCCACAAAGTGGGGGTCCTGATAGCCCTTGGCGATGGAATCGACTTCGATCTTGTCGCCGCCGATTTCGCGCGAAATCGCCGCCAGATCCTCGGTGGTGGCGACCACGTTCAGCTTGGAAGCGGCGTTTGCGCTCCCGGCCGCGAGCAATATCGCGGCAAACGCTTCAAATCGTTTCAGCATAATAGCTCCTTTCACTCATCAGAACGGGTGCGCTCCGTGCGCTCCCATCGAGAGAATGAATTGGAAAAGAACTTCGTTAGCGACCGGCCCGTCGCCGTAAGCGGTGCGCCGCAGTTGGCCGCGGATCTGGCTGAATTCGCTGGGCCGGTAAGTGAGCAGGAGAGACCCGCCGGTGTCGCGGAGAAGTTTGTCGTTGGCCAATGTTACGGGATTGAGGCCGATGGATAGAGTGGTTGGCTGCGAGCAGCCGGAACTGGCCGGATTCGTTGCCAGGCACTGGCCGCGCTCCGACTGATCGAACCGCCCGCCGAGGAACCAGCGGCGGCCGAGTTGGTACTCGCCGGAAGCGTAATAACCGAAAGGCTTGGCTGTGGATGAGGCGGGCGCTTCCGACAACAGGGCCCCTAGAATTGAGAGAGCCGTGGGCTGGGCGCTGGTTCGCGCCCATACAAATTCCGCCCTGCCGGTAAACGAGTGGTAGATCGCCCGCCGGAGCGGTTTCCATCGCAGCGTCAGATCCGTTCCAAACAACTGGTTCGTGCCCGTGCCGAACGGGCTCTGGCCGCGCGCGTAAGAGCCGCCCAAATCGAGGTTTGTGGACTCGGAAATATCCCGGTATAGGCGCAAATGCCCGACTGTGGAAACGTCGCTCCTCTTCGAGGCGCTGAAGACGTTCTCGCTATCGCCTCGAAACAGTTGCGCCGTGGCTTCGAGAAAAATGCCTTTGGGCGCCGGCAGGATGCGGCTGACGGAGAAGCCCGCGTCGTCGATCCCGTCTTCTCCCCCAACCAGGTTCTGCGTTACCAGCGGCCGGTCGATCCACGGCAGTACGTGATTATGCGTCGTATTGACCTTGCCAAACGCCGCGCGCATCTTGCCCACCTTCAATTGGAACGAGCCAGGCAGACTGGTAAACGTGAAGTACCCTTCCTCCAAACCTACGCCCTGCTCGCCGAATGTGAGGAAGACGTCGCCGCGCACGTAGGGGTCGATAACCTCTTGCAGCCCTAACTCGGACTCATGCATTTCGAGCGAAGGAGTATAGCGGTTCCCGTGGTTCCCGGCCGCGCCCTGAAAGTCGCCAATCAGGCTGATATCCGGGTTGAACACTTTGGCTGCAGCGCCGGACGCGCCGCCGATATTTGCCGGCGTTTCGGAAGCCCGCTCCGCAATCTGGGCCGGCGGCGGGGTCGGTTCCGCCGGGGCGGGCGCGGACTGAGCGACCACTTGGGAGGGCCCTCCCGTTGGCGCCGTTTTCAGCGCAGTCACTTCCGCTTCAAGCGCCTGAATGCGCTGCTCCATCGCGCGAATCCGGTTGAGCAGTTCGGTGTTATCCTGCTGCGCTCCCAGGCGGGGCGCGATCAGGCAGGCCAAAAGCGGCGCAATCAGGAGCGCGCGGGTCATGCCTCGATAGCTCATAGTTCCCTCTCTTCTCAAAAGCCTTTGAGATCCCCGGAAACCGGCTGTCGGGCCGGACCGGACTAAGCTGGCAAAACGATTGAGGAGGAAGGCGGGGCGCGGCTGGAATCCGCCGCGATCGTTGCGCCGGGCGGCGCTTCGAGCGGGCCGGAACCGTCGATCCACGCCATCACGAGGAAGGGGGAGATCACCGCCGGTGCGGCCGCCTGCAGCAGCGGCATCGGTCCCATGTGGCAGAGCAGGCAGCAATGCTCGGAAGAATGATGGTGAGTTTGCTCGACGACCGTAGACGAGACTTGGGCAAGAAGCACCAACGCCAGAAGTAGCGTCAGGCACGCCGCTTTCGCCGGAATAGGCAACAATCGAGCCATTCGAAACGCGAGGCACACCCCGCGTGTTAGTTTGATGGCCGCGTGGATACTAAGGTTTCAAAAGAAAACGGGGGCCGGAACCGGCCCCCGTTCAATCAGAACTTCGTCTGCCAGGATCTAGACCCTGCTCACGTTCTCGGCCTGCAGGCCCTTGGGCCCCTGCTTGACCTCGAACTCCACTTCCGCGCCTTCATCCAGCGTACGGTAGCCCTCCGTCTGGATCGCGGAAAAGTGAACGAACACGTCATCGCCGCTCTGCCTTTGGATGAATCCATAGCCCTTGGCGGCATTAAACCATTTAACGATGCCTTTTTCCTTCACCACACATCTCCTAAATCATTGTTCGTCGTGCTCTTGGGTCGACCTGGCAAGGAAAGCGGAACTTTCGAGGCTTGCTGAGACTTTCGAGTCGCGGACAAACAACCTTAACTACAACAAACTGCGTACGGTATTCTCTCATTTGGCGCCTTTATGGTCAAGCATACGGAAACAGCCGACGGAGAACTGAAGTGGATCGAACGTATCCGGAAGTGGGCGGCGCTGCCGCGCTCCGCCGGCATCACGCTGGGAATCGGCGATGATTGCGCGATATTTCGCGCGCGCGGGGCAAGCGAAGACCTGCTTTTTACCACGGACATGCTGATAGAGGACGTCCACTTCCGAAGCGCGACCCACCGGCCCGAAGACATCGGGTGGAAGGCACTGGCCCGCGGCTTGAGCGACCTTGCCGCCATGGGCGGCACTCCCCGGTTCTGCTTGCTCTCGCTTGCCGTGCCCGCTTCCGCGGCCCCGGATTGGATCGAGCGCTTCTATCGCGGCCTGCTGCGGCTCTCGGCCCGCGAGGGCGCTCCGCTGATCGGCGGCGACCTCGCCAAAGCGGATAAGGTGATGTGCGATATCGTGGCCTGCGGCGCCGTACCGCGCGGCAAGGCGCTCCGCAGGGATGGCGCGCGCGCGGGGGACGCCATTTACGTTTCCGGGAGACTCGGGGGCTCCGCGCTGGGCCTGGAAACGGGGGCAGGGCCGGCCTGGCGGAAGCACGCGCGCCCGGAGCCGCGTCTGGCGCTCGGCCGCTTCCTGCGGGAGCGAGTAGGAGCAACCGCAGCCATGGACCTGAGCGACGGACTCTCGCTCGATCTCCGGCGGCTCTCTCTGGCGTCCGAACTGAGCGCCGAAATTTCCCCGCCCCCGCTGTTTCGCGGCGCCACGCTAGAGCAGGGGCTGCACGGCGGCGAAGATTACGAATTGCTGTTCACCGCCCCGCCCCGGACCGAAGTGCCCGCCTCCTTCGGCGCCCTGCCGCTCACGCGCATCGGTTGGATGCGGCGCGGAGCGCCGGGCCGCGTAACGCTCGACGGCGCTGCGCTTCCGGCCATGGGTTGGGATCACCTGCGGCCCGCGAGCCAAAAGCAGCTAAAATAGGTGCTTGATCGTCACTGTCACCCTAAATCCGGCGATTGACCGGATCATCAGCGTGGACCGCCTCGCGTTCGAGGACCGCACGTATATCAGCTCGACCCGCGAATCCGCAGGTGGACGAGGCGTCAACGCGTCATGCGTGCTGCACTCTTTCGGCGCCGAGACGCTCGCCGTGCTCACATCCGGAGGCGAGACCGGCAAACGCCTGGAGGAATACCTGTGCGATTGCGGCATTCCCATAGCGGCCGTGCCGATCGGCAGCGACATCCGCACGAACCTGACGATTACGGACAAGCATGGGCTCACGATCAACCTCAACGAAGTCGGGCCCACGCTCCTCGCCGACGAACTGAATCGCTTCGGCGGCGTGCTGGACGAGACGCTCGGGCGCGCATCGTGGGTGATGCTCTGCGGCAGCCTGCCGGCGGGCACGCCGCCGTCATTCTATAGCAACCTGATCGAAATCGCCCGCAAGAGGAACATCAAGACCCTGCTCCGGGCGCAGGGCGAGCCTTTGCGCGAAGGGCTTGAGGCGCATCCCTCGGTAGTGATTGCCAACCAGGGCGAGGCCGAACGCCTCTTGGAGCGCACGCTGCTGACCCGGACGCACTTTATCGAGGCGGCGCACCGCATCCGCAGCATGGGCCCGGAATCCGTGGTTCTGACGCTGGGCAGCCGCGGCGCGATCGGCGCGTTCCCCGACGGCACTATCGAAGCGCAACCGCCGCGCGTGGATGCAGTCTGCCCCATCGGGGCCGGAGACGCACTCTCGGCCGCGTACACCTGGGCCAAGTCGCGCAAATTGACCCGCGTCGAAGCGCTACGCTGGGGCGTTGCGGCCGGCACTGCGTCCGCCCGTCTGCCCGGAATGAGCTTCGCCTCGCTGGCGCAGACTGAAGAACTCTACCGCAAGGTGGAAGTGCGCCGCGTGGAATAGCGCCGTGACCGCGACATCTGGCGCTAGCTGATGCACCGCTCCCTCACCGTCGCGCCTCAGATGGCCCGTCCGCGACCGCGAGCGAGCGGTTGCCGCCAATAAGCGGCGCCTATGCCCGTATGCCCCGGCGTAGACGAAGAGCGGCGAGCCCAAGCGCACCGGCTACCAGAAGTAACGACGAAGGTTCGGGAACATCCGAGCCGTAAGCTTCGAGTTCGTAGAGACCGGCCCAATGGGTGCCCCCGACGACCTCGTACTTAATCCCCCGCATCGCGTCTCCGTCCGTATCGACGGTATGCACGTAATCGAAGGTGTCAGTCAAGGTTCCCGAGGTAATCAGCTCCCACGTGAAGCCGTCGAGGGTGGAGTACAGGTTGTACACGTGTGTGTTTCCCGGGACGTTGCCGTGCGGGCCTACCAGGACGATAGAGTCAATCGAATAGACACCCTCAAGGTCCACGGTGAGCCACATCGGCAAGGTGGGCGTACCCGGAAGTGCCGCGGCCCAGGCGGACTCCCAGTTGCCGTCTACGGCGTTGCCGGGAATCAGGGGAGGGTAGACATTGTTGGCCTCCGCCGGCTTGTTGAACGCGACATTGATGGCCGCAGCTTGAGCCATAGGGACGAGGACGCCAGCTATGGCCAACAGGACGAGTAAGCCTCTTGTCATTCCGAGCCTCCACGTCGTCTAAGATCGGCGATATATCTTTAACACCAGCGGCCGCCTGTGTCAATGGAAACGTCTTACTATCAGTCCTGTCGGGCGGTCCGTACTGGTACAACTGACGGGCACCCCGTAGCCGCCCTACCGGTACAGCAGATAGGATTCGCGTAGCTTCGTGAAGGCGGCCAGTCCGTCACGGTAACTTTCCAGAATGGCGCGCGGGTCCTCGCCCGCTTTCAGGCGGCGGACCGTGTCGTCGCTGCCAATCAGGCGCTTGCTCGCGCTGAAGTCGATCTTCCCTGGATACAGCTTCTCCAACGCGCCGGCCACTTCGAGGCCCAGCCGCACGGAATCGAATAGCTCCCGATTCGTAAGTTCGAATCGAACGCCTTCGATCTTTGTGCCTTTGAAATAGGAATCCGTGGGCGTAAAGCTCGTTGGGTACGCGCGCACTCCGGGAATCAGCCTCTGGTTCAAATAGGCGGCCAAGTCTCTGCCGTGGATGAAATCGGCGCCGATCTGCTCGTACGGAGAGTCCGTGCCCCGTCCCACCGAGTAGTTGGTCGAGAATTCGATCAGTGCCAGCCCGGAATACAGCGTCGCGGCTTTGAGGCTGCGCATGTTCGGCGAAGGGTTGACCCAGGCGAGATTGGTGGAGTCGAACCAATCGCCGCGGTTCCAATCCTGCATGGGGATTACGGTGAGGGCCGCCCCGATCTTTTCCTGCGCGTTGTAAAAGCGGGCCAGTTCGCCCATGGTCATGCCGTGCCGCACGGGAACGCCCGAGGCATAGCCCACCATGGAACGGTTGGCCGCGTCGAGCAGCGGGCCTTCCATGCGCACGCCGGTGAGCGGATTCGGCCGGTCCAAAACAAAGAACGGAACCCCGGCTTTGGCGGCCTCTTCCAGGCAATAGGCCATGGTGGTTTCGTACGTGTAGAAGCGCACGCCCACGTCCTGGATATCGAAGACGAGCGCATCCAAACCCTTCAACATTTCAGCCGTCGGACGCACCGTGCTGCCATACAGGCTGTAAATGCGAATCTTCGTGGCCGGATCGACGGTGTCGGCGACGTCGGGCCGGTCCTCCGCTCCGCCATACCCGTGTTCCGGAGCGAGCACCGCCGCTACGTCGATTCCCGCGGCCTTCATGACGTCCACGTTGCGCCGACCCATGCGGTCCAAGCCCGTCATGTTCGTCACCAGGCCGATACGCTTGCCCCGAAACGGCTCGAACTGCTTTTCTTCTAGAACATCCAGGCCCGTCTTCGTGGACGCGTTGCGCGCCACTTCCCGGCGCGCGGCGGCAAGCGTCTCGTTATAGCCGGTCAACGCCACGCCACGCGCCGTGATGCCCACGCCCGCGGCGGCGATGGTTGCCACTCGCGCGCGCAGGGGCGTCAGCGCGGGGCGCGCGGTGGGGTGCACGCTGTTGGCGAGCAGAATCACATACGTCTGCGTGGAGGGGTCAATCCAGATGGATGTGCCGGTAAAGCCGGTATGGCCGTACGACCCGATCGGGAATAGCTCGCCCCGGGGTCCCGAATACGGCGAATCGATGTCCCAGCCCAAACCGCGCAGCACCGGCTGGTCGGGTGGGCTCTGCGGCTCGGTGAACTTCTGTACCGTAAGCGGGCTGAAGAGGCGGGCCCCGTCGAGTTCGCCGCCGTTGAGCATCATCTGCGCGTACCGCGCAAGGTCGTCTGCCGTGGCGAATACGCCGGCGTGCCCCGCCACGCCGCCCATGTAACGCGAGGTAGGGTCATGCACCACGCCGCGCAGCGGGGGCCCGCTGGGAGTAAGGCGCTCGGTGGGCGCTATGCGCGGAACCCAGGACGCGGGCGGCTGGAACGCCGTGTCTTTCATCCCCAACGGTTCAAACACGTTCTTACGGGCGTAATCGGAAAGCATCTCGCCGCTGAGCCTGTGCACCAGCTCGCCCAGCAGCAGAAAGTTGATGTCGCTGTACACGGACCTTACGCCCGGAGGGCCCGACGGCGGAAATTCGCACGCCAGCTTGATCCCGGTTTGGTAGCCGGTCCACGCGGGCTCCAGAGGGACGTCGGGCTGCAACCCGGAAAAGTGAGTGAACAACTGCCGTATGGTGATGTCGCTCTTGCCGCCCTGGAACTCGGGGATGTAATCGGTGATCTTGTCGTTGAGCCGGAACTTACCCTGCTCGAACAACTTCATCAGCGAGGGCGTGGTGGCGACAACCTTGGTGAGCGAGGCGATATCGAAGATGGTATCCACCGTCATCGCCTCTGCCTCGGGCGCGAGCGCGCGCTTGCCGTAGGCCTTGCGGTGGACGATGCGCCCGTTGTGCCCCACGATCAGCACGGCGCCGGGCAGGCGCCCTTCCTTGATGGCCAGGTTGACCGCGTCATCGAGCGCCTGAGATCCACGGAAATCCTGCGCGAATACAGACGCGGCGGCCAGCAGTGCAAGCAGGAGGGGCCTCATACAGTTCAATGATAACCTCGCGCACGTCCCTAGCTAGGCTCAACTAGATTCAGAGACAAAGACCTTAAACCCTTCAACCGTCATTGACTCGAATTGCGCCGCAAGCTACCCTGCCATTGGGTCCTGGTTTGCCGGGGATCGCCTTCAGAGGGTGGGCGCAGAACCTTCGCGCACGCGGCTCCGCCGCCATACGCGGCTGAATTTCGCAGCCGACGTCTCATCGAACAGTAGGTTTGTGAAGAGGAACAAAGGCTTATGATCCGCAACGCTCTTATACTGGCCGGCGTGCTCTGCCTGAGCGCCAACGCTCAGATTGGAGACCTTCTGGGTAACCCGACCATCGAGGTCACTATCACCCACCCGGCGGGCCTCGGCATGCAGGCAAAGAGGGTAGCTTTCGGAGCGGGACAGGGCCAGTGCTCCGCCGAACTGATCGACAAGATAGTGGAAGACTTCGTGGGGAACCAGGTCGAGGTAGTAGACCGTGAGCATCTCACGGCGCTCCTGGCGGAGCATCAACTCGCCCTGAGTGGATACATCGATACCACGCGCGCCGCGGAGATCGGGAAGATTCTGGGCCCTGCGGCGCTGGTCTTCGTCAAGGTTTCCCGTTGCGAGTCGCAGCAGGACCGGCTATCGGAAGACCGCAAGACCTATGACAAGAACCGGCCCGTGGTTAGGGTCTCGATCGCCAGGACGCGTTCGTTCTTCAAGGCAACGGTGCAAACCGTCGACTTGGCCACGGGCAGGGTTTTTGCCGTGAAGACGATCGATGCCGACGCCGGCAGGCAGAATGAGTCGCCGACGGGCCGGCCCGAGTTTCCCGCCGAATTCGACGTTCGAGACGTATCCCTGCAAACCGCTTCCGCCCAGATACACAGGCTCTTCTTCCCATGGACCGAGACAAAGAAGCTGATCTTCTTCGACGACAAGGAAGCAACCTGCAACCTGAAGTCGGCCTATCAGCTGTTGAAGGCAGGCGATCAGCTAGGAACGCTACAGGCAAGCGAGGATAATCTGGAGACATGCAGGGCCCTTACCACCAGCAAACCGAAGACCGCGGGGCATGCGTATTACAACCTCGGGATGGCCCATTTCATCCTGAACGATTTCACTCAGGCGATTGAGAATTTCAGAGAGGCCGCGAAACTTCGCCCCGGCGACATTGTGAACCAGGCGATCGCCGCCACGCAGGAGGCGCAGCAATACGCGGACACGATGCGCGCGCAGGAAGACCGGATGGCCGTTGAAGCCGCGCAGACTTCGGCAAGGGAACAGGAGAAGTCCGCGCAGGCGCAAGCCAGCCAGCCCAAGCTGTTGACTGTGGGTCAGGTTATAGCGATGAAAGAGGCGGGGCTATCCGAAGACCTCATTGCCGCGAGGATTCGCAAGGAGGGGCGCCCCTTCGATTTGAGCGTGGAGGACATGTTGGCCCTGAAGAAGGGCGGCCTCAGCGACGGAATCATCAAGGTGATGCTGAACCCAGCGGCCGAGTTCTCTCAGCCACCGGTTCCTGCGGCCGCGGCGCCCGCGGCGACTCCGGCTCCAGCGGCGCCGGCTCCGGCTCGAAATACTCCCGCAAAGAAGTAGCTTCTCTCCCGGGGAAACGGGGCGGCTTTGAACCGCCCCTCGTCCCTACTTCACTTTGGAAAACAGCTTGCCGATTATCTTGATGGCCTGGTCGACATCCTTTTCGGTCACGATGTAGGGCGGCAGGAATCGCAGCACCGTCTCGTGAGTGCAGTTGATCAGCAGACCTTCGGCCATCGCGTCCAGCACGAGCTGCTTGCCGGGGAACGCCAGGTCAACGCCCAGCATTAGGCCGAAACCGCGCACTTCCTTCACGAAGGAGTGTTTGCGGGCGAGTTCGTTCAGCTCCACATGAAAGTAGCCGCCCACTCGCTGAATTGCCGGCAGCAGTTCGGCGATGATGTCGAGGACTTCCAGGGCCACGCGGCACGCCAGCGCGCCGCCGCCGAACGTGGTGCCGTGCATGCCCGGCTTGATCGCGGCTGCGGCCTTCTCGTTGGCGATGATCGCTCCCATGGGAATGCCGGCCGCAAGCGGCTTGGCCACGGCCACAACGTCTGGCATGATCACGGGGACCGTGCGTTGGTAGGCGAAGTAGACGCCCGGCCGCCCGACGCCGCACTGGATCTCGTCGGCAATCAACAGCGCCTGATGGCGGTCGGCCAGTTCGCGGGCTTTGGCGGCGAACTCGTGGGTCATGGGAAAGATTCCGCCCTCGCCCTGAATCATCTCCAGCACGATGGCGGCGGTGCGGTCGCTGAATGCCGCCTCAAGCGCCGCTATGTCGTTGGCCGGTACGAAGCGGACGCCCGGGAGGAGCGGCTCAAAGTCGGCGCGATATTTCGCCTGCCCGGTGATCGAAAGCGCACCCAGTGTGCGGCCGTGAAATGAATTTTCCAGGGCGATGATCTCAAACTTTTCGGGGCTGATGGCATTGCCCCACGCCCGGGCGATCTTCAACGCTCCTTCCATCGCCTCGGTTCCCGAGTTGGTGAAGAAACTGCGCTGCAGCCCACTGATCTCGGCTAGCCGCTTGGCCAGAGGACCCTGGTACTGGTTGTAGTACAGGTTGGAATTGTGGATCAGCGTGGCGGATTGCTCCCGAATCAGCTTTACCAGCCGGGGATGCGCATGCCCCATCGCGTTCACGCCGATGCCCGAGACGAAATCGAGGTACTTGCGGCCCTCCACGTCGTAAAGATGGCAACCTTTGCCGCGCGTAATCACGATTGGGTAGCGCGCATAGTTCTGAAACACGTATTCGCGCTCTAGATCAATGGTGGTTTGTGCGGAGGCGTCCATTTTAGGAGGTTCGGCAGTCGTCATTTTTTCATCATAACAGTGCGCCTGTTGCGGAACGTCTTGGAGGGGCCGCGAACCGCGGCTACGCGTCAAACGTATGCTGATTAACGTCAAAGAGAGCCACCGTTCACCGCGCCGTAAACGCCGTACGACGGCAGAAACGCACGGTTTAATGCCATTCGGTGGCCCGATCCCTCCACAATTCCTATACTCTTGTCCAAGTCAAGTTCCGCGCGTCTGGGTAGCCACATGGCTGTCGCGCACCCGCACTGGAGAGGCTCAACACGATGCACAAGCCCGTAAAGTACGCCGAAAAGGCATTCACTTACGCCGCGGGGGCGGCGTGGTTCATTTTCGAGAAATTCAATCGCGTCCATCAGAATCCCGGCTTTACTCCGAAGTGGTCCGATAAGCCGCTGCTGAAATCCTGGGAGAAGGCCAAGCCGCCGCTCGGCTGGCCGCGCGAGACGGATTCCCTGTGCCCCAAGTGCGTACCGGAAATCCGCAAGCGGATTCTGGATGGCGAGACGCCGATTGACGTTCTGTATAACGAACGGCCCGGCGAGATCAAGGCGCAGATTGTCGAACGCGACGGCAAGATCCTGATGGTTAAGGATTGCCCGATCCATGGCCATTTCGAAGACGTGATGGCGATCGACACCGCATTTTTCCGGCATCTGGAGCAGGTATTCCCCGGCCGCGATATCCGCGCGCATAACGACGAAACCCTGCACAAGCACGGCTCCAGCACGATCACGCATGGCCGCGGCTCAGTGCTCACCATCGACCTCACGAACCGCTGCAACATGATGTGCGACCCCTGCTTCATGGACGCCAACCAGGTTGGGTTCGTTCATGAACTCCCGTGGGAAGACATCAAGACGCTGCTCGATAACGCCATCACCATCAAGCCCAAGCGCCAGATGTCGGTTCAGTTCTCGGGCGGCGAGCCCACGCTCTCGCCGCATTTCCTGGACGCGGTGCGCTACGCGCGCGAGGTCGGCTACACTTCGGTGCAGGCTGCCACCAACGGCATTGAGTTCGCGAAGAGTCCCGAGTTCTGCCGGAAGGCGGCGGAAGCCGGCCTGCGTTACGCGTATCTCCAGTTCGACGGAATCGGGAACGCCGCTAACCAGCATCGCAAGGTAGGCAATCTGTTCGACGTGAAGTTGCAGGCCATCGAAAACCTGTACGCCAACGGCGTGGACATTATCCCGGTCATCACCATCGTCAACGGCATCAACAACGAACAGGTGGGCCGCATCATCCAGTTCGCGCTGGATAATCCCAAGAAGATTCCCTTCCTGTCTTACCAACCCGTTTCGTTCACCGGACGGGACGAAGAGGTGACGGACGAGCGCCGCGCGGCGCAGCGCTACACGCTGTCTCATCTGGCGCACGACGTGAAGAGCCAGACCGGTCTGGGCGAGCCCGCGCGCGACTGGTTCCCGATTTCGTTCATGTCCACGTTTTCCGACTGGAGCGATCTGGTGCATGGCCCGCAGGCCGATTGGGGGCAACTGAGTTGCGGCTGCCACCCGAACTGCGGCGTAGGCATGGCCGTGATGGTAGATAAGGAAACCAAGGAAGCGGTTCCGGTCACGGCCTTTCTGAACGGCGACCGCATGTCGCGAGACATCGCCAGCGTGAATGACGCGGCACGGGGTAAGTGGCTCTCGCTCCTCGGAATGGCCCTCTCCGTTGGGCGGAACTACGATCCCTTCCAGTCTCCCACCCACTTCAAACTAACGGACATGCTCCGAAAACTCGACAAGACGTTCGGCGCCACCGGAAAGAACTACGGCAAGGTGGGCAAAGACCGTACGCTCGACGATATCGAACACCGCCGGCGCGACCGCTGGAACTTCCTGTTCATTGCCGGCATGTGGTTCCAGGATCTGTTCAATTACGACTTCCGCCGCACCGAACAGTGCATCATCCCCTACGCCACGCAGGAGGGGGAGATTTCCTTCTGCGCATATAACACGGGCGTCGGCTGGCGCAACATCATCGAGAAGATGCACATGACGGCCACGCTCACCAAGTGGTACGAGGAGCACGGCAAGCACGAGATCTTCGCCGGCGGGAAACAGGTGCCGCTGGCGGCCGCGGACCACTCGCTGGTGCTGCGCGACGAGATCATCACTCTTGAGGAACAACACGACCTGGAGAGGATGGGGATCGCCAAGAATGCGCGCGAGGAAAAGGCGCGCGCGCGCGACGCCAAACTGCAGGAGCGCCAGGAGCAAGAGCGCATGATGAAGCTCTACCGCCAGCACGTCCTGAAGGAAGAGGCAGGCCCCGAACTCGTGCAGATTGGCGGCGCGCCCAAGACCGCGCAACCGCCCGAAGAGCGCGAAGAGGTGGGGAGCTTCGGGGATTGACGAGAGCGCCTACGATTGGGGCTGTCCACGCGGCCCCAATTGTACTTTTTCTTGCTTAGTTTCAATAAGTTCCAATTTCTTTTTTACATTTCTTATCGTAACTTCTGCTGCCGTCGCTGCGCCCTCTTGCTGTGACCCAGAAGCACTTCCGGCGCATTTACGCGCGTTATGGCAAGTACGCACTGCTCTTGCTGGCAGTATCAGGATTGGTGGCATCCGAACACCGCGGCGTAGTCAAATCGAAAGGTCTGCCCGTCCCGGGCGCCACGATTACCGCTACGCAGGGTGACGCGAAGCAGATCACCACCACGGACGACCAGGGCGGGTATGCCTTCCCCAATCTGCCTGACGGCATTTGGAGCGTCCAGGTCGAAATGCTTGGATTTCAAAAGACCAGCCGCGACATCGGCGTGGCCCCCGACGCGCTGAGCCCCCAGTGGGATCTCAAGCTCGAAGCGCCGGCATCGGCCCAACCCGCTATCGCGAATCGCGGGAATGCGCCGGCTCCGGCGGCGGAACGCGCTCCGGCGCCCGAGCGAGCGGCGGCCACGCAGCGCCCTGCGGCACAACCTCCACAGACGGCCGCAGCATCACCCGCTACGCCGGGCGGACGCGGCGGACCGGCGGCGACTGCCAATCCCCAAACAGCCCGAGCCGCGGGTGGCCGGCAGGCAAACGCAGCTGCGCAGCCTCAGGCGACCAGATACCAGCAGTTGGACGTAACGCAATCGGCGGACACATCGCTATTTGGGCAGGAAGGCATGATCACGGCCGAGGCGAACGCGGAACTGTCTCCTAGCGCCAACGAGTCCTACGTAGTCCAGGGCAGCCAGAGCAGCGCGCTCGGCCTGCCTGGACAGAACGACTGGGGCAACTTCGGCGGGCGCGGCATGATGGGCGGTCCCGACATGATGGGCATGGGCGGCCGGGGTGAGGGTGAGGGAGCGATGATGCCCGGCGCTCAGACCGATGGCCAGGCGATGGGAGCCCAAGGCGGCGCACCGGCCGCTGGCGGCCCTGGAGGCGGTGGCCCCGGAGGCGGCGGGCCTGGAATGGCTGGCGGACGTGGCGGCGCGATGGCCGGCGGGGCAGGTGGCGGACGCGGGGGCGCGGCAGGCGGCGCGGCAGGCGGTCGCGGAGGCGCGCAAGCCGGACGCGGCCCGGCGTGGGCGGGTATGAACAACGCCCGTGCTTTCGGAAACAACCGCCGGGACCCGCGTATGATGTACACCGGCAACCTGGCTATCAATGAAGCCAACTCCGTGTTGAATGCCCGTGAGTATTCGCTCACCGGGCAGAACATTCTGAAGCCCTACTCGAACAACACCGGCGTCAACGTCTCTATCGGCGGGCCGCTGATTATTCCGAAACTGCTCGACGGGCGAACCGGCCAGTTCACCTTGAACATAGGCGTGACGCGCTCGCGGAACGGTTCGGCCGGCAATCTCACTACGGTTCCGACCGACCTCGAACGGCTGGGCAATTTCTCCCAATCGAGCCAGGTCATTTATGACCCGGCAACGGGCGCGCCTTTCCAGGGCAACATCATTCCCGTTGGCCTTATCAGCCCGATTGCCAAGGCTCTGCTGGCCTACTATCCGCACGCAAACCTTCCCGGCTCCACGCAGAATTACCAATTGCCGGTTACGAGTTTCCGAAACTCCAACACCGTCAATGCACGCGTGAACCAGACTCTGAACTCGAAGAACCGGATCGGCGGAGGCATCGGCTATTCCGGAAACAACAGCACGAGCTCGAATATGTTCGGGTTCACGGACGCGACAACCGGCCGCGGCATCAATGCGAATGCGACATACGCGCACAACTTCGCGGCCCGCCTTGTCGGCAACCTGAACTTCACTTTCAGCCGCAACCGGACCCTTACGACGCCCTATTTTGCTTCGCTCGGAAGGAACATCGCGGGCGAACTGGGCATAGGCGGCGTATCGACCGACCCGCTGAATTGGGGACCGCCCAGCCTTAGTTTCTCGAATTACGCGAACATGTCCGACGCCGCGGCGTCACTGAACCGTTCGCAGACCTCTTCGCTCACCGCCAGCCTGATGTGGGTGCGCGGATCGCACAACATGTCGATGGGTGGCGATTTCCGGCGGCAGCAGATCAATCGCTATTCGGATTCGAACGGGCGAGGTTCGTTCGGGTTCAACGGATACGCCACCAGCCTGATCGCGAGCGGCGCCGCCGTGACCGGCACGGGATACGATCTGGCGGATTTCCTGCTAGGCGTTCCGGACACGGCTTCCGTGCGCTACGGGACCTCGGCTTTGTACTTCCGCGGGTCAATGTATGACGCCTTCATTCAGGACGACTGGCGCATGAACGCCCGCCTCTCTTTGAACCTGGGTTTGCGTTGGGAATACCAGGCGCCTATGACCGAAAAGTACAACCGGCTGATCAATTTGCAGATCGCTCCCAACTTCACCGCGATCACGGCCGTGCAGGCGGGAAGCGTCAACCCCGCCACCGGTAAGGCGTATACCGCCGGGTTCGTCAAACCCGACTGGAATAACTTCTCGCCGCGGATCGGCATTGCGTGGCGGCCCAGCGCGAAGCTGTCCACGGTATTGCGCGCCGGGTACGGAATCTATTTCAACAGCTCGGCTTTCAGCCAGATCACCAACCAGATGGCCCAACAGCCGCCGCTGGCTTCGGCCGTCAGCCTGAATATCAAGAACAGCCCTCTACTCAGAATTGCGAACGCGTTCACTAGTTCCGCGAACGTCAACTCTGCCATCTCGCAGAACACGTACGCGCTCGATCCGAACTACCACATCGGCTACGTGCACCAGTGGAATTTTGCGATTCAACAGAACCTTCCGTATTCGTTCCAAACCTCGCTCAGCTATCAGGGGTCGAAAGGAACCGGCCTCGACCGCGAGTTTCTCCCCTGGGTGACGCCGCCGAATGCCGCCGCGGCGCCGTATCCCTCCGGCTACGTCTACCAGACCAACGGCGGCAACTCTATCTACAACGCGGCATCTGTCATGTTGACGCGCCGGTTCCGCGGCGGTCTGACCGCAAGCGCAAACTACGTCTTCTCGAAGTCAATCGATAGCGGCGGCGCGGGCGGTCCGGGCGCGGCGGCCACGGCGCAGAACTGGCTCGACCTGAGCGCCGAGCGCGGCCTCTCCAGCTTCGATCAACGGCACTCGCTCGGCATCAATTTCTCTTTCAGCACCGGGCAAGGCCGCCGGGGCGGAGGGTTGGTGCAGGGCTGGAAAGGCCAACTGCTGAAGGATTGGACCATCACCAGCCAGATTCAGGTGCGCAGCAGCAGTCCCATGACCGCGACGCTGGGCGGCAACCAGACCTCGTCGGGCGCCCTCTCGCAGACTCTGCGCGCGCAGGCCACCGGAGTTTCGATATCGCCGGTTTCAGGCGGAACGATTCTCAATGCCGCCGCCTTCACCACGCCGGCGGCCGGGACTTGGGGAAATGCCGGGCGCAACACGATTCCCGGACCGATCGTCCCCAGCCTGAACGCTTCGGCGGGTAGGGTCTTCCGTATTGGAGAGAGGCACTCGGTGGACCTCCAACTTCGCGCCAACAACGCGCTGAACACGGTCGTGATCACGCGCTGGAACACGGCGCTGAACACAACCACTTTCGGCCATCCGACCGGAGTGAACGCAATGCGATCGGTAACCGCCAGTCTTCGTTTCAGGTTCTAACGATGAAAACCAGCAAATGGATCGTCACCGCCCTCGCGGCGTATATTCTTGCGGCGTACGCACAGCAACCGGCGCGTCCGCCCCAGCAGCAGAACGCGCCTTTGGCGAAGCAGTCCTACACATTCCAGGCCACGACGCAGTTGGTGGTTGTCAACGTCGGCGCCAAGGACAAGGACGGAAAGCCCATCGAGAATCTTAAGGCGTCCGACTTTACGGTCACCGAGGATGGCAAGCCGCAGGAGGTCAAGGTTTTCGAGTATCAGCGCCTGGAAGATGAAGCGGCGCCCCAGCTTGCGCCTGCGCCGGCGCAGCGTGCCGCCTCTGGAGCCGCCACCATGCCGCCGGCGACTGCCGCAGTCGCGCCGACGATCACTCCCGCCCGGCCTGGAGAGATCAAGTACCCCAACCGCAGGCTGCTGGCGCTGTACTTCGATTTTCAGGGAATGCCGACGGACGACCAGATTCGCGCCCAGAGCGCCGCGCTCAAGTTTCTAAGCACGCAGATGACGCCATCGGACGTGGTGGCGATCCTGAGCTACGCGGGCGAGTTGAAGGTGTTGCAGGATTTCACCTCGGACCGCGAAGCGCTGAATTCCGTTATTCACAAACTGGTTGCTGGCGAGGCCAGCGAGATGGCCAATACCGTGAGCGACGATAGCGCAGAGGATACGGCCGCGGCCTACACCGCGGACGATTCCGAGTTCAATATTTTCAACACGGACCGCCAGTTGACGGCCCTGGAAAATGCCGTCAAGATGCTCTCCAGCCTTCCGGAGAAGAAGGCGCTGGTCTATTTCGCCAGCGGCATCACCCGAAACGGCATCGATAACGACGCCCAATTGCGCGCCACCATCAACTCCGCCCTGCGCAGCAACGTGTCCATCTACCCGGTGGATGCGCGCGGCCTGGTGGCAACCGCCCCGGCGGGCAACGCCAGCCGCGGATCGGCGGGCGGACGGGGCAACTTCAACGGCGGCGCGGGCCGCGCGATGGCCGGCAACATGCAAGCCTCGCAGGATTCGATGTACGCCCTTGCGGCGGATACCGGCGGCAAGGCGTTCTTCGACTCCAACGACTTGGCCGGCGGCGTGGTGCAGGCCCAGAAGGATATCGCCAGCTACTACATCCTGGGCTATTACAGCCCGAACACAGCCCTGGACGGAAAGTACCGCCGCATCAAAGTTCAGATCAACAGCAACCTCACCGCCAAACTGGACTACAGGACCGGCTACTTCGCCTCCAAGGAGTTTAAGCAGTTCACCTCGTCCGATCGCGAACGGCAGTTGCAGGAAGCGATCATGCTCGGCGACCCGATTACGGACCTTTCGCTGGCCATGGAAATCGACTATTTCCGCCAGGCGAAAGACCGTTACTACGTGCCGGTTTCCGTGAAACTGCCAGGCTCGGATATAGAGTTGGCGAAGCGGGGCGGCTCACAGAGCACGCGACTTGATTTCATCGGGCAGGTTCGCGACGCCAAGGGCGCCCTCGCCGGCACCGTTCGGGATTTCATCACCGTGAAACTGAAGGACGAGACGGCGGCGCAATTGGAGAAGCGGACGCTCGCCTATGACGTAGGCTTCACGCTTGAGCCCGGCTCCTACACCATCAAGTTCCTGACGCGTGAAAACGAAACCGGCAAGATAGGAACCTTTGAGACCAAGTTCGTTGTCCCCGACCTGACCAGCGAGCCGAACTACCTGCCCATTAGTTCCGTCATTCTGTCGAACCAGCAGGAGAAGATCGAGAATGCCGTCGGCGGCGCGGGCGTCAACAGGCGCCTATTCAATTTCAATCCTCTGGTTGTAGCTGGGGAGAAGATCATTCCCAGCGTCACGCGGGTCTTCCGTAGGGACCAGGAGATGTACGTCTTCTTGGAAGCCTACGAGCCTGACGCCTCAACCACGCGGCCAATCGTGGCCGGGCTCACGTTCTATCGAGGAAAAGTGAAGGCCTTCGAAACCGAGCCGTTGCACGTAACCGAAGGCTTGAATCCTCTTACGAAATCAGTGCCGGTGCGTTTCAGTCTGCCGCTGAGCAAACTGGAGCCGGGCCGTTACACCTGTCAAGTGACCGTACTGGACCCCTCTGCACAAAGGTTCGCCTTCTGGCGGGCGCCGGTAATCCTGTTGCAGTAAAGATCGCAAGCATCGACCGACGCGTCATTCCCGGAAGCCGCGACCGTGCACGTGGCTTCCGGTTTTTTTATTCCAGCGCCAGCGTAAGGGTGACGGCGGCGCGGACTTCGATCCGCCCTTCCTGAATCGGCGTGGACGCGGCCATATCGGCAGCCATCGCCATGCGCATCATGGGTTGGATCGGCGCGGCGCCGCTCTGCTGAAGGCCCAGCACTTTCCCTATCTTGGCTCCCAGCGCCGCGGCCATCGCGGCGGCATTCGAGCGCGCATCGAGAGCCGCCAGCCGCAAAGCTTCGGTCCGGGCCGCCTTTTCATCCTTCAGCGTGAATTCCAGCTGCCGGATGTTGGTGGCGCCCGCCTGCGATACCGCGTCGATCAGCTTACCAACCCCGGCCAGATCTTCGGTGCTTACCTCTACCGTGTTGTTCGCCGTGTAGCCGGCGATGATGGGCTGACCACCCGGCTTCGGGTATTGGTAATTCGGAGACAGGCTGTAGCCTGAGGTCCGAATATCCGCCTTGGGGCCCAGAAGCGACCGAACCCTCTCCAGCACGGCCTGCGATTGAACCGCGTTCTGCGACGACGCCGCCTGCGCCGTGGCTGCCTGAGTGGTAACGCCGACATGTATCCGCGCCAGGTCGGGCTTGGCGTACACCACGGCCTCGCCCGTCGCAACCACCGCGGGTTGGGCAACGCGAGGCAAAGGTGAGTCGGTCTGAGCCCAGACGGAAACCGCCCAAAAGACCGTAAGCGCCCGAAATATGTACGTTCGCATTCTGGATTCTCCTACGTCTATGATCGCAGGACGGGCTCGACTCCGAAATTGTGCATCCTTCTTTCAGCGCCGAGCGTCTACCGGAGAGAAACAGGCATTCCGGGTCCGAATGCTCCCGGAGTCCGGCCGAACCAGCGATCACAAGCAGTCCATCGGCGAACTGAGTGCTTTCGGACACAATGAGCTTGCTTGGTTTGGGAAACAATTTTAAGATAACGAAGTAACTTACTCCAAAATAAGGGGGAAGCAGGATGATCTATTCTCGATCGGCCGAGTACGCGATTCGCGCATTTGTGCATCTGGCCCAGGTGCCCGAAGGCAAGTACGCCATGGTGAAGAATATCGCCGAGCAGGAGGATATTCCGGCGCATTTCCTGGCGAAGATCCTGCAGCAACTGGCGCGTAAAGGCCTGTTGCGTTCGAGCAAAGGCCCCACGGGTGGATTCGCGCTGCGGATAGACGCCAAGGACATCCGCCTGCTGGACATCGTGGAAGCCCTGGATGGACTGGCTCCGTATCAACAGTGCGCCAGCGGACTCTCCGAGTGCTCCGACGACATGCCGTGCTCGATGCACGATAGCTGGATTGCCCTTCGCTCGCGTATCATGGATTACTTGGGGCGGAATACGATCGCCGACCTGGCGAAAGCGCTCGAAGTGAAGAAAAAGTCGCTTGCCGCCAGCAAGCAGCGCAAAGCCAAACGCGCCGCCGCCAAGCGAGCTTAATTCAGTTACACTGCAATCCGGAGGGATGATGGGACACTCAGTCCTCGTACCCATGGTGGTTGAACAAACCTCCAGAGGGGAACGAGCATACGATATCTATTCCCGGCTTCTGAAAGAAAACATTATTTTCCTAGGAACGCCGATTGACGACCAGGTGGCGAACCTGATCATTGCACAATTGTTGTTCCTTGAGGCCGAGGATCCGGAAAAAGATATTTCGATTTACATTAATTCGCCGGGCGGGTCGATCACGGCCGGCCTGGCCATCCTGGATACCATGGCGTTCATCCGGCCCGACATCGTGACCATCTGCGTGGGTCAGGCAGCCTCGATGGCGGCCGTGCTTCTCGCCAAGGGCGCCAAAGGCAAGCGATTCAGCCTGCCCAACTCCCGGATCATGATTCACCAGCCCTCGATGCAGGGTCTGGCCGGGCAGGCAGCGGATATCGATATCTACGCCCGCGAGATTCTGCGCATGCGCGAGATTCTGAATTCCATGCTCGCCGACGCCACCGGGCAGCCGATAGATCGCGTCGCCAAAGACGTGGACCGCGACTACATTATGGAGCCCGACCAAGCGGTGGTATACGGAATGATCGACCGCGTGATCACCAGCCGCGATCTGGCGCCGGTCCCCATCAAAGGCTAGTAGAGTTTCCAGATCGGGGCAGGCGCCGGCCTGCCCCGATCTGTTCGATCCCACGCTCA
>CAIYHG010000197.1 GCA_903925975.1 uncultured Acidobacteriia bacterium | reverse complement strand
GTCGCCGAATTGGCAAGAGTGGGGCAGCCAATCTTGGCTGCAGCCGGCTTTCAGCCGGCTTTGGCCTGCCGCGAGGAGCAGTTTGCCGCGGGAAAGAGCCGCCTGAAAGGCGGCTGCGGCCAGGATTGGCCGCCTCACAAGAGGCGCCGATTCTTGTGCGAGTTTCTGAGACAGGGCACTAGTGGCAGTCGACAATTTCCACGTCATAAACGCCATCGGCTTCCCATCGAAAACAGACTCGCCATTGATCGCTGATGCGGATACTGTGCTGTCCAGCCCGGTCACCCTTCAGCGCTTCCAGCCGGTTCCCCGGAGGCGCGTTCAGTTCGTCCAGCGCGGCCACCGAATCGATCTGAACCAGCTTGCGCACGGCCACCCGGGCAATTGAGTTCCAGCGGGCGCTCTTTCCCGTCTCGAAAAGCGCCTTGGTCCGTCTTTCCGCGAAACTCTTGATCACGCATTCTTACTGTATAACGACTCACGTTATACTGCGAGCGTTATGGTCTGGTCGCGCCATGGCGCCGGTCTTTGAGAGTAGTTGGGCTCATTCCCCGTGGACCCTTGATCGGGTGATGCGGGAGGGGAGGCGGGACGGGCAAGTTCAGAACCAGACGCCTATCGGCCACGGCTCAGACCGCCGCGCCCTTCGCGGCTTGTCCCCTAACGAGGAATGTCTTGGGGTACGGCCCTTCGCCGCAGATCTTGAACGAACCGAAGTCCTTGTACCAATCGCCATCCGGAACGTCTGGTCCGGATTCAATCCAGAGACGAAGCTGGTTGAGGTCCGCTATGCTGATCGACCGGTCGCGCATCCGTTCCACGAGATGCTGGCGTACCGCAACGGGTAGACTGTCCCACGTCCCAATCTTGGGCATCAGCCGCCGAATACCATGCGCCCGAGTTCGTCCCCCAACCGCTTCGCTTCTTCCGGATCGTTGGCCCCACGAAAGCGTTCGGCTAGTTCGAAAAACTGCTGCTGCTTTCGCTTCTGAGCCTCCATTCCGTCTTCAATGAGTTCCACTAACATCCGGTTTGCGCTGACCCGCCGGGTCTTCGCCATGGAGCGAACCTGAGCGGCAACGCCGCTGGGGAGACTGATACTCTGGCGAATCGTCTTGGTTGCCGTCCTCACGTCACCATTATGAACCAAACTGGTGCATACGCGCATTCCGCATTGATGCGTCGCCGTCGTGGGGCTCCGGAAAGTGGGGCAGGCCCCCCGGCCTGCGCCGGACCCCCTGGTCCGGCAAAGCTCGGAAGCCCAGGTAGTGCCCGAGGCAGCGCCGATCAGGGGATCGGCGCGCGGAACAGGGGTTCCGCCCCACTGTTTCCGCAGCCTATTCGGGTCGATGCCTACTTCGCCGGCAGCTTTTCCAGCAGTTGCTTTGCCCATATCCGCTGAGGATCGAGCTTCAATGCCTTTTCCAAAGCCTGGCGCGCTTCCGCGGCCTTGTCTTCCTTGCTGAGCGCCACGCCGAGCCAGACATACGCTTCGGCATTGCCCGGCTCCAGTTGTGTGGCCTTCCTGAAATCGGCAATGGCTACCGCGCTTCCGCCTCCGAGTTGCGCGGGCAAATAGAAATTGCCAACCCCTCGGGCCACGTAGACAGCGGCCGACCCGGGCGCCTTGGAGACGGCCTTGTCGATGGCGCTCTTGGCGCGCGGTCCATAGCTCAAGCCACTGAGCCAGTCGGTGATCGCCTGGCCGTAGAGCACGCCCAGCACGCGGTAGCTCTCGGCGTCGGGCTTCAGTCCCACAAGCTTTTCCGCTGCGGCAATGCCGCGCTCCGCCGCGGCGCGCGCCTGCTTGCGGTCGTGAAGCTCCTGGGCGACTTCGGCCAGATACGAAGAAGACAGCGCCAGCCCGTACTGCGCGGCGGCGTCATTGGGGGCTTTCGCGGCAGCCGCAGCGAACTCCTCCACGGTCTTTTGCAGCGCGACGCGGTCCTGCCGGTCGCGGGCGCTATCCAGGTTCTGCGTCGCGTTAGCCGCCAAGAGCACGGTGATGAGCAAGGTCCACATGGTCGGCAAGACCTAAAGAGCGGCGATCCGCCGCTGTCCAACCACAAAATAGATCGCCAAAACGATTAACAGAATCCCTTCGGCGGCGATCACTACCGGAGCCGTGAACCCTTTCACCATCGAGCCCGCGACAAAATTCCCCGCTGTCATGCCTCCGCGGAACGCGAAATTGTATACGCTCATGACGCGCCCGCGCATTTCGTCGGTGACAATCAGTTGCACCAGCGAGTTCACCATAGCAAAAACCGCCATCATCGCGGCGCCCGAGACAAATAAAGCCGCACAACTCAGCGGGATGGAACGTGACACTCCGAACACGGCGACAGACACGCCCAGGACCAGCAGCATAATCAATGCGACGCGCCCTTTCCGCTGCAGGTTCCCGCTTGCGGCGATGCTCAAAGACCCAACGATCGAGCCCGCGCCGGAGACGGAAAGAAACAAGGCAAACGTTTCCGGGCCGCGGCCGAAGATATCCTTCGCGAACACGGGAAAGAAGGTCCGCATGGGGATGGCGAGAAACGTCATGGCGAACGCCAGAATGATCAACGCCGCCATGGCGCCCTGTTTCCTGATGAAACTGAAACCCTCCTTCATGCTGGTGAGGATGGTATCCGTAGTCTTCACCGGCAGGAACCGGACGCGCAGCATGCTCAGGGCGATGATCGGTGCCAGGAACGAAACTCCGTTCAGCGCGAAACACCACGTCTCGCCAAGCGCCGCCAGCACGCCCGCGCTGAGCGCCGGACCCACAATAACCGCCGCGTTGAACTGAATGGAGTTCAGGGCGATCGCATTCGGCATGTCTTCGCGCTTCACCAGGGTGGGGATCAGCGCCTGGTAGGCGGGGCCGCCGAAGGCCTGGGCGAAGCCCGAAACGAACGAGCACCCCAGAATGTGCCACACCCGCACCGTCCCCGTGGCGACCAGCGCCGTCAGCAGGAAGGCGCACGCCATCTGGATATACTGCGAGCCCATCAGAATGTAACGGCGCTCTACCCGGTCGGCAATCACTCCCCCGAGCAGCGAGAAGACAAAGATCGGAACGGTGGCCAGCACCGGGTCGAGCGCCAGCAAAAATGGCGAATGGCTCAGCCGGTAAATCAGCCAGCCCTGCGCCACCGCCTGCATCCAGGTGCCGACGCTAGAGGTCCACGCCCCGATCCACATCAGGCGGAAGTCGCGATACTGAAAAGCCTTGAAAGTCCGTCGGATCACTTGAGGTTCGAATGCGGGCCGGCGGGGCGGCAGCGGGCCTGGTGAGGCCCCGCCGCCCCCGATTGTCTATTCTTCCGAAGCGGGCGCCAAGACGCCTTTCGCGATCTCCGCCGCTTCTTCCGGCGTGAGATCCTCGATCTTGGCCGAAATATTCATCGAGCAGAACTTCGGTCCGCACATCGAGCAGTAGTGCGCGTCCTTGAAACCTTCCTCCGGAAGCGTCTCATCGTGCATGGCGCGCGCCGTCTCCGGGTCCAGCGAGAGGGCGAACTGGCGGTTCCAATCGAAGCGGTAGCGCGCGCGCGAAAGTTCGTTGTCGCGCTCCTGTGCGCCGGGACGGTGCCGCGCGATATCGGCCGCGTGGGCCGCAATCTTATAGGCGATGATGCCCTGCTTCACGTCTTCGAGATCGGGAAGGCCCAGATGTTCTTTGGGCGTCACGTAGCACAGCATGGAAGCGCCGTACCAGCCGATCATCGCGGCGCCAATGGCCGAAGTGATGTGGTCGTAGCCGGGAGCGATATCCGTAACCAGCGGTCCCAGCGTATAGAACGGAGCGTCATGGCAAAGCTCGCGTTCCTTCATGACCTGCATTTGGATCTGGTCGATGGGAATGTGGCCGGGCCCTTCGATCATCACCTGGACGTCGTATTCCCAAGCCTTCGTCGTGAGTTCTCCGAGCGTCTCAAGCTCCGCGAATTGCGCCTCGTCGCTCGCATCCGCGATGCTGCCGGGCCGCAAGCCGTCACCGAGCGAGAACGTCACGTCGTATTTCTGGAAGATCTTGCAGATATCCTCGAAGCACTCGTAGAGCAGGTTCTGCTTGTGGTTCTTCACCATCCACTCAGCCAGAATGGAGCCGCCGCGGCTCACAATGCCCGTGACCCGCTTCGTGGTCAACGGAATGTGCTGCACCAGAAGGCCGGCGTGGATGGTCATATAGTCCACCCCCTGCGCGGCCTGTTCCTCGATCACTTCAAGCATCACCTGTTTGGTCAGGTCTTCAACCCGGCGCACGCGCGTGAGAGCTTCGTATATGGGCACCGTCCCGATGGGCACGGCCGAAGCATCCAGAATCGCTTTGCGGATGCCGGGGATATCGCCGCCCGTCGAGAGGTCCATCACGGTGTCGGCGCCGTACTTCACCGAATACCGCAACTTTTCCAGTTCACCCTCGACGTTCGACACCACCGCCGAATTGCCGATGTTCGCGTTGATCTTGCACGTGGACGCCACGCCGATGCACATCGGCTCCAGGTTCGCGTGATTCACATTGGCGGTAATGATCAGACGCCCGCGGGCAACTTCGGATCGGACCAGTTCGGGAGAGAGCCGTTCCTTCTCCGCGACGTACCGCATCTCCTCGGTGATCACGCCCTGCCGGGCGTAGTGCAATTGCGTGCGGATCTTGTCGTTCTGTCTCTTATTGACCCACTCTGTGCGCATACTGAACTCCTTGAGGCCGCGGGCGGGCGGCCCAATGACGCCACACCCGCGCCGGAACTGAGGGATGACTACTTCTTTTTCTTGGGCTTCTTGGTTTCTTTCTTGGGACTTCTATCCTTAGCCACGAAGATCCTCCCTTACGTGTGATTATAGCCTCTAATCAACGCGCTTCCCCGGTTCACAGCCGAGCCGTCTCAACAGTTCTTGCGCTTGAGCCCCGATTTCGCCGGCGGAGTGTTCCGGTTTTCACCAGTGGCGGTCGAGGGACCCGGGCGTTCAGAAAAGCTGCGGGGAAGGGTTGGCAGCCAGCCCGCCTGCGCGCTCAAGCCCGGCCCGAGCGCCGTCGGTTCCCTCCTGATCCTTGTACTGCAGTTGGTACAGCTTCCAGTAGATGCCGCGCTGCGCCAGCAGTTGCTGGTGCGTTCCGGATTCGCGCAGGCGGCCCTTGTGCATCACCAGGATGCGGTCGGCGCGCTGGATGGTCGAAAGACGATGCGCGATCACAATCGAAGTCCGCCCCTCCACCATTCGGTCCAGAGCGGCGCGCACGCGCAATTCGGTGTCCGTATCCACGCTCGATGTCGCCTCGTCCAGGATCAGATAGCGGGGGTTATGCGCCAGGGCGCGAGCGAACCCGATCAGTTGTTTCTGCCCTGTGGATAGACCGCTGCCCCGCTCCCGGATGGGGTGCCGAAAGCCTTCCGGCAGAGCGCGGATAAAATCCATCAGGTTCACCTGTTCCGCCGCGGCTTCCACTTCTTCGGCCCGGATCGCCTCCGTTCCCAGCCGGATGTTTTCCTCGAGCGTGCCGGTGAAGAGGTATGGGTCCTGCAACACCACGCCGAATTGGCGGCGCAGCGCGAGGGGGTCGAACTCGCGAATATCCGCGCCGCCCAGCCGGACCGCGCCCTTCTGCACGTCGTAGAAGCGCAGCAGCAGGCTGATGAGCGTAGTCTTCCCGGCGCCCGTGTGCCCCACAACCGCTATGGTTTCGCCGGGGGCGATAGAGAAACTGACATCCCGCAGGACCCAATCTTCGCCTTGGTAAGCAAACCACGCGCCATCGAACTCGATGGCCCCGGTCTCAAGCGGCGCGGGGCGGGGCGATGCCGGCGCCACGATGGTCGGCTCGGTATCGAGAAGTTTGAAAACCCGGTCCGCGGAAGCCATGGCGGCTTGCAGGATGTTGTATTTCTCGCTCAGGTCCTGAATCGGCCGGAAGAAGCGCTGTCCCCACTGAAGAAACGCCGCCACGATGCCCAGCGTGAGTGCTCCGCTGCGAATCCGCAGACCGCCGTAGGTCAGCAGGGCCGCCATCGCCAGCACGGCAAGAAACTCCACCACAGGGTAGAACCAGCCATACGCAGTGATGGCATCTTTAAAAGCCAGCATATGCTCGCGGTTCAACCGGTCGAACTCGGCGGCGCTGCGCGACTCCCTGTTAAAGAGCTGTACCACGGGCATACCCGTGACGCGTTCCTGCAGGTAAGCGCCGATCTTGGCGATAGCGATCCGGATGCGGGCATAGCTCTGCTGGACGCTGCGCCGGAAGATCACAGTCGCAACGATCACGAACGGCATGGCGGCAAGCAGAATCGCCGTCAACGCGGGGCTCATCCGCAGCATGATGGCGACGATGAAGGAGAGCGCCAGCAAGTCCCCCAGAATGGTAACCAGACCCGAGGCGAACAGGTCGTTCAATACGTCCACATCGGACGTTACGCGGGTCACAAGGCGGCCCACGGGGTTCCTGTCGTAGAACGCCAGGTCGAGCCGCTGGAGCCGTTCCATAAGCTGCCGCCTAAGATCGAACATCGCCCGCTGGCCGGTGTACTGCATCAAGTAGGTCTGCGCAAACTCGCACAGAAACCCGGCCCCCAGAGAACACAGGTACAGGGCCGCGATCATGGCGAGGCCAGACTCGGGGTCGTGGGGCAGGAAGGAATCGAGAGCCGAGGGACGGCCCGCCGGGGCAAGATACTTGTCGATCGCGATTTTCGTAAGGAGAGGGCCGACGGTTTGCAGGCCGGACTGCACCAGCAGGAATCCCAGTGAGATCCCCACCAGGCGGCGGTAAGGAGCCATGTACCCCAGCAGGCGCCGCATCAGCCCGGAATCGTACGCTTTGCCTAGGACCTCTTCTTCCACTTTTCCCAGTCTAGCGTGCCGTCAGCGGCATCTTCCCGCAACAGACCACACGGCGCTTGCGGCATCGAGAGCCGGAAGCCTCACGGGTATCGCGGTTCGGGCGCAGCCGCCGGCGACTATTCGGCCCAATCGGCCTAGCGGCGCGGGAGAACGCGCTATGATGATGATATCGAATAGCTTGAATATGACCCCGTCCCTGGATACAACGGCACCCAAGAACCAGCTTCCGTGGGCGCAGATTGCCTGGTTCGGCGCTCTGTTGATTGCGGTTTACGCGCAGGTCTTGCTGTCCCTCGTAAAGCAGTGGAATAGCGACGCCGACATGAGCCACGGTTTCTTCGTGCCGGTCGTGGCCGCGTTCATCGTCTGGCAGCAGCGGGACGAGTTGGCCCGGATCGAGGCCAAACCGAACTGGCTGGGTTTAGCTGTTGTCGCCTGGGGCTGCCTTCAGTTACTACTCGGAACGCTCGCCGTAGAGCTCTTCGTCAGCCGCACGGCTTTCGTGATCACGGTCATCGGCGTGGTGTGGTTCCTGGGCGGGGACCTGCTATTGCGGAAGCTCGCCTTTCCCCTGTTTCTCCTGTTCTTCATGGTGCCGATACCCGCCATCGTATACAGCAGCTTGACTTTCCCCTTGCAGATCACTGCGAGCCGGCTTGCGGAACACGCTTTGTCGGTGCTTTCGGTGCCGGTGCTTCGCGAGGGCAACGTCCTGATTCTTCCGAATCAGGAGCTCTCGGTAGTCGAGGCGTGCAGCGGTATTCGCTCGCTGCTGTCTCTGACGTTTCTGTCCCTGGTTTACGGTTACTTCTTCGAGAGGCGGCTGTGGCTCCAAGTGGTGCTGTTTGTGTCCACCGTTCCGATTGCAATCGTTGCCAATGCGAGCCGCGTTACGATCACCGGGATATTCACGCAAGTCAAGCCCGAGCTTGCCGAAGGAGTCTTCCATACCGCCGAAGGTTGGGTCATCTTCATGGTGGCTCTTGTGATCCTGATCCTGTGGCACCAGTTTCTGTCAGGCGTTTGCCTCACTATCGAACGGAGAAAGAAGCATGCAGTTCCTTCGTAGCAAGGCCGCCCTCTGGCTGACGGTTCTGGTGTGCCTGCAAGGCGTGGCTTATTATGCGATCGCCGCACGCCCCGAGCGGACGCCATCGATCGCCCCGCTCGCGACGTTCCCGTCCGAAGTCCCCGGATGGCGGATGGTGCGGGATTACCCGATCGAGCCCGAAGTCCTGGACATTTTAAAGGCGGATGACACGCTCAATCGGCTTTACGCCAGCGATTCGCGGACCGCAACGGCCTTCTTCTTCATGGCGTACTTCAAGACTCAGCGCTATGGAGCCGCCCCGCACTCCCCCAAGAACTGCCTGCCAGGGTCGGGCTGGGAACCGGTGGAGACGCCCGGGACAATTTCGATTGCCATCGCCGGCAGGCAGGAGCCGATCGTAGCTAGCCGCTACGTCGTGGAGCGCGGGGACCAGAGATCCGTAGTCATTTACTGGTATCAGAGCCATCAGCGCGCTATTGCCGGCGAGTTCTCCGCCAAGTTCTGGCTGGTCGCTGACGCGATCCGGTACGGCCGTAGCGATACCGCTCTGGTGAAGGTGGTGGTTCCGGCCATTAGAGGCGATTTCGATTCGGCGACCCAAAACGCAGTCGACTTCATCAAGGCCGCGTATCCACGGATTGCGGCGCAGTTGCCGGAATAAGCCGGCCATCGTCATGTCCCGTCCCCTGCGGATTCTCTCCTTCGGCGCTTTTCAAACTGAAGGGATTACGGCTGAGCTGGCCCGCGGCGGGTACGAACCGGAGTACCGGCGTATTCGGGATTCGGCGGAACTGAAAGAAGCGCTCGGCGAAACCTGGGACATCGCGATTTGCGATCACGCCGGCGGCGCAGTGGGCGCTATCGAAGCCCTACGCGTGATTCACGCCGAGGGCGCCGACCTGCCGCTGATCGTCATTTCCGGGGATATCTCGAATTCCGACGTAGTGGACGCGCTTAAGGCCGGCGCCGCCGATCACCTGCTATGCGGCAACCTGATGCGCCTGAACGCTGCCGTGGAACGCGAGATCCGCGCGGCCAAGCTCCGGCGCGACCGCCTGCGGCTGGAGGAGCAATTTCGCCATGCCCAGAAGATGGAGGCCGTCGGACGCCTCGCCGGCGGCGTGGCGCACGATTTCAATAACCTGCTGACGGTGATCACGGGGTATAGCGACCTCCTGCTTGCCGGCGCCGGTCTGGACGCGACGCAGCAGACGGCTCTCGAAGAGATCCGCCGTTCCGCCGAACGCGGCGGACAACTCACCCGCCAATTGCTGGCTTTCAGCCGCCGCCAGCCGATGGAGGCGCGCATCCTGCTCGTCAACGAGCTTGTGGTTCACATGGACCGGATGCTGCGCCGGCTGATCGGCGAGGACATCGAGCTGGTGGTAGTGCCAGGGGCATCCCGCGACGCTGTCGAGGCCGACGGCGGCCGTCTGGAGCAAGTCATCATGAATCTGGTGGTGAACGCCCGCGACGCCATGCCGGATGGCGGCAAGTTGACGATTGAAACCGGAACGGTCCATCTGGCCGAAACGTTCTCGGCCAAGCAACTGGGCGTCGCTCCGGGCCAGCATGTCACGATCTCGATCACCGATACCGGAACGGGTATGGACGAGGAGACGCAAAGCCACCTTTTCGAGCCATTCTTCACCACGAAAAGCGCGGCAAGGGGCACCGGCCTCGGACTCGCCACGGCGTACGGCATCATCCGCCAGAGCGGAGGCGCCATCGGCATGATCAGCGAACTCGGCAAGGGCACCACGGCGCGCATCTACCTGCCGGTAGCCGAGGAGGCTCCAGCCGAGGCTCGCGCCGAACGCGCCGCCTCCCGAACGCCTACCGGAACCGAGACGATTCTTCTCGTGGAAGACGAAACGCGGGTGCGAAAGTTGATTGTGGACGTGCTTCATTCACGCGGGTATACCGTGCTTGAGGCCACGCGCGGCGAGGAAGCGATGCGCGTTTCACAAGCTTACGAAGGGCCGATCCATCTGGCGCTGCTCGATGTGGTAATGCCCGAGATGAGCGGACCCGATTTCTACCGCCAGATCGAACCCCTGCGCCCGGAACTACGCGTCCTCTATATCTCCGGGTACACCGATGAGGCGATCCTGCACCACGGGATATCCGAATCGGGGGCGGCGTTTCTGCAAAAGCCGTTTCTCCCGGACGCGCTCGCGCGTAAGGTGCGCGACGTGCTCGATGCCGGTGCAGGCGACGCGCTAGCCTAGCGTACGGTGAGCTCGTATGCTCCCGAAGAATCCAAGGCCGGCCACACCTGAATGAAGTAGACCAGGTTGGGAGTAACTTCGATTTCGTGGGTCAAGTCGGCGCCCTGCTTTCTGACATCGGGACCGAATCCGCTGGCGCGCATATCCGGAGTGAACGTACTCAATTGCGGAACGAGCGTAGTGGACTGGTTCTTGATCTCGATCTTAACCTTTCCCGAGGCCGGCGCGATGAACGAATAGAAATCCGTATCCCGCGCATCCATGATGTTAGCCTTCACCGTCTCGCCGACGCCAATCCGGGTAGTGCTCATGATCTGGTCGTTCGGCTCGTGCGCGTCGAATGCATGCTTGGCGGAAACAGTCAAAATATACCCGCCCGCGCTGTTCGCAAAGCCGCGAATACGAGTCGACATAACGGAGTTTGGTTCGGGGGAGAACTCATAACGAAGCGGGGCCCCCGGCCCGCTTGCCGTCGCGCGCCAGTCCGTCAGCCTGGTTTCGGAGTCGTAAAACGTCGCCATCGGCACTAACGTCTTCGACTTGTTCATCACATCGACTTCCATCAAATCGCGCGGCGCGGGCGGGGTCGTGAAGCGAAAGAAATCGGAATCGTCCCCTTGCGCGATTTCGCCCTCCACGGGCTGGCCAAGCGGAATCACGTTGGCCAGAAGCACGGTGTCGTTGGGCTCTACTTCTTGCGACACGGGTTCGGCGATATTGGGATCTATTTGACCCTTCAGCCGTGCCAGATTGGCCCTTACCGGCTGGTAGCCCAGATCGCGGGCCAAAGCCTCCCGGAACGCGTTGATCGCGCGGGATTTATCCTTCAACTCGGCATACAGGACGCCCAAATCGTTGTAGACCACCGGAAGTGGGACAACCGCCGAGATCGCTTCAAGCAGAGCCACGGCGCCCCTGTAATCGCCCCGCGAGCAAAGCCTGTCTGCCTCCGCAAACTTCGCCAGCAATGCATCGTCGGCAAGCGGTTTGCGGTAGTACCGCGCATATTCCTCGCTGAGGGAGAAGCCGCCGTATATGTATCCGGGAAGCGTGGGACTGCTCGCGCGCGGCTGCGCGAGCCACCAAACGGCAGCGACAACCATCGCAGCTATCGGCAACATCCACCAGAAGCGGGCGACTATGCCCGCCCGGCGCCTTCGGATTCGAATCAGGGTTGGTTCCGCCATCTCGCCTCTCAACCGGACGCACGGCGGCACCGGTCCTCGAATTCGCTACAATTCCTATTCTATGCGCTTGCCGTCGCAGTTGTTACTCCGGAAATGGACCGTGGCGGCTTTCTTTTGCGGGGCGCTTCTGGTTTGGCCCGCGCTGGGCCAGAAGGAACCCAAAGAACCGGAGACCGAGGTACTGCTGCTCCCCCGCGAACTCCCCATGGCGGTGGCGGGCGATACATCTAGACTCTCATTCCAGGTAACGCCGCTTTCGGGCAAAGGTCTGCTCTCGCAGCAGGTTCGGGACGCCCTTAAGTCGCTGGAGAGTCAAACCCGCAACGCCGTTATCCTCCGAATCCGCGCTTTTGTCGCCGGCCGGGGCGATCTGCGGCGCGTCCGGGATATGGTCAGCGAGTCATTTACCTCCAGCCGCCGTCCTCTGCCGGCCCTTAGCCTGGTGCAGGTGGGCGCGCTTCCCCTTGCCGGGGCGCAGATCGTGCTGGAGGCCGAATCGTCATCCGCCAGGGACGTCAACCCAAACGGGCTCGCCTTTATTTCCGCGCAGGGCGCGGCCTCCCCTGATCCGCTTGCGGCGCCCGGCCCTCTGACGGGCCAGGCTGCCGCGGCTCTGCGGCGGACGCTCACGCGGGCAGGGTCCCAACCGCAGGACGTGTTGCGGGTTACCTGCTACTTGAGCTCGCTCGATAACCTGGCCGCCTCCCGGACGGCCATCGAGACGCAATTCCCGCGCGCCACCGTCAATTATGTTCAAATGCAGCGCTCGCCCGCCGCGTCTTCGGCCGCCTGCGAGGCCGTGGCGCGAATCCACGCGCCGCCGCCCCAGCCGCTTCTGGTGAACGCCGACGGGCTTCAGGCGGAACCCGGCGTATCGCACCTGGCCGTGATCGGCCCCTCGCGGCTGGCGTTCGCGGGAACTCAACTCTCGTTCGGCTACGGCGAGGCCGACGCTCGACTCGCCGTGGCCCGCCTGCAGAACAGCATTGCCCAGGCCGTCGGCGAGGGCTCCGTGATTGCGATGGCGCGTTATTACCCCCTGTCCTCGGGAATCGCTGCCCAACTCCGCCAGCTTCGTCCGGAGTTCTTTGCCGCCGCGGCGCCGCCTGCCGGAGGCGTCTTTCTGTGCGAAGGGCTCGGCTCCCTGGACGCCGGGTTCGCCGTGGACGCGGTGGCTATAGCGCCCTCACGGCATTAGCGCCCCTCGCGCTAAAATAGGGTCAAGCTTGTGAAACCTTCATCATTGGCAGCGATAGGATTCATTCTGTGCGGCCTTCCGTACGCGGCGGTCGCTCAGGCGGGGGCGCAGACAGGACAACAGGCCGAGCCATCCCCCGGAGCCAGCCTGCCCACCATTCGGGTCCAGGTCAACGAAGTGATCGTGCCCGTCACCGTGACCGATGACAAAGGGCGCTTCCTGTCTAACCTGACCGCCGAGGACTTTCAGATCCTGGATGAAGGAAAGCCACAGCGAATCCAGTTCTTCAGTCACACCCAAAACCAGCCCATCGTGGTCGGTTTCCTGGTTGACCTGAGCAACGCCACGCGTATTCATTGGGCGACGTACCAGGAGGCCATCAAGGAACTGATTTGGGGGCTTCTGCCTGGCGACGAGAAATATTCGGGTTATCTGATTTCGTATAGCAACGGAGCGGAAATCGCGGTCAACACGACCACCGAGAGCGATAAGCTTTCCGCTCAAGTGGACAAGATGAAACCGGCCGGCGGGTCGGCGCTCTACGACGCAATTTATCTTGCATGCACGCGGCGCGACCTGGTGCATGGCGAGCCCTACGAGCCGCGGCGCGTCATCGTGATCATCGGCGACGGCCACGATAACGCCAGCAGCAAGACCCTCGACGAAGTCCTGGAACTCGCCAAGCGCAACCTGGTGACGATCTACGGCATGAGTACCGTGTCGTTCGGTTTCAACAACGACAGCCAGGGCGTTCTGGAGAAGCTGGCCAACGAAACCGGAGGGCGCGTGGAGTATCCCCTCAATACGCTCTATAAGGACGTCAGCGCATTCGTATCTACCCCCAGAGACGCCGGCAATTACGTCTATGACCCCGGCAGCGGCGGCTACGCGGCGGCGATATCCAAAGGGATCATCAACGCCGTGGGCAGCATTCAGGGCGAGATTACAACTCAATACGTGTTGCGCTACACCCCGGATATCGACCCCGAGCCGCAGCCTAAACTCTTCCGGGAGATCAAGGTGGTGGTCCCCTCCCTGCCCGAGGTTCGGATTCGGGCGCGCGACGGCTACTACCCGGCGGCTGTCCCGGGATCGAAGCCCTGAACCGCTGAGCCCCTCGCCATCTGGAATTTCCGCCGATAAGCAGTTAGGATAAGAGTTTGCCAGCGACCATAGTCCCCATCGGCGGGAGCAGGAAGGGCGTTTACTCGGTAGTAGCGGCATGTCTGCCGGGAAAGCCGCCGCAGCCCGTAGGCGTCATTCTGGCCGATCCGGATACAGGCCGGGGATGGGTGCGCTTCCGGCAAAGCTTCGACGATTTCGCCGCGCCCGAAGACGCCGAAGTCCTTCAAGGCATTGAAGAGCATCTCGTCCAATTGATTGCGGAGTTCGGCGGAGAGGGTTGTCTGCGCTGTCTGGCCGAGTGGTCGAATGCGGTTCAAATCAGCGAGCCCGAAACGGTACCGGTGGACTCGTTCACCCGCACGCTCGATTCCCTGTATAACCAGGAGATAGAGCCGCTGTTGGCCCAGCCCTATCAGACGCACCTTCCGCTCTATAGCATGCGCGCCGCCGCGGGTTTTGTCGGCGAAGACATCGCCGCCGAGGAAGAGGACTGGGTGCGGGCTCCCCTGGGGATGCGCCTGGACCGGAGCCTGATCGTAGTTCATGTAACCGGCCGCTCCATGGAGCCTAGAATCCCGGATGGCAGCCTCAACGTATTCCGCCTCAACCCGGTAGGGTCCCGGCAGAATAAGATCCTTCTCATCCAGCGCAGGGGCGTGCTTGACGAGACCGCCGGCTGCACCGTCAAGAAGTACACCAGCGTGAAGACCGCCACCGAAGATGGCTGGCGCCATGAACGCATCCGCCTCGAGCCGCTGAACCCCGAATTCGAAGCGTGGGACGTGGAGCCGGAAGGCTTCGCGGTGGTCGCCGAATGGGTCTGCGCGCTCGAATAACACGCCCCGGCATCGCCGCTCGCCTTCTTGCGTGGTACAGCGATCACCATCGCGACCTGCCGTGGCGGCGCACGTCCGATCCCTACCGGGTGTGGATCTCCGAAGTCATGCTCCAGCAGACCCGGGCCCAAGCGGTGATTCCCTACTATGAGCGGTTCGTGGCGCAGTTCCCCACCCTGGAATCGCTGGCCGGAGCCCGTGAGGAGCAGGCCCTCGCCGCATGGAGCGGCCTGGGGTACTATTCGCGCGCCAGAAACCTCCTGAAGGCGGCCCGGCTGGCAGTAGCGGCAGGAGGATTCCCGTCCGATTACGACGCCATCCGCGGGCTTCCCGGCGTGGGCGATTATACCGCCGCGGCGGTTTCGAGCATCGCCTTCGGATTGCCCTGCGCCGCGGTAGACGGCAACGCGCTGCGCGTAGTCTCGCGCGTAAAGAACGACGCCTCGGATATTGGCTCCATGGCCACGCGACGGCGGTTCGCGGAGACGGTCACAGGCTGGCTCGATCAGCGGCGCCCCGGCGACTTCAACCAGGCCCTGATGGAACTGGGCGCCACCATCTGCCTTCCGAGGCAGCCCCTGTGCGATGAGTGCCCGATTCGCGATGGCTGTCTGGCAGCGACGGCAGGCTCCGCGGCGGGCTTGCCCGTGAAGCTGCGGAAAGAGGACCCCCTCCACATTCGCGCCACCCTGTTCGTCGTGCGCCGCCGCGGGCGGGTGCTCTTGATCCGGGAAGACTCCGGCGCGCGTCGCATGGCCGGCTTCTGGCGCTTGCCCACCACTGAGGACCTGCCCGGCGCCACCCCCCGCGAGCGCCTCGGTGAGTTCCGGCACTCCATCACCCGCCACCGCTACCTCTTCGAAGTTTACGCATCGAGTGGGGGCCTCCCGGCCTGCCCGGCCCCGACAAGCGCAGCCGCCGGAGCTTGCGCGTGGTTCTCCCCCGCCGAACTCCCCACCATTCCGCTCGCCACCACGGCCCGCAAAGCCCTGAATTTGGCGGGCATTCCCCGCTCCAGTTGACTCTCAGGTCGGTGTGACCCAAATGCCGTCTTTCCGGGGCAGTTTGCGGACCCGCTTTGAGCTAGTCCAGCCGCCGCAAGGCGGCTAGCGCCCATGCCTCGAGGCTGCCGATAATCCCGCCTCCGTTGGCTCAGCGCAGAATCGGAACTATCCGGTCGGGGTTCCGGACGCTAATCCGAATAGCCGGTAACTCTGCGTAAGACTTCCGGACACGTGCCGCCCCGAACGGATGGCGCTGCTCCAGTTTCCGATATCCCCATTCGGGATATTCCCACTCACGAGAAGAATCATCCCGGTTGTGATAACGATCACACACCGGATGCGCCCCGGAAACTCAATACGTCAAGTACTTGTGTCGAACGTTACGCGCTTTCATCTCAATAGCTGTAAAGGAAGCGCTTGGGACAGCCGGCGCTAACTGCCCCGGCGCTTCTGCACGGGTGTCTGAGCTGCATGTGATTGAGACACAGAAAGAGTGGTATCTAATGAAGAGATTTGCGTTGGGGATTCTTGCCGTAGTGATTCTTGCGCTTCCGGCATGCGCACAGCCTGCGACTGCCGCGGGGGATATTCCGTTTGCCTTCGTGGCTGGACACACCACGATGCCTGCGGGACATTACGTGATAACCCTTTCGAACGGTTCGTATATGGCAGAGTTCGAGGGCTCCGAGCCCCATGCCCACGTTCTGTTGAACTCCGTCCGCGCAGAGGTTCTATCCGACTCGGACCAGCCGCGATTAACATTCAACCGTTACGGGAATCAGTACTTCCTGTCCGCGGTCAGTTCCGCCAGTAAGAGTTGCGAATTCCCCGTTTCGCGTTTGGAGCGCGAGGCCAAGCAGTCAGCTAGCGCGGCGGACGCGAGCCAGGTGATCGTTCTGGCGATGCGCTAAGTCAGGCTCCAACCCAATCTAGCAATCAGACGGAATCCGGCGACACGGCTGCCTTTGGGCGGCAGGTCGCCGTTTTTCTTTTTGACGCGCCATGTCCGTCGGCGGCCGTCAGCTGGTCACCGCCCTCTTCCTGTTTGATTTCAAAGACTTACGCTTCCGCGCCAGGAGGCGCCGCGCTACAATGTCACCGGGTGGGAGGAGCGGCGCAACGACACCGTTTTGGGTTCGTTCCGCATTTGGTGGGGCAGAACCCCTGTTCTGCGCCGGACCCCCTGGTCCGGCCGCCTCGAAGAGGCGTGCGTTCTTCGGCCCCATCCTGCTCAAGAGTCACTCCCGAATAATCGCTCGGCCTCAACTGCGTGATCTTCTGGTCGCCGGTTGGGCCACGATCCGGGAAATGAGCGGCGCCGGATTGGGTTCGTTCCCGCAGCGCGGCTGCAGCAACGCCAGCGCCGCGCCTGCAAGGCGCCTCCCGTAAGAATGGGTTCGTTTCGCTGCCGGATGCTTTCGGAATGTGTTTGGACGAAGTAGACTTCCCTCTTCCCTTCAGTAGCGCGGCGGACCAACTCGACGAGGGAGTCGCCCTCCACGCCGCACGTTATAATCGCTTCGTAATGGATGTGTTTGAGGAATTGGTGCGTCTCCGCGCCGCCGGCAGGAAGTGTGCGCTGGCAACGATAGTCGGGGTCCGCGGATCGATTCCCAGCTACGAGACCGCCAAGCTATTGGTGCGGGACGATGGCACGATCGCCGGCACCATCGGCGGGGGATGCGTGGAAGCAGACGTCTGGAGCGCCGCACGAGAGGTAATGGAAACCGAAAGACCCAAGCGCCTGGAGTTCAACCTGGGCCAGGACGCCGCCTATGACAACGGGTTGATCTGCGGCGGCCAACTGGAGGTGTACGTGGAACCTATTCTCCCCACGCCGCGCGCCTTCATCTTCGGCGCGGGCCATATCTCGAAGAGCCTCTCCCAAGCCGCCAATCTGGCGGGCTTCTCCACCGTCATCGTCGATGACCGCGAAACGTTCGCCAACCGCGAGCGATTTCCGGAGGCGGCGGACGTTCGCGCCGGATCGTACGAAGAGATTTTCCCGGCCCTGGGGATTCACGACGGCAGTTATCTCATCATCGTCACACGCGGTCACCGCGACGACATGCGGGTGCTGCGCCTCGCCCTGGCCACGCCGGCGCGCTATATCGCCATGATCGGCAGCAGGCGCAAGGTGTTGGGAGTGATGCGGGAACTGGAGAAGGAAGGCGTCCCCCACGAGGCTTTCGAGCGGCTGCACGCCCCCATGGGGCTCGATATCGGCGCCGTATCGCCCGAGGAGATCGCCATTTCGGTAACGGCGGAAATGATCGCGGTGCGCCGAGGGGCGCCCTCCAGCTGGCGCGCCCTTTCCCTTTCGATCTTTCACGCCGAAGCTCCGCGTGCGGTCTTGTCGAAGTGAGCGCGGCAGGCCTCATTCTCGCGGCGGGCGAATCGCGCCGCATGGGTTATCCCAAGGCGTTGCTGGAATACCGGGGTGTTACGTTCCTCGATGCGGCCATCGGACTCATGGAGCGGCGGTGCTCCCCGGTGATCGTTGTGCTCGGGTCGGCTGCGGAACAGGTTCGCGCGGGAGTGAAACGCCAAGCCGCATTCGTCGTGAACTCGGGCTGGCAAGGCGGCCAGCTTACCTCCATGCAGTGCGGGCTTCGGGCGGCGCCTCCACAGGCCGATGGCGTATTGTTCACGCTGGTGGACCACCCCGCCGTGGCTCCGGATACCATGGCGGCTCTGCTTGGACCGCCCGATGGCGGGCCGCGCACCGAGCTATTGCGCATTCCGCGCTACCGGGGCCGCCGCGGCCACCCCATCTGGTTTTCGTCCAGCCTGATTCCCGAGTTTCTGGCTTTGCCGGAAGATGGCGCGGCCAAAGACGTTGTGCACCTTCACGCCGCGGAAACCCTTTTCGTGGACGTGGACGATCCGGGCATCCTGGTGGATATTGACGACCCGGCAAGTTACCGGGCATTGATGGGAGAAGCCCAATGAGCCCCCGCAAGCGGGCCGGTTTGAGGCTGTTCGGTTGGGCGGCCTTTTCGCTGGTTGTGTTCGGACTTGTTGCGCCCTACCTGAGCGTGGATATTTTTACCAAACGCCTGCAGGCTTCGCTGGAGCGGGCATTGGGCGGCAAGCGCCGGGTGGAGATCAGCGGCGTTCACTTCAGCCTTTTCAAGGGACCGGGCCTCTCGGTGGATAGCGTCACAATCCGCGAAGACCCGGCCATCGGCGCCGAGCCACTGGTTTACATTCAATCCCCGGGAAGCCTGGAAGTGGCGCCCCGGCTTTCGTCGCTTTTGGGCGGGCGTTTCGTGATTGCCTCCATTCGGCTGGACGGAGCGAGCATCAACCTCACGAAATCGGGCCCGGCTTCGGAGTGGGGGCAATGGAACTTCGCCTCCTTCGTGGACCGTTCCGTCATGAGTTCTGCGCCGGCGATACTCGTGAGGAACAGCCGTATCAATTTCAAGTTCGGGAATACGAAATCCGTCTTCTACCTCACCGAAACGGATCTGGACATCGCTCCGCCAACTCCGGGCTCCGCCGGTTGGCAAGTTGAGTGCGCCGCCAAAGCCGCGCGGACGGACCGCCCCGCACAAACGCTGGGGGCGTTCACGATCAAAGGCCACTGGTATCTGGCTCCCGAACGCGTCGATCTCGATGCGCAATTGGAGCGGACCGGCTTGGGCGAAGTCACGGCGCTACTCCGCGGCCAGGCGGGAGGCGTTCACGGGACCGTTTCGGCGCAACTGCACATAGCTGGCCCGCTGAACAAGATCGGCATCACAGGACGCCTGACCGTAGAGGACGTGCACCGTTGGGACCTGCTGCCTCCGCAGGGCGAGGGGTGGCCGCTCGACGTGCGCGGCAGCCTCGACCTGGCGGCTCAGCGCCTCGACCTGGAATCCAGTTCCGCACGGGACGTTCCTTTGCCGCTGAAGCTGACCTTTAGCGCCCAGAACTATCTTTCCAAACCCACCTGGAACGCAGCCGCGCAGTGGAATCAGTTCCCCGCCGGTCCGCTGCTGGAATTGGTGCGCCATATGGGCGCCCCGCTCCCCGAAAGGCTGCAACTGAGCGGAACGGTGGACGGGCTCTTGGAGTATTCCGGCCAGGGCGATCTACGGGGCGGAGCGACGCTTTCCGATGCGGCGCTGACGATACCGGATTCCCCGCCTCTGAAGTTCGAGCGAGCATACATTGTGGCTGCGGCCGGTCATGCCAAGCTGTCCCCTACCTTGGTGCGGACGTCGGAGGGTCCGGAGGCACGGGTGGAGGCGGATTACGATTTCCGCCAGAACGTTTTCGATCTGGCCATTTCCACGGATGCGATGCCCGTAGCCGCGTTGCGCGCCCAAGTGGCGCTGGCCGCCGTGCCCTGGCTGGAACAGGTGGCGTCGGGCCAATGGTCGGGGCTGCTGCGCTATCACACCGGCGAGGATCGCAGCGCCTGGACGGGCCGATTGCAGCTCAAGGACGCGGAGGTGCCAGTCCCAGGGCTGACCCATCCGGCTAAGCTCTCCACCGCGACCGCGGATCTCAACGGCGCCCGCGTCTCTCTGCGCAAGGTGGAAGGCAGCCTGGGGCCGTTCAAGTTCACCGGCGAATATGACTACGACCCGAAGCTCCGGCGCCCCCACCGGATCAACCTGCGGCTGCCCGAGGCCGATGCCGCCGATCTCGAAACCGAGTTGGCGCCTACGCTCCGGCGCTCCGGGCTGCTCGCGCGCGCGCTTGGCCGAACCGCGCCGCCGGCATGGTTGAAGGAAAGGCAGCTTGAGGGAAACATCCAGATTGATGATCTGGCGGTTGGCGGGTCGCACATGGAGAACCTTCACGCCCATATCGTTTGGGATTCCGTGCAGGCGCAACTGGAATCGCTGCGCGCCACGCTCGGCGACGCGGCGCTGAGCGGGCGCTTCGCGGTCAACGTGAAGGGCGCTCAGCCCGGCTATACCTTCTCCGGCACGCTCAAGGGCCTACCCTGGCAGGACGGCAAGGTGGACCTGGAGGGCAAGCTGGAGACTTCCGGTATGGGTCGCCAGTTGCTCGCCAATCTGAGTTCGGTGGGCGTATTCCTGGCTACCGGGGTGACTTTCGGAGACGAAACGCCGGTCCGCGCCGTCGACGGCAGCTACAGTCTGGAGTGGTGGCAGTCGGCTCCGCGCGTGCGGCTCACTTCCCTGAACCTCCGCACGGAGGATGAAACCTTCACGGGACGGGGCGGAACCCAGGACGACGGCCGCCTGGTGGTGATTCTCACCGGCCGCGGACGCGAGATACGCATGAGCGGCATTCTGCCGAAGCTGACTATCGAAGAGCTCGCCCGGTAGGCGAGGGTCCGTTTTCAGTCCGGAAACGGCGCGCGGCCTTCGAGGCAGGCAAAGATCTCACGGTAGAACTCGGGATGGAATTTCCAGCCCGGGGCGGTGATGAGATTGCCATCGCGCACGGCGGGCTTGGAAACGTACTTGCCGCCGTCCTTTTCAACTTCAACCTGAATGTGCTCGTGGCACGTGACTGTGCGGCCCTGCGTCAGTCCGGCGGCCGTGAGCACCTGAACGCCGTGGCCGATTGCGCAGATGCACTTATTCTGTGCCGCGAACTCCCGGAGTAGAGCCAGCAGGCTCGGGTTATTCCGCAGATATTCCGGCGCGCGCCCCCCCAGAACCAACACGGCGGCGAAATCCCGCGATGCCACCGCCGTAATGGCGATTTGCGCGTCCACGGAGTGGCCCGGCCGCTCCAGATAAGTATCCCAGCCGGGCTCCTGGTCGTGAAGCACAAGGTGCAAACGCCTGCGCGCCGGCGCGGCGATGACAGGTTCCCAACGCGCCTCCAGAAAACGGTGGTAAGCGTATAACGCTTCGTAGCTATCGCCGCCGTCCCCGGTGATGATCAGGATCTTCTTGCTCATCGGCCTGCCGCTCCCAAGTCAGAATAACAGGGAAGCCGGCGTTTTGCGCCCGTTATCAGCAGACCCGCCGCGCCGCCCGGAACGCGAAAGCCTGCATCGCGGCCGCCTTCAGAAGCCGGTGAACGCAGGTGACCCAGGCCGCTGCCATTACGCCGTAGACCGGGATCAGCAGGTAGTACGAAACGATGAGGACCGGGGCCGCGACGGCATCCGCGATCAAGTATGCCTTGGACTTCCTGAGCATCAGAAAATTCATCGTGAGGGGGTAGTAGGAGGCAGTCGCCAGCGTCCCCGGCAGCAGAATCAGGATCAATCCGACCGATGAAGCATAGGCGCTCGGGAGAATAAACGATATCGCCGGCCGGCCCCCCAGCATCGCCGCCGCCATGAGCCCGGCGCAGGCCAGAAACACCCATAGGTGAACCGTCCGGAAGAGTTTGGCGAAGGTTCCATTCCGGCAGGCCGGAAGAATTCTTGGCAAGAACACGGGCGCAAAATACGCGGCGAGAAATTCTGGGATGGAGGCGATGAGCAGAGCGCCGGTATAGAGGCCCAAATCGGATACCGTTCCGTACGCCGCGGTCAGTAAGACATCCAGGCGCCCGACCGCGCCGCTTACGCCGAAGGTTGCCAGGGAAGGCGCGACCTCTTTGAGCAATCCATCCACGTCGGATCGCGCGACGCTGACGGCTCGCCAGCCCGCGAACAACCGGGCGTAGACCAGGAAGGCGGCCGCGATGGTCAGCGGCGCCGCGGCGAAGGCCGCCAGCACGGCAACGGGATTCGCCGGTTTCTCGAAGAGAGCCACCGCGACGAAAAATACGCGCAACGCCGCGTGGGCGAAGTCCGCTCCCCCGTAGGCCCAGAACCGCAAGCGCGCCTGAAAATAGACCTGCACCGAGCGGAACAGCAACAAACCCGCCGCGGCGGCGGCCAGAATGACAAAGTAACCCCGGCCTCCGTCCGTGTGGAAGAAACGCCAGCCCAGCCGTTCGCCGACCACGGTACAGACCGCCATCATCACCGCCCCGGCGCAGACCTTGAGCCAAACCACGGCCTTCTCGCCCGCCTGGATGGGCGCGTTCGATCGCCCGCCTCCGGCAAACAGCCCGATTGTCGCCAGGTCCAGCGCGGACCCCACCAGACCGTCGAACAAAGTCAGCATGCTCAGCCCGAAGCACAGCACGCCGTAGCCGGCCGGGTCGAGGAAACGCATCGAAACCAGGCCGATCAGCAGATTCGTGGCGCCGTTCACCAGTTTCGGCACGCTCACCCGAAGCAGATCGGCTCGAACGTGGATGCCTTGGGCGCCGCCCGGAGCTGGGTCGGCAACCGCGGCAGCGGCCACGTCCTGTTCGTGCATCGGCTGTGTACGAGAAAACACCATAAATCAGACTCGTGCAGAGGCGCGCGATTACTCACCCACGCTGCGTTCGGCGCGGTTTCGCAGGTTCCGCCGCAACCCCGCCTGGGGCCAAAGTGCGCCGGGGTGGGGCGGTAGCGCACCGAAACCGGAACCTGAGAGCCACAGCGGGTAATAAAGTGTACAATGAGGGCGGCCCGGGTTAATCCCTGATTTTCGTTACGGAAGCAAGTTTTCCGCCGAGGGGCGCACTTTTCGCGCTCTCCGGGGACCTCGACCATGCGAACCGTGAGGATCGGACTGTCACTTGAAATTTGACAACTCCCCTCCACTCCCGGTACGCTAAGTATTTTGCAAACAAGAGCTGGAGACGTGTGTCAATGAGTACCGAGTTCCCCTCCAAGAACGCTATCGTCCGGCAGTGGCATGTCATAGACGCCCAAGAGCTGGTGTTGGGCAAACTTGCCAGCAGGGCGGCGATGCTGTTGATGGGCAAGAATAAGCCCTCTTACACGCCGTTCCTGGATACGGGCGATCACGTGATCGTCATCAACGCCAGTAAAGTCCGGCTCACCGGCCGGAAAGAAGAAGACAAGGTGTACCGCCATTTCACCGGGTATCCCGGCGGATTGGTGGAAAAGAATATCAAACGGGTGCGGGCTGAGAAGCCCGTCCGGATCGTGGAAGACGCTATTTTCGGCATGCTCCCGAAGACGAAGCTCGGGAAGCAGATGTACCGGAAACTGAACGTCTACCCGGGCGATCGGCATCCGCACGCGGCCCAGAAACCGGCCGCCTTGACCGTGAAGTAAGCAGGAAGGGTGCGATTAGTGGCAGCGACAATAGTTCAATATTTGGGAACGGGGCGCCGAAAGAGATCGGTAGCCCGCGTGTTCTTGCGGCCCGGGAAGGGCGACATCACGGTCAACCACCGGCCGTTCGAAAATTATTTTCCGACGGAAAGCACGCGCGCGGTAGTCAGGCAGGCTCTGGCAGCGGCGGAGAGCATGGACAAGTTTGACGTCCTCATCCTCGCCAACGGCGGCGGCGTCTCCGGACAGGCCGGCGCGGCCCGTCTGGGGATCGCGAGAGCTCTGGTGGAGTTCAATGCGGAACTGCGCGGCCGGCTGAAAAAGCTGGGGTATTTGACCCGCGATCCGCGTGCGCACGAGCGCAAGAAGTATGGCCAAAAGGGCGCGCGCAAGCGGTTCCAGTTCTCCAAGCGCTAAGGTTTTCCATGTTGCCTGGAAGGTAGTGTCGTGCGATCCGCTTTCCAGGAGCGGTATTGTTCCCGGGGGACCGGCGCGCCGGTCCCCCGATTCGCGTTACAGGCTTCCCTTTGGTATCCGCGCAAATCTCGCTTTGGGCCGCGCGGTTCCACGCTGGTGGACAAAGGGCGTTTCCGGGGGCGTTGGCCCTCTGTAGTTAACTAGGAGGAAGTTTGCCCGCAATATCAATGAAGGAATTGCTCGAAGCAGGCGTTCACTTTGGGCACCAGACCAGGCGCTGGAATCCGAAAATGAAAGAATACATTTTCGGCGAACGCAACGGAATCTACATCATCGACCTTCAAAAGACCCTCAAGATGTTCAAGGACGCGGCTCGCTTCGTAGGCGAGATGGCGGCGCAGGGAAAGAACGTCTTGTTTGTCGGCACGAAGCGTCAGGCGCAGGAAGCGATTGCCGAAGAGGCCACCCGCTGCCAGATGTATTACGTGAATCAACGCTGGCTCGGCGGCCTGCTCACCAACATGGCCACCGTGCAGAAATCGATCAAGCGCTTGAAGGAACTGGAAGCCATGGCTTCGGTGGAAGGCGGCTACGCAGGCCGTCCGAAGAAGGAAGTCATCCGGCTGGAACGCGAGCGCAAGCACCTCGATCAGAACCTCGCCGGCATCAAGGACATGCCCGGGCTGCCTGACGTGGTCTTCGTGATCGACTCGAACAAAGAAGCCATCGCGGTGAAAGAAGCCCGCAGGCTGGGCATCCCCGTGGTAGCCATCGTCGATACCAATTGCGATCCGGACGAAGTGGATTACGTGATCCCGGGTAACGACGACGCGCTGCGCGCCATCCGGCTGTTCGCGAGCAAGATCGCCGACGCCGCAATTGAAGGCCGCGCACTGGCGACGGAGCAGGATTTCACGGCTGACAAGATCGTTCAGGATGAGACCCCGTCGGACGAAGGCATGTTGGCCTACACCGAATACGTGGATCCCAAGTACGCCGAGAAGATCATGGCGGAAAGCCTGGCCATGGAAGCCGAACCCGCCCAGTCGCAGCAGCCGCGTAAAGGACCCGCCTCCGAAACCAGCGCCGAACCGGCCACTGAGCCGGCGGTAACCGAGGGCGGACACTAGGGTTTCTCGCACGGCCCTTCGGGGCCGCCGCCGGAATTCGCCCGGCGTGAAGGATCGCGAAGAAAGAAACGCCAGTATTTATGGAAATCACCGCAGCATTGGTTAAAGACCTGCGCGAACGCACCGGCGCGGGCATGATGGAGTGCAAGAAGGCCTTGCAGGAAGCCAAGGGCGATCTGGCCGAAGCGGAAGTGGTTCTGCGGAAGCGCGGCATCTCGTCGGCGGGCAAGAAATCCGGACGGGCAACCCGCCAGGGCCTGATCGGAACATACATTCACGCCGGCGGCCAGTTGGGCGTGATGGTGGAAGTGAACTGCGAATCCGATTTTGTGGCGCGCACGGACGACTTTAAGGAACTGGTGCACGACGTAGCGATGCATATCGCCGCCGCCGATCCCCGGTTTCTCCGCAGGGAGGATGTTCCCGCGGCTGTGCTCGACATGGAAAAGGAAATCGCCCGCGACCGCGCCAAGGCCGAAGGCAAACCGGAAAAAGTGCTCGACAAGATCGTCGAGGGCCGGCTCGCCAAATTCTACGAAGAAGCTTGCCTGCTCGACCAGCCCTTCGTAAAAGAGGCCACGCTCACCATCGATCAACTGGTTAAGACGAAGATCGCCAAGCTGGGCGAGAACATCGGCATCGCGCGCTTTACACGCTTCAAGGTCGGCGACGTTGCGGCGGCAGCCGCCGAAACAAGCCAGGAAAGCGTGGCGCCGGAATCGGTCACGCCGTAAATGGCCGCGTTTAAGCGAATCCTGCTCAAGCTGAGCGGCGAAGCCCTGGCCGGCGGCGCCTCGTTCGGCATCAACGCCGAGCGCATCAAGCAACTTGCCTGCGAAATCGCGGACGTGGCTGCGGCGGGCGTGCAGATTGGCGTAGTGGTTGGGGGCGGCAATATCTTTAGGGGCGTTGCCGCCGCCGCTCAGCAGATGGATCGCGTGACGGCCGACCACATGGGCATGCTGGCGACCGTAATCAATTCGCTGGCGATTTCGGACGCTTTGGAGCAGATGGGCGTTCCCACGCGCGTCATGAGCGCGATCGAAATGCATCAGGTGGCGGAGCCTTATATCCGCCGGCGAGCGATCCGGCACCTCGAAAAAGGCCGGGTGGTAGTATTCGCCGCCGGCACATCCAACCCGTATTTCTCCACGGACACCGCGGCAACCCTGCGCGCCCTGGAAGTCAAGGCCGACGTGATTGCCAAGGGAACGCGCGTGGATGGCGTGTACGATAAGGACCCGCTGAAATTCCCCGACGCCACGAGGTACTCCGAGATCAGCTACCTGGAAGTGCTCTCGCAGGCTCTCGGAGTGATGGACGCCACCTCAATCGCCATGTGCCGCGACAACCGGATGCCGATTATTGTTTTCAACCTGACCAAAACTGGCAATATAATGCGTATGACGATGGGTGAGCCCGTCGGCACACTCATTCATTAGCCGATGATCCCAGCCGCCACGGCGGCGTTTCGGAGAAACTGCGATCATGAAGACCGAAAATCAAGCAGCAGCGGTGAGTGGAACTGAATTTCGCTCCACAAAGGAAGTCGAAACCAGCCTGAAGACGCGCATGGAGAAGGCCATAACCGATTTGCAGCATGAAATGGCCTCGATCCGTACCGGACGCGCCTCATTGGGCATTCTGGACCACATCCGGGTGGATTACTACGGGACCCCCACTCCGCTCAATCAGGTTGCCAATCTACACGTGCCCGAGCCTTCGCTTATCACGCTCCAGCCGTGGGACGTATCGCAGATTGGGGCGATCGAGCGGGCCATTCGGATTTCCGACCTGGGTTTGAACCCGGCGAACGACGGCAAGCTGATTCGCTTGCCGATTCCGCCGCTCACGGAAGAGCGCCGCAAGGAACTGGTGAAGAAGCTGCACCATGGCGCCGAGCATCATCGCGTGGCGGTCCGCAACATCCGCCGTGACGGCAACGAAGCCGTAAAGAAGCTGCTGAAGGACAAGAAGATCACGGAAGACGACGAGAAGAAGGCGCTCGACGAAATCCAAAAGCTCACCGACGTCTACATGCAGAAGATCGACCAAGCCTCAAAGTCAAAGGAAAAAGACATCCTGGAGATCAAGTAGTTTCGCCGGCCGCCCTGGGGCAGCCCCGGGGCGGCCGTTCGCGCGCAAATGGTTTGCGCGCCGCCGAAAGAACTCGCTAAACTGACAAAGTAGTCCTCATTTTCCCCGGTCGTCTAATGGTAGGACAGCGGCCTTTGGAGCCGTGAATCGTGGTTCGAATCCATGCCGGGGAGCCACTACCCTATAGCCCCAAATTGCCGCGCCGTTTTCGTTGACAGCATGCCTCCCGGCCATCCGCGTTATCCCAAACATTCCGCAAGTATTTAGCACCGTCGCTTTCTCCAGTTTGAAGACGCGATTGTCGGCGTCCAACACGGACCCCCAGGGTTGGCGTTGGAGGCCAACGTTTTTCCGTCCAATTCTCCGTTTTCTCCTGTTGACAGATCGCCGTTGTTGACAGGGGGGTCTTTGTTGGCCTCCCATGGTTGCGGTTTCCTACCCGCCGCGAGTATTGATTATCAGGGGCAGTTGAATCGCCCCGATCCACCAGACAGCGGGCGGGCCGGAATTCGGAACTCGTTGTGGGTGCTGGAACCGGGTTCGAGCAGCCACACGCGTTTCCGCGCGGCCATCCGCTGATCTCCGCCCGTCCGCACCTACTCGATCCCTGCATCGGCTCCTCCCGCGACGGGAGACAGACGATGCGATCTCAGGACCGACCCGCCGAAGAGGCTTTCACCAGGATTGCCGCGTTGCTGGCGGCCGCGTACCAGCGATACGCCGCGGTGCGGCGGGTGCCACAGGCGTCCCCAGAAGAGTCGCCCTATCTGCTTGATAAGTCCGGCCCTTCGAGCCCTCATGAACAGTAGTTGACGCACGGAGAAAGGAAACATGGTGGCAACGAAGGAATCGAAAACCGAAGTAGATCTTGGAGGTCTCGACCGGCTGAATCTCGCCCGGCTACAGACCTTACACCGCGACTTGTTCGGCGAAGAGTCGACGGTGAAGAGCGCCGGGCATCTCCGCAGGAAGCTCGCCTGGCACATGCAGGCGCGCAAACACGGCGGTCTGCCGGAATCCGCCGGCCAGCACGCGCTTGAGATTGCACGCGACGCAGAACTCCGCGTTCGCATCGGAGAGAACCTCTCGCGGCGGCGGAAAGGGATCGCCCTCGATTGTGCGGCGACGACTGTCGTCGCGCCGGGGCATGACGCCCGATTGCCGATGGCGGGCAGTCTGCTCATGAAGGACTACAAGAATCGCACGATTGTCGTCAAGGTGCTCGACCACGGCTTTGAATACGATCAACGCCGCTTCACTTCGTTGAGCGCCATCGCCCAGGAGATCACAGGCACGAAGTGGAATGGCTATCTCTTCTTCGGTCTGGCCAAGGAGAATCGAATTGCCCGCTGACAAACGCGAGAGAGACACGCGCACACTGGCATCCAGCCGCCCTGCCGTCCGCTGCGCCATCTATACGAGGAAGTCGACAGACGAAGGACTCGATCAGTCCTTTAATACGCTCGATGCCCAGCGCGAGGCAGCCGAGGCCTTCGTCAACAGCCAACGCCATGAAGGCTGGACGGTCCTGCCTCAGAAGTACGACGACGGTGGCTTCACCGGCGCGAACATGGACCGGCCGGCGCTACAACGGCTGCTGGGCGATATTGAATCGGGCGACGCGAACTGCGTGGTGGTTTACAAGGTCGACCGTCTCACGCGCTCGCTGCTCGACTTCTCCCGGATCATGGAGGTGCTCGATAAGCGCGGCGCGACTTTCGTATCGGTCACCCAGCAGTTCAACACGACAAGTTCATTGGGACGGCTGACACTGAACATCCTGCTCTCCTTCGCCCAATTCGAGCGCGAGATGATCTCCGAACGCACCCGCGACAAGATGCGGGCGGCGCGCCGCAAGGGCAAATGGGTTGGGGGCAACCTCGTGCTGGGCTACGACGTGACGCCGCAAGGTGGCGGCTTAATAGTGAACAAGGACGAGGCGCAGCGGGTACGCGAGATTTACCGCCTGTACCTTGAGTACGGCTCCTTGATTCCGGTGGTCCAGGAACTTGATCGGCGTGGTTGGCAAATGAAGGCCTGGACCACGCGCGAGGGGCGGAGCGCTGGCGGCAGTCCGTTCACGAAGACCACGCTCCACAACATGCTCACCAATGCCATCTATTCCGGCAGAGTCGAATTCGGCGGCGAGATCTATGCCGGCGAGCAGGAGCGCATTGTGGACGACGACACCTGGAATCGAGTGCAGGAGACCTTGAACCGGAACGGCCGGCGCGGTGGCCGCAGCGTCCGCAATAAGTACAGCGCGCTGCTTAAAGGGATGGTGCGGTGCGCAAGCTGCGACGCGGGGATGATCCACACCTACGTCCAGAAGAAGAACACGCTCTACCGATACTATGTGTGCGTGAAGGCGCACCAGCGCGGATGGAACAAGTGCCCGACGAAGTCGGTGTCCGCGCCCACGCTGGAGGGTGCGGTCGTCCAGCACATCCGTGGAATTTGCCGGAATCCGGCAATGCTGGGCGAAGTAATACGGCAGATTGCCGAGCAGCACGCCGGCAGAAGATCCGGGCTGGAGAAGGAACAGACTGCGGCCGAGCGCGAACTTGAAAAGCTCGCAAACGAGATCAAGGGGTTGGCTGCCCTGGTCAACGTGCCGGGCGCGGCGTCGAGATCCGCCACCGACCGCCTCGCCGACCTGCACGAGCGGACCGCTGTGCTCGAACAGCAACTGGCGCAGGCGCGGCGGCAACTTCGGGATATCGATGCTGAGCGGGTGGACGCGACCGATCTCCAGCGGGCGTTGGAGCATTTCGATCCGCTTTGGGAACACATGTCTGCCTGGGAACAAGAGCAGTTTGTCCACACGCTGGTCGAGCAGATCCGCTACGAAGGCACTACGGGCACGGTGACGGTCGGCTTCCGCTCGAGTGGCATCAGGAGTCTTTGCCAACATGCAGCAGAACAACAGAGTTGAGAGCCAGTTTCAAATTCATCCGGCGCCGCGTGCTGCCGCGCAACGCGGCGACCAGCCGGGGGCACCGGCAGTTGCGGGTGGGCGGCTTCCGCGAATCACCCAGGTCCTGGCGCTGGCGATGCAGTTCCGGGAAATGATCCGCCGTGGCGATGCGCGGGATTGCGCCGACCTCGCTCGGCTGGGGGGCCTGACCAGGGAGCGGATCAGCCAGATCATGAAACTGCTGTGGCTTGCGCCGGACATCCAAATGGACATTCTCTACCTCCCACCGACGCCGAGCGGAAGATTTCCGGTCAGCGAGGTCGCCATGCGCAAAATCGCGAACCGGCTTTCATGGCCAGACCAGCACGAGGAATGGGTTAACCTCAAGCAAGCAAGGCGGTTATCGTAGTCCGTGGTTTTCCACATCCGTCCACAGGCTCTTGCCGTCAAGAACTCGATTTCCCTTCTGTTCAATGGTTTGCGATGTGACTATCTTCGCCTTGTGTTCGCCATGCTATGATTCTAGTGTCAGCGGCAGAAGTTGAGTGATATTCGGGCTCCGTTGCCCGGTTCCCTCGCTCGGAACGACGCAAGGGACATGGCACGCCGACCGCCGAACACGACGAGGCACGGAACCTGCTTACAACCGGAGTGTGCGCGATGCCATACAACCCCAGATCCTTTCTTCGTCAAGTTCCGAACGCTTTGCAGGCGCGCTTCTTTTCGCGCTATGACGCGTTCTCCGGCTTCGATTGGAGTCACCTGAAAGAGACTCAGGTCGAGGCCATATTCGAGCGCTGGCAGCAAATGCCAGAAGCCGAGAGGCGGCAAGCCGGCAACGTCTTCCGCCAGGTTCACTCGATGGCCAGCTCGCGCGGTACGCGGGTGCTGGTGGAGGCCGCGCGTGATCGGGGTCTCGAAATCGCGCCGGACCTGGGCACCCGGAAGAACGCCTATGATCGCGCCTTCTGGTGTTTCCTGGATCACCCGGAAGTGTTTGCGAACGCGCGGACGCTGGATCATATCGAAGGATTACCGAAGTGTTCGTGGGAAAAGCGGAACGGCTTGCCCAAAAAGCCGATCGAATTCACGGACACGACCGTCTCAGATCTCGGCCGCAAGATCTCGGAGTACTATCGCGCTCGCGACGGGCGCGGTGAAAACTGCAAGGTCGAATACCGGCGGCGCAGCAGCGGTCTTGATTCTTTCTTTGCGTATCCGGCGGACTACGTGGACGACCTCATGGGCTACAACGAAAACGGCGAGTTGGCGCGGACGCCGTGGAGTGGGGCCTTCGAGGTAGCGTTCAACTATGCCGGCGCAGCGGGAAGCGTCGAATTGTTCGCCGAAGGCGGCAGGCAGGTCCGGGACGATTTGTCGGAAATATTCTCGCAAGTAGTGCTGAGGCAAGACAACAAGCCCGTGTCCTTGCAGGCCGAACCGTATGACCTGGAGGTCTTCAAGAATCCCGCCCTCGCGTTTCCGGCCGATCCAGTCGACCGTATCGTCTCCGTCCGGGTGAAGACCCTGCGCGTCCGGGTGCATGGGCGTATTGGCGGGCAGATCACGGTCGACACTGGGAGCCCACAGACCTCGGTCTACGATTTGATCCGGGCCAACTTCGCCGAAGACAAGGCGACGCTACAGGACGTCACCATTGTCGAGGCCACGTTGCAGGCCCAATTCGAACGCCCTGGCAAACGGAACCGCAGCATCGTGTTCAAGCTTTCCGCAAGCCGGTGCGACCTGGGCGACGGCGTGGAAGAACAGACTCTCCGGCGGTATCTGAAGCCGTGGGGGATCGAGCGCGATGCGTGATGCGTGGCGCGCTCTGCTGGCGCGCACGGCGTGCGGCGAACCGCTCTTCAGTTTCGATGAAACCCGGCGCTGGCGGCAAACTGAGTTCGAACAGTTCAGTGCGTCGGGGCTGCTTCGGGAAGTTGGACAGGCTCAGTTCGTAACATGCGACGCCTGCGACGACGCGCACCGGGAGGAAGTGATCTGGCGCTCCAGTGTGCGGGAGCCATCGGGGATGCGGGCGTATATCCCGTGCCCGGTCGAGATGGCCCTCCATGTTCCCGCCGAAAGGTTGCGGCAGTGGAGCGTGGACGCCGATGAGTTGGCCCGACAGATTGCGGCGGCAATGGAACTGGCGGGCAAGGTGGAGAGCGTCCTTGTTGGCCGCCTCTGGAAACTCGGCCGGCGGCGGCTTGCTGGGCGATTCCGCGACGCGTTCTTCGCCATCGTGACGGACACTGATGGCCAGGCTATTACGGAGACTGCGGTCGCGCGCCTCAACGCCACGCACGGAATCCTCCTCGTGCTCGGCAATATGGATCGTCTGAAGGGATGGCAGGTCGCCCACCTCACCGTGCTGGAGGCGCCGGAAGTCGTGTCCTGCGGTGATGGCCGGTTGGATGTAAATCTCGACTACATCGAAGATGCCTTACCCCGCGAAAGGACGCCGGAAAAGTCGGCGGAGATCCGCAGCGTGCCGATTCCCGAGGGCACGAGATGGGATCAGTTGACCATCGCCGTGCTGGAGACTTCACTGCTGGTGAAGATTTGCGGCTACGAGAAGGAACTGGGTCTTGAAGAGGCGGGTTTCGCGGACGCACGGAAAGGAGAGCACGTAAGTAACCGGCCCCTCCAGGTGTTACGCCTGTTCGCTTCCCAACGCGGCCGCATCGTACTGGGCGAGTTGCCGGGTGGCGATCGTGAGAGGTCACGCGTCCGAAAGCAGGTGAGCGTTCTGCGGACGATTTTCCGCAGTCTTTTCGCGATTGACGGGGAACCGATCATCCTGGAAAAAGCGCCAGGCCAGTATCGCTGCGCGTTCGAGGTTCTCCTGGGCGGCGACAGCGGATACCCGACTCCGGCAGGGGCATCCTGGCTCGACTTCCGGATCGAGGAAGTGGCAGGTGGCCGAATCGCGGTGGGCGTCAAATCCAGCCAGATCTTCCGCGCCCGCCAACTCCAGGGGGATGATGACCGTGGATTCTCCGAGACAGCCGAACGCGATGAACGTGCATGGCGCGAATACTCCATGGCCGCCCTCGGACTCGCGAAGGATTCGGGACATCCGACGCCCGAAGGTCAGACGCTCCTGGAGATCCTGCGATCCGAGGGCAAGTTGCAGAGGCCGCTGGACGATATGACAGTGCTGAAGCTTGGCCGTTGGCTGCGGGAATGGACTGGCATCGAGGACGACCCGATCCGCTACAGCACAGGCAAGCGGGCCTGGATCGCCCACTTCGAGTGCGGTCCCCCTCGAAAGCAATAGATCAATTCTCTTCCCTCCGGGCCGGTTCGCGGGATGGTGACGTACACCTCCCGCAACCGGCCCTTCGTTTTTGACTCCCTTCGCGGGCAGTTG
>CAIYHG010000196.1 GCA_903925975.1 uncultured Acidobacteriia bacterium | reverse complement strand
GCGCACGCGCCCACTGCTTCAACTGGTGGATCTGTTCGGAATTAAGAACGACCGGCCGCGCAACGCGCATCGGAGCACCTCTAATTGTATAGACGCGCCACGTTACACTATCGCTACTATTTATGAAGCACTACACTAGTACCTTTGTGGCGCTAAAAGAGAATGGCCGCGGGAGCCTGGAGCTATTCCTCGCGCAGAATTTCGAGCGGCTTCTTTCCGAGGATGCGGAAGCTGGCGGCCCAACCGGCTCCGGCGGCAACCAGGGCGGATAGCGCAATCGTGGCCGCGGCAGCGCCAATACCGGGATTGTAAGTGATCTCCAGCAGACGGCTTAGCGCAATGCTGGAGAAGGCGGAGGCCAGCAGACTGCCCATCAGGCCGGCTACGCCTCCCAGCACCAGGAACTCCACCGAGAAGATGGCGGCGATGCGGCGGCGCGTGGCTCCCAGGCTCTTCAGGATCACTACTTCGCGCATGCGGCGGAAGCGCGTTCCGGCGATGGCCGATGCCACCATAATGGCCCCGGCCATGATGGTGAACGCGGAGATGAACCGGATTACCCAGGTAATGCGGTCAATCACGTCCTGCACGATTTCCATCACGTCGGCTACGTTCACCACCGTGATGGTGGGGTAGAGCTCATAGACGGCGCGCTGCAAAGCGGGGGCGTCGGCGGGCTTCACGCGCACGCTGCCGTAATACACGGCGGGTAGGGATTCGAGCTGCCCCGGATCGAAGACGAAATCGAAGCGGGCCATCTCGCGGATGGCTTCCGTCCGCTGGATGCACGCAACGCGCGTGCGGATGGTGCGGTCAAAGGCGTTCCATTCGAGCATCGACCCGGCGTGCAGGTTGAGCATTCGGGCGGATTCTTCGCCCACGCACACGAGAGGCTCGCGCTCGCCCGGTTTCCACCAAGCGCCTTCGAGAATCAGCGTTTCGGCGGGCTTGGCTTCGAGGGCAGTGACGCCGCGGGGGCGCTGGAAGCGCCTTGCGAAGTTGCCCTGCACGATCTGCTCGACGGGCGTGCCGTCCACGGAAACCAGCCGCGCCTGCACGGAACCGCGGATCTGGGGCGCTTCGGTGATACCGCGCTGCGCCTGAAGGAGAGCGGCTATGTCGTCACGATGAGCGGCGGGAATATCGAGGAGAAATATATTGGGCATCCCTGCCGGAGCGCTGCCCCGCACCTGATCCACCAGCGCTGTCTGTATCAGAAAAACGGTTAGGGTGAACATCACGCCGACGCCCAAAGACACCACGGCCGCCGACGCCTGGTTCCCGGGCCTATAGATATTGGCGATGCCGTGGCGCAGCGGGCCGGGGAGAATGCGGGCCGTGCGGCGTTCGAACATGCGCAGCAAGCGCAGAAGCACCCAGGCCGTGGCCGAAAGAAGCGCGATGCCCGCGGCGATGCCTAGCGAGAAGACGATGCCGGTTTGGGCGGCTTGCATACGCCCTTCGGTGAGCGTGGCGGCGACCACGCCGAGCCCCACGATGATCGCTCCGCCCGCGGCGAATAACGGCAGGCTCATGCGACGGCGGGAAAAGTGCTCGCCTTCCATATTCCTGCGGAAGATGGCCGCCGGGCGGATGCCGCGAATACCCAGCAAGGGCGGCAACGTGAACAGCAGCGTCACCAGGCAGGCGATGGCGATGCCCTGCAGCGCGGGTCCCCACTCAAGCGCCGGAACCGCGGAGATGGCGAAGTAGTGGGAGAGGACTCCCGGAAACGCCGCGGCGACGCCCAATCCGAACACCACGCCTAGAACTCCGCCGGCGAGCCCCAGGATCAAAGTTTGCAGCGTATAAATGCGGATGATCTGCGAGGAGCGCGCGCCGATGCACTTCATCACGGCTATGGAATCGAGCTTCTGCTGCAGATGCCCGTGCATCGCGCTGCCCACGCCCATGGCGCCGATCACCAGCGCGATCAATCCGATGAGGCTCAGGAACGTGGTTGCATGGTCCAGTCCGCGGGTAATGGTGGGGTTCGTCTCGCGGTAATCGGCAATCGCTTCCCGCCGGAAGACGGTTCCCAATTCCGCGCGGACTTGATCGACGCTGGGCGCGCCGGAGGCCGGCAGGCGCAGCAGGAAACGCTCCGAAGACCGGCTGCCCTGGCTAATCAGGCCGGTGCGGTCCAACGCCTCGCGGCTCATCAGGACGCGCGGGCCCACGTTCAAGGTTCCCGTCATGCGGTCGGGTTCGGCCACCACCACGCCCGCGATGCGATAGTCCTGGCCGCCGAGGCGCAGCATGTCCCCGGCGTTAGCTTTGAGACGGATGAGCAGATCGTCCGAGACGGCTACGGAATCGGCGGTGAGGGCCAGCGCGAGCGGCCGCGATGGATTGAGTTTGAGTTCGCCGTAGTACGGGTAGGCGCGCGGGTCCACTGCTTTGACCGAGGTCAGAACGGGATCGGGCACGCGCCCGGAGGACGCCATGGTGACGGTTTCGGTAATGCGGGTGTATTCCACTCCGCGGGTCTTGAGCGATTCGAGAGCCTTCTGTTGCGCGTCGGAAGCCTGGCCGAAAATGCGCACAGTCATATCGCCGGCCATGAGGGTGCGGGCTTCGCGCAGCAGCAGTTTGCGGAAGGTGACGCTGAAGCCGCGGATGCCGGTGAGGGCGCCAGTGCCTACCGCCACGGCCAGAATGACGAACAGGAATTTCGCGCGGCTGGCGTGCATCTCCCGCCAGGCGATTCGAAAAGCGGTGGACCAGGGGAACATGGCTATTTCCCCGCCGCGCCCGCTGCGTATTCGTCGGCGGCGATCAGGCCGTCGCGCAAGGTGATGACGCGGTCGGCGCACGCTGCCAGGGATTGCTCGTGCGTCACCAGGACCATCGTGGCGCCCTGCTCGCGGTTGAGAGCCAGCAACAGATCGAGCACCACCTTGCCGGAAGCGGAATCGAGGTTGCCGGTAGGTTCGTCGGCCAGCAGGATCGGCGGGCGCAACGCAAAGGCGCGCGCCAGCGCCACGCGCTGCTGCTCGCCTCCGGAAAGCTGAACGGGATAGTGCTCAAAGCGGCCCTCAAGGCCCACCCGCGCCAGCAGTTCCCGCGCGCGCTCGCGTCCGCCGGCGGCGTTGCCGGTCAACTCCATGGGCAGCAGCACGTTCTCTTCCGCCGTCAGCGTGGGAAGCAGGTGGTAGGACTGGAACACGAAGCCGATCTTGCGGCCGCGAAGCTGCGCCATGCGGTCTTCGCTGAGCTTACCGATCTCTTCGCCATCGAGAAACACTTCGCCGCTGGTGGGTGAATCGAGCCCGGCCAGAAGGCCGAGCAGTGTGCTCTTGCCGCTGCCCGATGGACCCATAATCGCGGCGAACTGCCCGCGCGGGATCTCCAGATCGATGCCTTTGAGAATATCGACACGGTGGGCAGCGGTATCGATAGATTTGGTGAGTGAGCGAGTGCGGATCAACCCCTATTATCCTCTGTATAAGGGGACGGACCGCCCGCGTTACAATTAGCAGCCCTCCCCATCTTCTTGCGCTCCGGGGAGTTTTTTTGGCGATCATGGATCAGATGCGCACTATTTGGATATTCGTTGCCGCGGCGTTGTTGTGCGGCTGTAACCGGCAGGAGCCCGCGCAGACGCAGCCGGCGCCGCAAGCCGCGACGCAGACCGCGGCTCCGGCGCGCGTGGCGGAGCGCAGCAGACGCGAGCGGCCCGCCGCGGACCCAAGCGACCACCGCCCCGCGCTGGTCTGTTTCGGCGACAGCCTCACCGAAGGACACGGCCTGGAGCCGGACCAGAGCTACCCGCATGTATTGCAGGGCGAACTTGACAGGCGCGGCGCGAATTTCCGCGTCGTGAATCACGGCGTGAGCGGCGACACGACGCAGGACGGCCTGGTGCGCCTGCCGGTGGTGATTGCCGAGAAGCCGGCCATAGTCATTTTGGAGTTCGGGGCGAACGACGGGTTGCGCGGGCTGCCGCTCGCTGGGACCCGCGGGAACCTGGAACAGCTAATCGCTGGGTTGCAGGCTGCCGGCGCCCGAGTGGTGTTGGCCGGCATCACGCTGCCGCCGAACTACGGGCCGGATTACATAAAGAAGTTCGACGCGATCTACACCGATCTGGCGAAGAAGTACAAACTTCCGCTGATCCCGTTTCTACTCGCGGGCGTGGCAACCAACCCGCGATTGATGCAGTCCGACGGGCTTCACCCCACGGCGGAGGGCACGCTCATCGTGACGCAAACCGTGCTGAAGACGCTGGAGCCACTGCTGGCGCGGTGAAGCGGCGGGGGCACGGCAGTTCGCGGATTAGGCTGGATTAGCGCTGCAGGGTAGAAGGGCGACCGGGGGGCGTCCCGCCGAACCGGCAGGACTCAGCCGCTGTATAGAATCGCAGAATTTCGTTATCTAAAACAGCGATCACTTCCGGCGCAAGCAGCACAGGAAGATCAGGCCGGAGGCCAACGCCACGAGAGATCCCGGTTCGGGAACATCAGAGCTGGAGCCGCTGATTTCCAGCGACCAGCTATTCAGAGTCCCGGTGTCAACGGTCGCAGTGTCGGCGACCCATAGGGACCAAGTCCCCTGGGCATTCTGTCCGATGAAACTCGATAGTGGCGGACCGTTGCTCCGCGGCCGGTAGACGCCAGCAAAGGGAGCCGTACCGGACTCAATCGGCGTAGCCGCGCTGTCGTCGAACACCGTGTTGACGAAATTGTCGCCGCTCCCTCCTACCAGATACGCAAGGTACACGCCTATATTTTGCTGCGGGCTGTACACCAGGAAAAACAAGTCACTATCGAATGTGTGGGAGATATTCACCGTCACGTTCACATCAGTGATGAGGAAACTGTCGGGGACCGTGATCTCCGAACCGACGCTGGTGTTATCGAGAATAGTTTTCGGTACGTCCGTGCTGACATAGACAGTACCAGCAAAGGCCGAGCAAGCCCATAGGGCACACAGCATCAATCTACTAAGGCGCATAATCGAGACTCTATCCTGATCTGGGTCTCCAATCTGGAGGCCGTCACTGGCTAGTCTCCGCGCCTTCCCATGCAAAGTCAAGAGGATTAAAGGATATTGAAGCCCAAAAGCACTGGACCGTATCCGTCTTCGGGGCTACATGGTGGAGATTGTCGTTGCCAGTTCGCCGGTGAGCCGCAGGACGTTCCAGCGGGCTTTCTCCAGGGTGTACTGCGCGTCATAGAAGGCGATCCACTTCTGGTTCTCGGTGATCCTGGCCTGCTCCACTTGGGAAAGGGGCGTGCGGCCTTCCTGCATCTGGGCCAGGTATACGGAAAGCTGCTCGCGGGCCACTTCGAGATCGAGCCGCGCCAAGTCGGCAGCCGTCTCGGCTCTCGCCATGTCGCGATAGGATGCCTGCACTTCGGATTGAATCTGGTTGCGCGCGCCGGCGAACTGAAGCTTCAACTTCGAAACGTCCGCCACGTTCTGGGCAGTCTGCGCACTCACCGCGGGGCCGGTGAGAATGGGCAGTTGGAGCGAGACTCCGATCTGGCCGTTATTCCGCTGAAACGCGCGGAAGAATTGCTCGTAGTTGTTGAACTTGGCCATCAATCCGTATTGCGCTACCAAGTCCGCCTGGGGCCAGCGCGCGGCCTTGAATCCCTTGAACTCAATCTGCTTGGCAAGCATCTGCGATTCGAGCTGCCGCAGATCGTTGTTCGATTCGAGCGCCGTCCGCAGAGCGGTCTCCTCGGAAGACGGAACGCCGGGCGCGGGGCGCTGCTCGCCGGCGGGTTGAATGCGATCGTCCGCCGTAAAGCCGAGCGCTACGGCGAGCGACGTTTCGGCCGATTCGCGATCGTCATCCAGGCCCTGAGCCAGCGCCCGCGCGCGCGCCATGTTGTACTCCGCCTGCTTGCCGGCCAGGGGCAGGGCGCGCCCTTCCTTGATTTGCGCCTGCACCGTAGCGAGCACCGATTGCAGACTATCGGCATCCTTCCGGGCCAGAGCGCCTATCTTCCTGGCGCGCTCCGCCTCAAGAAAGAGGGCGGCGGCGCGGTAGGCGACCTCGTCGCGCTTCCCCGCCACGGCCAACCCGGCCCCGCGCGCGTGTTCCTTCGCCTGCGCCACAGCGAAACTCTGCGGCCTGTTGAAGAGGGATTGCGCGGCATCCGCACGGAAGATGGTAGGCGCGGAGCCCTCGATGCTCATGGGGAAACCGTTGCTATAGGCAAGCCCGCTGCCAACGGTGATCCGCGGAGTGAACGGGTCTTTCGCCAGCCGGATCGCCTGCCTCGCCTTTTCCTCGTCGAGGCGCGCCAGGGCGATATCGGGATTCTGCTTCAGGGCCGTGGCAACGGCCTCGCGCAGAGTCATGGTGTAGGTTTCGGCGCGCAGTACGGCGGAAAGCAGCAGAAGGAGAAGGACGTTCCAACGCATGAACCTATTGTAACGGCGGAGGCGCGGGGCGCATGAGCCGTGGCGCGCGACGGCGGAAAAAAGCCGCGACGAAACGTGGCTCGGCAGGCCGAGGCCTGCGCCACACCGACCTACGATTCCAGACCCATTTGCGCCAGGCGGTAGCGCAGGGCGTTTCGCGTTAGGCCCAGCAGGCGCGCGGCCTGGCTCTTGTTGCCTTCGGCTCGCCGGAGCGCCTCGCGAATGATTTCCTGCTCGTAGGCGTCAAGCGACATGCCTTCCGGCAGAAAGCGCGTATCGTTTTGCGAGCGCGAGCGCGGCGCGTCCCCCAGACGGATATCGGCTGCGTCCAATTCGGCGCCAGAGCACATCACCAGGCTCCGCTCTATGACGTTCTCCAGTTCGCGGACGTTCCCCGGCCAGTGGTAATCCATCAGCTTCGCGATTGCAGGCTCTGTGATCGATTCCACACGGCTGCCCATATCGAGCGCCAGCTTCCGGACGAAGTGGCGGGCAAGGAACGGGATATCCTGCTTGCGCTCGCGAAGCGGCGGAATGTTCAACGGCACCACGTTCAGGCGGTAATACAAGTCCTCGCGGAAAGTGCCCTGTTCGAGCGCTGCGCGCAGATCCTGATTGGTGGCGGCGATCACGCGCACGTCGATGCGCCGCGTAACGTTGCTGCCCAGCCGCTCGAACTCGCGCTCCTGAAGGATGCGCAGCAGCTTCACCTGAATGTTGGCGGGCACGTCGCCGATTTCGTCGAGGAAGACGGTGCCCGTATCGGCCTGCTCGAACTTGCCGGGCTTGGATGTGTTGGCCCCGGTGAACGCGCCCTTCTCATACCCGAATAGCTCACTCTCCATGAGGTTTTCGGGGATGGCGGTGCAGTTGATCTTCACCATCGGCCGGTCGCGGCGGGGAGAGTGAAAGTGGATGGCGCGCGCGATCAGATCTTTCCCTACCCCGCTCTCGCCGGCCAGCAGCACGGTGGCGCGAGTGGGAGCCACACGCTCGATGGCGTTGAAGATTTCCTGCATGGGCTCACTGCGGCCCACGATGTTATCAAACTCGTAGCGCCGGCCGAGTTCGGCGCGAAGCTCTCGGTTTTCGTCGCGCAGCTTGCGGACTTCAAGCGCCTTCTGAACCACCTGCGTCAGGTGATCGAGAGAAAACGGCTTCAGCAGAAAATCGGTGGCGCCGGCTTTCATGGCTTCCACCGCGGTTTCGATGCTGCCGAACGCGGTCATGATCACGACGGGCGTCTGCGCGTTCTGGCGGCGGATCAGACCAAGGAGGGCCAGTCCATCCATGTTGGGGAGCTTGAGATCGGTCAGTACAAGATCGGCGCGATCCACCAACTTGATGGCGTCCTCGGCGGTGGCGGCCTTGTCCACGTCAAAGCCCGAGGCAGCCAGTTGCAGCTCGATCACGCGCCGCAGTTTCTCTTCGTCTTCAACCACCAAAATGCGGTTCTTCATGGGAAGGTGCGGAGTGCTCCGTCACTCTTGCGCTTCTCGAACGGCCAGCGGGGTAAGGGGCAGAAGGACACGGAAGACGCTGCCTCTTCCTGCCTCGCTTTCCACCGCTATTTTACCGCCGTGCTCATCCACGATCTTCGAAACGATCGCCAGGCCGAGGCCGACTCCCTGCGGCTTGGTGGTGAAAAAAGGATTGAAGATGGAATCCAGGTGGCCGGGTTCGATGCCCGAACCGCGGTCGATCACCGCGATTTCGGCCACGCCGCCCGAAGCGCGCGTCTTCACCGTGACGGCCCCGCCCGGAGCTGTGGCCTGGGCGGCGTTCACCACCAGGTTGAATACCACGCGCTCCATCATTTCGGCATCGAACGGGAAGGGCGCAATGCCAGGGTCGTAGTTCTTATAAATAGAGACACTCTGCGCCTCGCGCGATGCCGCCGCGATTGCCCGGTCGATCATGGCCCCCAGGTCCGAGGGCTCCAGGCGCAACTGCAGAGGCCGGGCGAATTGCAGGAACCGCGTCACGAGCGAATTCATGCGGTCCGCTTCGGAGGTAATGAAGCCGGCCACTTCGCGCGCCACGTCGTTTTCGGCGCTCAAGGTGCGGTTCAGCATTTCCGAGGACGCCCTGATGGTGCCCAGCGGGTTGCGCAGTTCGTGGGCCAGCCCGGCGGAGAGCTGCCCGAGCGCGGCCAGGCGGTCCGAACGGCGCACGGCTTCCTCGGCCTCTTGCACGTGGCGGTTGGCCTCGGCAAGCTGCTCGGCGGCGCGGCGGTAGTTGCGGGATTGTACGCGCAGGTCTTCGGCCAGCGCGTTAACAAGGTTGCCCACCATGGCGAGAAAGACGAAGCGCACCACCAGGATCACCAGCCCCTCCCGCCAATCGACCCAGGCGAGAAAGCTGGCGTACGCCGCGCCCGTGGCCAGAGCCACCGATAAAGTGCCCGCCAGCCCGAAGGCTGTGGCGGCGGACACCACGGGAAGCAGCAGCACGGGCCAGTACCGGCTTTGAATGCCGCCGGTATAGCCGATCAGGATATAGCCCGTAACCAGCTTGAGGGCGATCCACACCATCCGCCCGCGGAACGCCGCCAGGCCCGGAATCCGGGGCTCCAGAACCTGGATTAGCGCCAGGAGGGCCAGGGGCACAATCTCAAACGCATCGCCCACCTGGCTGGTAAGCGTCAAGACGCCGAACAGGAACAGCCAGACGAAATCGGTCGGCCGTACCAGCCGGGACGGGCGAACGGCGGGCTCCGGGGGCATGGATGTATCCAAGTCGGGATTATGCCACAATAAGTAAGAAACGTCTCATGTCCAACCCAAGCATGATGGATGGGGAGAACGCTGCCCTTCCAGATAATCAACCCAACCACGACGCCGCTGAATCGTTCGGCGACATCCTTTCGCAGTACGAACAGGCGCGCGCCCATCCACCCGAGGAGAAACGTCAGGGCCTGCAAGGCACTGTAATCGCGCTCTCCGGAGAGTCGGTTTTTCTTGATATCGGCTTCAAGACCGAGGGCATTATACCGCTCGAAGAGTTCCAGAAGGCGGGCGAAACGGTCAAGCCGGGCGACAAGATGCCGGTCTCTATCAAGGGCCGCGATCCGGAAGGCTACTACCAGCTTTCGCGCATCAAGGTGGAACGGCCGAAGGACTGGTCCTCGCTCGAGAAGGCCTTCGCCGATAAGGCCTCGATCGCCGGAGTGGTATCAGCCGTTGTGAAGGGCGGCTTGAGTGTGGATGTGGGCGTGCGCGCCTTTATGCCCGCCTCCCGAAGCGGAGCCAAAGACGGCCCCGAAATGGAGAAGCTGGTCGGCCAGGAAATCCAATGCCGCATCATCAAGCTCGACGTGGCGGATGAGGATGTGGTGGTGGACCGCCGCGCTGTCCTGGAGGTAGAGGAACGCGCCTCCAAGGAACGCCGTTACTCCGAAGTGAAGGAAGGCGAGACGGTTCACGGCGTAGTGCGAAGCCTGACAGATTACGGCGCCTTCATCGATATCGGGGGCGTGGACGCGCTGCTGCACGTGGCGGATCTGTCGTGGGCTCGCGTGAGCAAGCCGGCCGACGTCCTCACCGTGGGGCAGGAAGTGGACGCCAAGGTGCTCAAGGTGGATGCCGGCAAGCGCCGCATTTCCCTGGGCATGAAACAGCTGCAAGCGCATCCGTGGGAAGCTGCCGGGGAGAAGTATAAGGCCGGCGAGCGGGTGGAGGGCACGGTAACGCGCGTGGCCGAGTTCGGCGCGTTCGTGGAACTCGAAAAGGGCATCGAGGGGTTGATTCACCTCTCGGAAATGTCCTGGTCGAAAAAGATCCGGAAGGCGTCGGATGTGGTCAAGCCGGGCGACCGGGTGGACGTTATGGTCCTCGGCGTAAACCCCGGCGAGCGCCGCATTTCCCTGGGGTTGAAGCAGGCGCTGGGCGATCCGTGGGCCGACGTTCCGGCGAAGTACCCGGCGGGCTCGGTGGTGGAAGGCGCGGTGACCAGCCTGACCAAGTTCGGCGCGTTCGTGCAGTTGGCCGAGGGCTTGGAAGGCATGATCCACGTAGGCGACATCACGGCCGAGAAGAGGATCAATCACCCTCAGGACGAGCTGAAGGTGGGCCAGGTGGTGAAGGCGCAGGTGCTGGAGGCGGACGTTCAGAGACGGCGTCTGCGCCTCGGCATGAAGCAACTGGCGCCCACCAGCATCGACGAATACATCGCCGAGCACAAAGAAGGCGACGTGGTGACCGGACGCATGACCGAGGTATCGGGCGGCCGGGCGCGGGTGGAGTTGGGCGAGGGCGTTCAGGTAGCGTGTAAGCTGGCGCAGCAGGCCGAAGTCGACGCCAAGCAGCCCGAGCCGAAATCCGCGGACCTTTCCTCGCTGAGTTCAATGCTGGCGGCGAAGTGGAAGGGCGGCGGCGCTTCCGGCGCCGGCGGCCGCGAGCCGGTGCGATCCGGCCAGATTCGCAGCTTCCGCATCGTCAAGCTGGACCCCGCCGCGAAGAAGATCGAACTCGAATTGGCATAGTTCCCCCCTGGGAGGCAGGTTTAGCCTGCCTCCCGTAACCACGTCTCTCCCGCACACGCCGTTTCCTGCATAGGGCGCCATCGGCCCACGGTTTCACCTGGAGGTTCCTGTTGACGCATCCAAGAGCAACGCTCGCGGTACTGTTTCTGGCGTGGGGCGCCATAGTGGGATTCAGCCAGACTTCTCCCGACGAACTACGCGCCTATTTCGAAGGCAAGAACGAGCTCGATGCGGGCCGCTGGGAGGCGGCGCTGAAGACCCTTGAGGCCGCGCCGCGCAGCGAGGGCGCCATCTACTGGAGAGCATTCGCCATGCACCGTCTGGAGCGGAATCCGGAAGCCCTGGAAATGCTGAATGCCTTCAGGGCGGCTCACCCCGAAAGCCGCTGGTTGAACGACGGCGCCGCGCTCACCGCGGAAATCCAAGGCACGGAACACTCACTGGCAGAGGCGGACGTGACCAAGTGGATGTATTCCAGCCTGGTCAAAGCTCTGGATTCCGACCCGGCGGCGACAGAAGCGCAATGCCGCGCGGTTCTGGCCGGTCCCTACATGCCCGCCACCAAGACGCGGCTGCTTACCATTCTACTGGGGAAGGGCGGCGAGCCGGCACGGACCATTCTGCTCGATGCCGTACGCGGCGGCATGAACCCCGACTTGCAGGAATTCGCCATCGGCGGCTTCGGCAGGACTGCGCCGGATGCGGTTGCGGAGGCGTATTGGTCCATCACTGACGCCCACGCCAAGGGAATGGTCCTGACCACGCTCGCCAGCAGCCGCGACCGAACGCGGCTGGCGCAAATTGCGGAGCGCGAGACCGCCGCCGACCTCCGCGAGAGGGCGCTGACCAATCTGGTGACCCTCGGCGCCGGAGACACGGTGATGAAGCTGCTCGAAAAGGAGCCCTCGGAATCGCTGAAGCGCTCCATGGCATCCCAACTGGTCCGGACGCGCCGCACCGTGGAACGGAGCCTCTCCACGCTGACCTCATCGCGCGAACCGAAGGCGAGACGCGAGGCCGTGCAGGGATTGCTTTCCGGAACCGACGATTCGGTGGATTCGATGCTTACCTCGATCTACCCGGGCGAGAAGGATGCAACCGTGAAAGAGGCCATCATTCTGGTGCTCAGCGCCCACCGGTCTTATGCGTCGCTTTCAGCTCTGGGGCGCACTGAGACGAACGTATCCCTGAAGGAACAGATCTCGCGGAGTTTGGCGGCCCGGGCCAACTAGCCCGTAGGATTACCCGGTTCGGCCGGCTGCGACGCTGCTGGGGCGGGGTCAGGCGCCGGCGCCGCAGTGCCCGACAGTTCCACCGGCGCGCGCGTCAGAAGCCGCGCCAACACGTACCCGTACACAATGTGCGCTCCCAGCGTGGCGTTCTCTCCGTGAAATCTCAGGAGGGCAGGCTCGAACTCCCTCCAGACCACGCCGGACGCAAGGTAATCCCAGCACACCGCAAAGAGAACTCCCGCCACCAGGAGGCGGAAGCGCGGCAGACGGTCACGAACCAGCAGAGCGAAGATCCCTCCGAGCGCGCCATAGGCTGCCACATAAACCGCCAGACCCGAGGCCAACTGCAGGTTGTCGCCGGCGCGAAGCCCCGAGGAATCGAATACTGCCCTGAATGCGAGATATTCGGGGGTCCAGAAACTGCGGCCGTTCGTGACGGCAGCTACTCCCATCCACGCCAGCAATGCGAAGGCCGCAAGAGTGCCCGCACCAAGTCCGGCCAGGAGCAGAGCCTGGGTGCTGCGCGGGGCGGCATCGGTGGGAGTATCCATTCCTTTCAGCGTATCCTTACGACAAGACGAAGGCAAAGCGCATGCCGTTGCGTCGCCGCACGAATCACCGGTATCGGCGCGGCTGATCGGGGTGCAATTCGCAGTACCAAAAGGACCCTGGTTGGCCTATACTGAACGAGATTTCTCAGTCCAAAACACATCAACGAACAAGGCGGAGGCGTCATGCGGATTCTCATCGATAAGACGGTAGTGGTTTGGGCGGCGGTCGCCGGATTGTGCGCGCTCTTCACAGCCTTCTCGCCGGCTGCGGCGGCAGAGGCGACTCTCAGGTCGCCGGAAGTCACTCACACCGGGAAAGCGCCCACGGGCTACACGGTGACCTTCCGCTACGCGAACCCGGCTGCAAAGAAAGTGCAGATTAAGGGCGAGTGGTCCTTCGCTCGGCCCGGCGAACTTCCGCAGTACGCCGCGACGCCGGATCACCCCGTGATCGAGGGCCAGGGCCTTCTGCCTAAGGATTGGCGTCCGGGCGACTTCCCCCTGCAACGTCCCAATTCGACGGGTCCGAACTTCCCCGTGGCCGACATGGCGAAGGACAAAGCCGGCGTGTGGACCTACACGACGCCGCTGCCATCAGGCACGTTCACCTACGCCTTCATGGTCGACTGCCCCCCGCCGCCACCCACACCCGCGCCCGGTCAACAGCAGCAATGCAAGCCGATTTCCGACCCGAGCAATCGGCCGTGGAACGAGAGGAGCGGCGCCGCCGCGGGCCCCGTTACGCCGAATAGCCAGGTGTTTGTTCCTTCCGACCCGGCTTTCAACACGGTGGATTATTGGTGGCAGGGTCCGGCGAAGGTTCAGGGCAAGCTGGCCCAAGTGACTTATCCCTCTCCCGGACATGTCACGCCGAAGGATGAGAACGTTCTCGTGGTCCACACGCCGCCAAACTACGATCCGGCGCGCGCCAAGCCGTATCCCACGTTGTATTTGAGCCACGGCGGCGGAGAGAACGAGATGGGCTGGAACACGCAGGGCGTGATGAACAACATTCTCGACAACCTGATCAACACCGGTGAGATGCAGCCCATCGTGGTGGTGATGCCCAGCGCGGGGGGCGCGCCCCAATCCGCATTCAACGAGGCTTACGATCAGGACCTGATCAACAACATGATTCCGTACGTCGAGCAGCACTATCACGTATCAAAATCGGCCATGGACCGGGCCTTTTCGGGGCTCTCGATGGGCGGGATGCTGACCAACTCGTTCATCATCAAGCACCCCGACGTGTTCCAGTATTTCGGGATGATGAGCGCCGGCCTGCCTCCGGCAAACGGCACGCTGACTCCCGAGCAAACCGCCGCTCTCAAGGGCAAGTCTATCTGGGTGGGCGGCGGTTGGCAGGATGTGATCCACGCCGCGGGCTTCGGCGCCTCGCATACGGGCCCGGCCCGAGAGGTCAGCACATTCGCGAAAGCGGGGATTCCGGTTACCACGAATTTCGTCAACGGCGGCCACGAATGGTACGTGTGGCGCATCCTGTTGAGAGACTTCCTGACGCGCGTGGCGTTCCTGCCGCAGACGTACGCGGCCTGGTGAGTCACAAGAATTGCCGCTCAGAGCATATGGGCGTAGGGAAGGCAGCCCGTGCCGCCTTCCCCTCCCACGTTACGCGGCCGCTTTAACGGCGGGCATTTCCTTGAGGATTTCAGAGACGAACGCTTTGGCGTCGCCGAACAGCATCAGCGTGCGGTCCAGGTAGTAGAGGTCGTTATCGATACCCGCAAAACCGGGATTCATCGAGCGCTTGATTACCATGACCGTGCGGGCCTTGTCCACATCCAGAATCGGCATGCCGTAGATCGGGCTGGTTTTGTCGGTTCGCGCCGCCGGGTTGGTCACGTCGTTGGCGCCCACAACCAAGACCACGTCGCACTGGGGAAACTCGGAGTTGATGTCGTCCATCTCAATGAGGCGGTCGTAAGGAATATCCGCCTCCGCAAGCAGCACGTTCATGTGCCCGGGCATGCGTCCGGCAACGGGATGGATAGCGAACTTCACATCCACGCCGCGCCTGCTGAGATTGTCGAAAAGTTCGCGGATCTTGTGCTGCGCCTGCGCCACTGCCAGGCCGTAACCGGGAACGATGATCACGCTCGAAGCCGCCTCCAGGATCGACGCCGCCTCTTCCGGGCTGGCGCTGCGGTGCGAACGCTGTTCCGTATGGGCCGCCTTGGTCTGGATCTGCCCGAACGCGCCGAACAGCACATTGGTGAACGACCGGTTCATGGCCTTGCACATGATGATCGAAAGGATCAGACCCGACGACCCATCCAGCGCTCCGGCGATAATCAGCAGATTGTTACTCAGCGCGAAACCCATGGCGCACGCCGAAAGTCCGGCATACGCGTTGAGCAGTGCGATCACGGTAGGCATGTCCGCGCCGCCGATGGGGATGATCAACAACACGCCGAACAACAGCGCGAGCCCCGCGAACACCGGGAACATCCACATCGCCTCAGGCACGAAGATGAGGCGGATGCCCAGCCCGAGCGCGATCACGAACAGCGTAAAGTTGATGAGGTTCTGATTGCGGTATGTGATGGGGCGCTGCGGCAGCACTTCCTGCAGTTTTCCCATCGCCATCAAACTGCCGGTGAAAGTGAGAAAACCGAGCAGCGTTTCGATCATGAGCGCCACCAAAATGAATTTGGGGCGGTTCGGATCGGCATAGAACTCGGCCGTGCCGACGAGCGCGGCGGCCAAGGCGCCGCAAGCGTGCGACATTGCCGTCCGCTGCGGAACGGCCGTCATGGGCATGATGTAGGCGATCGGGATGCCGACGGCGGTTCCTATCAGGAACGCGGCAAAGATCCATTGCCAGTTAAAGACCTGATGCGAAATCAGCGTTCCCGTAATGGCGAGCAACATGCCGACTTCGCCGGCGAACACGCCGCGGCGGGCGCTCACGGGTGAGTTCATCCACTTCAGCGAGAGAATGAACAGCACGGCGGAGACGATGTAGATGTAAGGAACCAGGTGCTCCATTATTTCTTCTCCTCGCGCCGCTTGAACATCTTGAGCATGCGGTCGGTAATCAGAAAGCCGCTGACGATGTTCGTAACGGCCGCCGTGATGGCGATAAACCCGAGCGTCTTGCTCAGCATCGTCGCGCCTTGTTGCGACGTGATGAGGATTGCGCCCACAACGGAGATCGCCGAGATCGCGTTGGTCAGCGACATGAGCGGCGTGTGCAGGAGCGGCGATACCTTGCGGATGACTTCCAGTCCGACAAAGGTCGCCAGCATGAATACGTAGAGTCCCAGTTCGAGGTTAGACAGCATTGACGGCTCCCAAAAGTTCCAATACGCGCGGATGTACCACTTCACCGCCCAGCGTGATTAGCGTTTCGCGCACGATTTCGTCTTCGCGGTCGAGATTCAGGCTCCCGTCCTTGATCAGGTACTTCAGGAAAGTGGCGACGTTGCGTGCATACATCTGGCTGGCGTGATAGGGTACGGTCGAGGGTAAGTTCAGCGGCCCCAGGATGCTCACTCCGTTGAACTCCACGGTTTCCCCGGGCCGCGTCAATTCGCAATTTCCACCGCGTTCCGCGGCGATGTCCACGATCAACGATCCCGGCGCCATGCGTTCCACCATCGCGCGCGTGATCAGGATGGGGGCCTTCTTGCCGGGAACGGCGGCTGTAGTGATCACCGCGTTCTGCTCGGCGAGCACGTCCGCCATTAGCTCGCGCTGCCGCCGGTAGAAATCTTCGCCCATGGCTTTGGCATAACCGCCCTTGTCCTCTGCGCCGCCAGCCTCGATACCGAGGGTCACGAAGCGGGCCCCCAGGCTTTCGATTTGCTCTTTCACCGCGGTGCGGATATCGTACCCGCTCACCACGGCTCCCAACCGGCGGGCAGTGGCGATAGCCTGCAACCCGGCCACTCCGGCTCCGATGACGAGCACGCGAGCCGGGGCTACCGTGCCCGCCGCCGTCATCAGCATGGGAAACATGCGCGGCAGGGTATCGGCTGCGATCAGCGCGGCCTTGTAGCCCGCGATGGTGGCCATGGACGACAGCGCGTCCATGCTCTGCGCGCGAGTGATGCGCGGCATCAACTCCATCGCCAGAAAGTTGACCCCGCGGCCGGCGAGTTCCCGCGCCGTCTCAACTGCGGTCAGCGGCTCGCCGAACCCGATGGCGGTCTGCCCGCGTTTGAAGAGGGCGAGATCGGCGGCTCCGGTCTCGGGGTTGGCCCCAGGCCCGCGCACCTGCGCGATCACGTCCGCGGCGGCGAACACGTCTTCTCGGTGCTCAACAACTCGCGCGCCCTTGGCGGCGTATTCTGCATCCGGAAAGCCGGATGCCGCGCCTGCCCCGGCCTGAATCACAACTTGCGCGCCGGACTTACTCAAAAGAGTCATCGCGGCCGGAACAATCGCCACACGGCGTTCCCCGGGCGCGGATTCGCGGACTACCCCTACAGTAAGGCTCATTCCATTTCCAAAGGGAACACACCCGTGGCGTAAGTACTTGAGTCGGGAGTGTTTCTACGTACAGTGATGTGGCGGCAGAACTTTAGATCCGCCTCTGTCCATTCCGGTAGGTACACTTTCGCACATATGCATGCGACAGCCTCCGGGGTAAGTTCCCGGCTGTAACACTGCGAGAAAAACACGCGCCTTTAGTTACAGCAGCACAAAGGCGCCTGGCGGTCGATCAACCGCCGCATGCGGGGCAAGTAGGGGTACAGGAGGCGGTACATATGTGGACGCATAGCGCTTGTAGTGTGTCTGATGGACGTTCTGCCGCGGGCCGGGCAGTGCTGGTCCCTCTAGTGTTCTGTAGCTTCTTCGCCGCGCAAGCGGCGCTGGCGGCCGACAAGCCCGCGGCGCCACTGACGGTTCGGGTAGCCGGCACGATCGGCGCTACCGAAACCGCCACTCTGTACGCGCCGAGAATCGCAGGCAGCCGGGACGGGCTGAACCGGGGCGGCGGAGCCCAGACGGCCGGCGTAAACGCCGCCGGCGTTAGCGACGCGCCTTCCGATTTCACGCTGACTCTGCTCAAACTGGCGGAAGCCGGCTCTCACGTGAAAGCGGGCGATATCGTCGCGCAATTCGATGCGCAGAATCAGGTCCAGAGGGTCGAGGATTACGGCGACAGCACGATCCAGTTGGCCGCCAGCTTTAAGGCGCAGATTGCCAGTATCACCGCGGACACGGAGTCTGACGCCGAGAACGTCACCGAGACTCAGGCGGATGTTGATTCCGCGCTGCTTGACGGCCGCAAGGCGGAAGTGATGAGCGCGATCGATGCGGCCGAGCAGAAACTGGACCAGGAAGAGGCAGACGCCGTTTATGCCGAGGCCATAACGCAGCACGCGCTCCTGCAGGAATCCAATAGCGCGCAGATCCGGACGGCGCAACTGACTGCCGGCGCTGCGAAGCTTGAGTTAGCGCGCGCCGAGAATAACGTGAAGACCATGACTTTCCGCGCGCCCATCGATGGCGTCGTGGTTATGGCTACCACGATCCGAAATGGCGAGGCCGGCCAGATCCGCGAAGGGGATACCGTAGGCTCCGGCCAGCCGTTCCTTTACGTAGTAGATATGAATTCGATGGTGGTGAACTCCTTCGTGAACCAGGTGGACGCCGAAAAGGTAAAGCTCGGGATGAAGGCCGAGATCCACATCGATGCCTACCCTGACCTGAAGTTCGAAGGGAATGTCGTAGGCATCGGCGCATTGTCTTCGGCCTCCGGGATGCGCGCTAGTTACGTCAGTTCCATCCCGGTACGGATTGCGATTGATGGCCAAGACCCGCGGGTCGTGCCCGACCTCTCCGCTTCGGTCGACATCCTCCTGCAATAGACCCCGGGGAAGGCCTTCGCCGTTCAGTGCGAAGGCCTTCCCGCTCTCCAATTGGCGGTTCCCTATCGCACTCACAGTTAGTTAGTTCCCGATCATGGACTCCCTGGGCGCAAAGCGGCAAACCGAAATCGGCCGCTAAGCCCTGTGAATCGCGCTGGTGAGCGGCTTCATACCCCCGCATTGGGGCGCCCCAATTGCCCGGACAATACCTGTTGAAAACCGCGCCGTCACGGACTAAAGTGGGGCCAGATGGCTCAGAAGCGTATCTGTCTCACCTGCAAGAACACCGGATGCGTCGCTAAGTGCCGCTTTCATAACCACGAACCCGCTCGACCCGCGGTTGAAGCGAAGGGGACAACGAAATGACAAGACTCTACGGCAGTTCCGTGCATCGGAATCATTGGATTGCAGGAGTGAAGGGTTAGGCTGGGTAATGTTTCCCGCGGATATGCGGTTGGAACAAGTCGCCTGATCGGGCGCGGGTCAGTCTGAGCGAGGCTTTCAGCAGCAGGCAGACGTGGAATGCCTGCATTTCGTGGTGGGCTGGTCCAATTCCAATCGAACTTGATCCAGGCGGGTTTGCAGTTCGGCTCTTTCCCTGTCCGACATGCTCGCCACGGCAAACAAGGCGCACGCCAGGCGGTATTTCGATTCCGCTCCAGCGCTCTTTCCGCGGACGAGCCGCAGAGCGTCTTCAGACTCTCTGCGGGCAAGGATGAGAAGCTGGCGATCCGTTCTTCGTCGTAATTCACGCAGCCTCGATTGGCGCTCCGGATACATAAAACCGTTTCCTCTCCCTCTATATGACGCTGCAGGAGCGTCATTCGCTACTAATAATCAAGACGTGTGCGATTAAATTTGGTTAGGCCCCGCCGTGCCGCTTAGCGTGCAGGTTAAATGGAGTTCAGGCCGCCGCGGTTGGGGACAGGCTTGGAGACCAATGCGCAATACATCACGCGGTCAGAGGCTTAGTTCGAACTCATCCCCGGGAAAGTGAAAAGCTTGGCTGCGTTTCCCGCGGACGCCGAAGCGCCGGCAATCACGTTCAGCCCTTCGCGCCGGATTTCGACCGACCGCAATAGGGCGCGCAGATCCGGGTCGCGCATCGCCCCTACCGCCGCCAGCGAGAGGAAGCCGCGAAACGATTCTTCCAACTCGAGCGCCGCTTCGGCGCTTCCGCAAATCCCCCGCGCCTCAAGCTGAACGGTGGGTCCAAGCCGGATGCCTACGGTGGCATATTGGGTGAGCCGGAGAAAGCGATTCCAATTGGCGGCGTTGCCCGTAAGCGGGAGCGGGACGCCTCCCTGGAAGATGGCCCAAAGGTCGCTCTGTGCCGCGAGAGGCCCGGCGCGGCCGATCAGCGGGCTCGCTGCCGCGCCGCCGGCTTTGAGCCTCGCCTTGGCCGCGTCGATGGCTGCGGGCGGCCCCATTACTGCCAGATCGCTGCCGATGAGAACCGCTCCCGCAGGAGGCACCGTGAACGGCCCGCGCGCGACGGCCACTACACTTCCGCCGGCGTAGGCCAAAAGCAGCGACCGTGCCCCCGCAGCCGGCTCAATCGATTTGGTGGCCCCTGGAGGTAGATTCCGGTAGAGTTCCGAGGAGCGCAACTTCTCCAGATCGAGGCCCACGACGGCCACGGCATCGGGAGGAATGCAGGCCGCCGCGGCGCTATCGAGCGTCCCGGTGGAGGGCGCCTCCGCACGACGGCAGGAGCACGCAAAAACGCCGAGGGCCAGCGCGGAAAGCGCGGCCGCGCAGCGGTTCCCGCGTGCAGAGCGAAAGAGCGCCATGTGTTATGATCGCAGAGGATCAGCCCACGCGGCCGGTTCCATTCTGCAACAAACCCCGAGGGCCACCCTAGCTCAGCTGGTAGAGCGGCTGATTCGTAATCAGCAGGTCGCCGGTTCAATCCCGGCGGGTGGCTCCAGCATCCCCTTTCCTCCTTCCTCCAGATCGATAGGATTCAAATCGTAGTTCGTTAAGCTGCCAGCCAAATGCGCCCCGCACCCCATTGACGGCGACGGCCCGGGGCGAAATCAAAATGTGCGAAACAAAGCCATTTTGATTTCGCGGACAGTGCGTATGTCACTGCAAAATAAGAGAGAACGCGCCTAGCTCTTGATTTCTGATGTCAAAGAACAAAGCCAATTTTGAGCGCCGAGCATGGAGTCGGCGTTAAGCGGCCATGATTGACAGGGGGTTGGGTACTGGTGCCAATTCTTCAGGACGGCGGGCAGCGTTGGCTACCCGGCCTCAGTATACAACGGTGGGCAGGCGGTCCCGCGCCTAAGCCGTTGACGCAAAAGGTGCAAGGGGGCGTGAACGAGTGTCAGGGTCGGCTTGGGTTGCGGCGCGGGTTCAGTGGCTTTTGTTGCCAATACAGAGAGAATTAGGTCGTCCCCTGGTTTCTCCCCAGACAGGACGAAATCCGCGTTGCGGGGCTGGCTATCCAGCCAGCGGACCCGCTTTCCAGCGG
>CAIYHG010000195.1 GCA_903925975.1 uncultured Acidobacteriia bacterium | reverse complement strand
GCCACTCCCGGAAGTTCCAGCCCGGCCAGGAACTCCAGCGACGCTCCGCCGCCCGTAGAGACGTGGCTGATCTGCTTGGTCACGCCGGCGGACTTGATCGCTTTTTCGGAGTCACCTCCGCCCACGACTGAGATGGCGCCGGAGCCGGCGACAGCCTTCGCCAGTTCCACCGTTCCCTTGTCGAATGGCGGCTTCTCGAAGATGCCCATGGGGCCGTTCCAGATGATGGTCTTGGCGCCGGCGACGATGGCGGCGTACTTCGCTATGGTGGCCGGGCCGATATCCACCGCGATCTTTCCCTCCGGGATGGTCTCTACCACCTCATACGGCCCGCCCGCCGCGATCTCCGAAACCACCACATGGTCCACCGGCAGCACCAACCTGTCGCCTAATTCACGCATGAGGTTCCCGGCCAGTTCGACCTTATCCGCCTCCACCAGCGACTTACCTGTCGGCAGGCCCTGGGCTTTCAGGAACGTATAGGCCATGGCGCCGCCGATTACCAGCCGGTCCACGATCTTGCCCAGATTCTGAATCACTTCGATCTTGTCGGAGACCTTTGCGCCGCCCAGGATGGCCACGCACGGGCGGGCCGGGTCTCTCGTCGCCTTGCCCAGATAAGTCAGTTCGCGATCCATCAGCAGGCCGGCGGCCGCCACCGGGACGTACTTGACCATGCCCTCCGTCGAGGCATGGGCGCGGTGCGCCGAGCCGAACGCGTCATTGATGTACACATCGCACAGGGATGCCAGCTTCTTCGCGAACTCGGCGTCGTTCTTTTCCTCTTCGGGATGGAAACGCAGGTTCTCAAGCAGCAAAACTCCGCCGGGGGCCGGTATCAGGGCTTCCACCTGCGGTCCAATGCAGTCGGGCGCCATGCAAACCGGGCGGCCGAGCAAGGCTTCGAGCCGCGCGGCCACTGGGTTGAGGCTCATTTCTGAATTTGGCTTTCCCTTGGGACGCCCCAGGTGCGAGGCCAGAATGACCGCGGCGCCGTGCTCGAGCGCGTACTGGACGGTGGGCAGGGTTGCCTGAATCCGTTTGTCGCTCGTAATTTCCATTTCGCCGCTTTCGTTCTTCTGGAGCGGAACGTTCAGGTCCACACGAATGAAGACGCGCTTTCCACTTAGATCGAGATCACGAATAGATGAGTGAGGCATATCTATGCATTTTACCGGCATCAAGCCGCTACAGGCGCTGGAAAGAATCAGGTGAATCCCTGGTCATGGGCCTCATTGTCCGGCAACTGGATAGTTCCAGTCGATATGGCGGAACTTCTACGGTATGCTGGTTTCGTGGGAAACAGCTTCTGTTCTACAAGGGTCATTCTAGCCCTTCTTATCCTCGGCTCAGCCGCTTCCGGCGCACAGATCACCTTGCCCGATAGTATCGGTGGTTCAGTCGCCGGCGTGCCGGCCTATCTCTGGTATTACGGCTGCACCCCCACTGCAGTGGGCCAGATTTTTGGGTATTGGGATATGCACGGGTATCCGAATCTGTTCACCGCCTCGGGTGCGGATCTCTTCCAGACATCGAGCGTTAAGGAGCAGATCTCTAGCACGGCTCACAATAACTTCTATATCGGCTACCCTGATTCGACGGGCACGCCCCCACCTGATACCAGCATCGCGGACTTTCTGCACACCTCCGAAGGGGAGTTGCCCGACGGGTCCACCTGGTCGACGAACGTGGGCGCCGGCATCACGGGCTACGCCACATACCGGGGCTATCACTTCGGAGCTTATGAGATGGGGTCCGATGACTACGGGATGAGCGTGCTGTGGAATGCGCTGACGAGTGAAATCAACGTCGGGCGCCCGGTGCTGGTGAATGTCGATTCGAGCGGCGACATCACCCCGGATCACAGCGTCACCGCCGTTGCTTACGGCTTGTTCAATGGTTTGCCGGTGTACGGCACGTACAATACCTGGTCTGAGAATGAGACCATCGCGTGGTACGAATTCAAGGGGTATAAGGCGGCCACCACATACGGCGTCTATGACTTGTACGCCGTCGTCCCCTTGTCTTCCCCGTCCGTTCCCGAGCCCGCCGCGGCGCCGTTGGTTGCGGGGGCGCTGGGGGCCTTCTGCCTGATCCGCCGCAGGCGGCGCGCCGGCAGGGCCAAAGGCTGCTGAGGACTCCGCGTAATACTAGCCCGAACCGCGCGGGCAAGGCTGGGGGCCCCTCCCGAACTAATCCAAAGGCACCGAGAGGAACACGCGGCTCCCGCCGCGAATAATCAGTAGCAGCACGGAGCCGCCCGGTTTTTGCAGGGCGCTCCGCATCTGTTCCACCGAGCGAACCGGCTGCCGGTTCACTTCCTGAATCAAATCGCCCGCCTGTAGGCCGGCTTGCGCCGCTGGCCCCATCGGGTCCACCTCGGTCACGACCACGCCCTCGGTCCCTGCACGGACCCCAAGGCGCGAAGCGATCTCGGGCGTAAGCGGCTGCACGGTAATCCCGAGACGTCCGCCCTCATTGCCGCCGCCTTGCCCTCCCTGTGTGAGGGCTTGCTGGTCCGTCAGTTCCGCCAATCTCACACGCACCTGCTGCTGCGCCTTGTCGCGCAAGATCGCCAATGTCACTTCCGTGCCCGGCGGCGTGGCCGCCACCTGGTTGCGAAAGACATTGGAATCCGCCACGTCTTTCCCATTCATCTGAAGGATGATGTCGCCGGTCTTCAGACCCGCCTTATCGCCAGGCCCCCCGGGCGTCACGTTCGATATCAGGACGCCCTTCGCCTCTTTCAGCCCGAAACCCTCCGCAATCCCCGTGGTCACGTTCTGAATGGAGATGCCGATCATGCCCCGCTGCACCTTTCCCTTGCCGATGAGCTGCTCCATGACGTTCTTTGCCATGTTGGAGGGGATGGCGAAACCGATGCCGATATTGCCGCCCGAGCCTTCCGGACTGACGATCTGGGAATTGATGCCGATGAGTTCGCCGCGCGTATTTACCAGCGCGCCGCCTGAGTTGCCCTTGTTGATGGGGGCGTCTGTTTGCAGAAAGTCCTGAAAACTCCCGTTGCTCAGCCCGGTGGCGCGCCCCTTGGCGCTGATGATTCCCGCCGTCACGGTTTCTCCGACGTTGAGGGGATTGCCCACCGCCAGGCAAACGTCGCCGACCCTAACGCTATCGGAATTGCCCAGTTCGAGTACGGGCAGCCCCCGCGCGCCGATCTTGAGGACGGCAAGGTCGCTGGGCGGGTCCGAGCCCACCACCGTGGCCGAGTACGTCCGCCGGTCGGAGAGGTCCACCTGTATCTTCTCCGCGCCATCGATGACGTGGTGATTTGTGAGGATATACCCGTCTGAGCGCACGATCACCCCGGAGCCGAGAGATTCCTCCACCTGAGACCCGCCGTTTCCGCGGGGAACCCGTCCACCGAAGAACTGCCGGAAGGTGGGATCGTCGAAAAACGGAAATTGCTGTGGAGTGCGCACCCGCTGCGAGGAGCGAATGGTCACCACCGCCGGGGCGACATGGTCCACCGTATCGGCATAGGAAAGAAGCGGGCCGGTGCGCGACGCGGAGCCCGAAGGAACGGCGCGCGGTTCGGAAGCGCCTCCGGGGTTTGTGCGATTGCAGGCCGCCGCGGTCAGCAGAAGAGCGAGAACGGAAACAACGGATAGGCGCCTCATGAACCTATCCATACCACGCCGCGGCGTGGGTGGGGCGAACGTATTGCCGCCTCCCTGTGGGGAAGCGCGGAGAAGCCTATTCGCCCAGCGGGTAGGCCCGGGTGAGCCGGAACGTGCGGTCCCAACGGGTCTTCGTGAAGAAGTGCGTAATCACGTCGATAATGTGGCCGAAGCCGATATTCCCATTCGTCAACGCTTCGGTGGAAGCTTCGTAAGACCAGTAGATCACCACCGGGGTTCCCACTATGTTCTCTCGCGGAACCATCCCCCAGTAGCGGCTATCGTCGGAATCGTCGCGGTTGTCGCCCATGGCGAAGATGAAGCCCGTGGGCACCACCAGTTCACCGTTGACCACGCACTTTTCGAGCATCTCCTGCGCGCGGGGACGCAGCGGCGCGTTCGAAAACGCCGGGAAGTTGTCCCGGTACATATCCGGATAGGGCGCCAGGTGCTTTGTGTAAGGTTCCTGGACCGGCTTCCCGTTCAGTATCAGATTGCCGCCCTCGAAGCGAATGTGGTCGCCGGGGGTTCCGATGGCGCGTTTGACGTAGTCCTGGCTGATATCGAGCGGATACCGGAAAACGATAATATCGCCGCGCTTGACGTCCCTGTAGGGCAGTAGGGTCTTGCCGATGGGCCCCGCCGGCGCGTATGCCAGCTTATCCACCAGAACGTGATCGCCGATCAGCAGCGAGTCCTCCATCGATGCGCTCGGAATCACGAACGCCTGCACCAGAGTCGTCGTGGCGAACAGCAGCAGGATAATGGTGACCGTCCATTCCGCTACGGCTCCGCGGCGGACTTCATGCGTCAATTCCCGAAAAGACATCCATGCCCCGGCCGGCTGCTGCTGTTGAGTGGTCTCCACAGGCTCATTGTATCGGATAGGGCTGGCCGGCATGGGAACCCTCTCAGGCAATCGCCGCGCAAAGTAGAAAGTTCCTAAGCCGAATGTGCCGATAGAGATTGGCACAGGAACGGGAACGGCGCGAAATGAGGCAGCGCAAGCGGGACCGCCTGGAGATCCTGCATGAAGCGGAAGAGGGGCGTGTAGACCAGAGCGAGGCGGCGTGGCAGTTGGCGCCGGGCGAACGGGCATTTCGCAAACCGCTCAAACTTTGCCCGGCAGTCAGCGCGCCCTTGAACCGGCGTCACCAGCACTTTGAGATTGATTACGCTCTACTTAGGCTCTACTTGGGCCGTTATCGTCCTGCTCCATGCGCTACACTGTGGCCGGGAGCATATATGGCTTACAGCCCGGAAATCGGCTTCGTTCCGTCACCTTGGCACGCTGGCTCTTTTCCGTCGCTTTTGATATAATATTCATCTACACGAATAATTATTCATTGCCATGAAGATGAAAGCCGGAATTGTCGGATACAGGGGTTATAGCGGCGTCGAGTTGGTGCGCATCCTGAAGCATCACGGCCACGTCGAGCCGGTCTTGCTCGATCACCGCGAGGATGGCGACGGGGCGAAAGCGCTGCGGAATCCCAATGGGCCTCCGCGTTTTCCCTGCACTCCCGAAGCGGTGCGCTCCGAAGGGATCGGCCTCGTGTTTTTGGCGACCCCCGCCGACGTCTCCATGGAACTGGCCCCGGCGATGCTGGCCGTGGGTGCGAAGGTGGTGGACCTTAGCGGCGCCTTCCGCCTGCGCACGCCTGAAAACTACATGGCGTGGTACAAGGAAACCCACACCCAGCCGGAACTGCTGGCCGAGGCGGTCTACGGGCTCCCCGAGTTCAGCCGCGAAGGCATTCCCGGAGCGCGCCTGGTCGCCAACCCCGGCTGCTATCCCACTGCCGCCAACCTGGCCATTGCGCCGCTGGTGGAGGCGGGTGTGATTGACCGCGCCGCAGGCATCATCTGCGATGCCAAATCGGGCGTCAGCGGGGCGGGCCGGAAGCCGAACCTGAAGAATAGCTTTTGCGAAGTGACGGAGAATTTCAACGCGTATTCGATTCTCCGCCACCGCCATGTGCCCGAAGTGCTCCAGATCTCAGGCCTCCGCGAAGCCGAGTTGAGCTTTACCGCGCAACTGCTGCCGCTTGATCGCGGCATTCTCGAAACCATCTATTTCCGCGCCACGGGCGCCGCGAGCGCCGAGGACATCCTGGCCGTTTACGAGAAGCGTTACGCCCAGGAGCCGTTCATCCGTCTCTATAACCCCGGCCATACGCCCGATCTGCACGGCGTCGCGCGCACGAATTTTTGCGACATCGGCGTGGTGCTCGACGCCCGCACCAGCCGCGCCGTGGTGGTGAGCGCCATCGATAATTTGGTGAAGGGCGCCGCCGGACAGGCCGTGCAGAACATGAACCTGATGTGCGGCTACGCCGAAACCGAGGGGCTGCTGTGAGGGTACTGGTAAAACTCGGCGGAACGCTGCTCGACGTGCCCGAATCGCGGGACCGCCTTGCGGCCGAAATCGCCCGCGAGCAGGCGCGCGGCGCCGAAATGGTGGTGGTCCACGGCGGCGGCAAGCAGATGACGCGCTATCTGGCCGAGCGCGGCATAGAGAGCCGCTTCGTGAACGGCCTTCGCGTGACCACGCCCGAGACGGTGGACGCGGTGCTCAAGGTCTTCGCCGGCTCCGTCAACCACGAACTCGTCGTCAGCCTCAACCGTGCCGGAGCGCAGGCCGTGGGCCTCACGGGCATCGATTCGTTCCTGGTGGAAGCCGAGCAGATGGACCCCGCGCTCGGCGCCGTCGGGCGCGTCACCAAGTCCAATCCGGCCCTGCTCGAACTCCTCACGGCCAACCGTTTCCTCCCGGTGGTGGCCTGTGTGGCGGGTGATCGCCGCGGGCAAATCTTCAACGTGAACGCGGACCAGATGGCCGTGGCCTGCGCGGCCGCCTACGCTGCCGAGCGGCTGGTATTTCTTACCGATGTGGACGGCGTTTGGGACGCCAATAAGAAAGTGCGCCCCGTGCTGACCGCTGCCGAGTGCGAGGAGTTGATCTCGACCGGCGTCGCTAAGGGCGGCATGGAGGCCAAGCTTCGCGCCGCGCTCGCCGCGCTCGAAGGCGGCGTGCAACAAGTTCGTATTGTGCCAGGCGCCGCCGAAAACGCGCTGGTGCGCGCGCTGTCCGGTGACGGCATCGGTACGCGCATCGTTCAGGAGGAGGCGGGATGATCAGCTCCGTCCGCGAGGATGCCTTCGTCAACCCCGCCGCGCCCGATCTCGAACTCACGGTGCGCAAGGCCGTGATGCGCGATATCGCGCCGATCCTCGAACTGATCAACGGCTACGCCGCCAAGGGGCAGATGCTGCCGCGCACCGAGTTCGAGCTGTCGGAAAGCATCCGCGACTTTACCGTGGTCACCGGGGCGGGGAAGTTGCTCGGGTGCGGCGCACTGCACTTCTACAGTCCCACGCTGGGCGAGATCCGCTCGCTGGCCGTGCGCGAGGAAGCCAAAACCCACGGCGCCGGCCGAAAGGTCGTCGAGGCGTTGGTGCAGGAGGCGATTGGCTACGAATTGGACGCCGTGTTCGCTTTTACTTACGTAGTCGAGTTCTTTAAGAAAACCGGCTTCCAAGTGGTGGAGCGGGGGCTCCTTCCCCTCAAGGCATGGAAGGACTGCCTGCGTTGCGCCAAGTTCCAGGCCTGCGACGAAGTGGCCATGCTGCGTGTTCTGAATCCGGACCGCTGGTTTGAGACCCCACAGCAGTGGGGCCAGGCCGTCACCACCCCGGACGACCAGTTCGTCCAGATTCCCACCCCGGCGAAGTAGCCGCGGTAGGGGTACTGGGTACGGGGGTGCGATACCCCCAAAAGTAGGGACCGCCCTACTCCCCCAAAAGACCGCCTAACAATCCCACGGGGCAATGGTGATTGGATGTACCATTACGTTTTAAGGATAAACACCCCTTAAAATCGTTACAGATCCTACTTCTTGTGAGGCTTGCATGAGAGCGCAGACGGTTGATGTGAAATCCTCAACTGGACGGGTCCTATGTTGCACCGTTTTCCGTCCCGGTGGTAAGAAGCTGTTGGCTAAAGGCCATGTAATCAGCGAAGAAGATGTCCGGGTCCTTGAGACCGAAGGCTTGGAGTCCATCTGGGTCACCGAATTGGAAGATGGTGAGGTCAGCGAGGACGAAGCAGTTTGCGCCGTAGCCAGCGAGATGGGTTGCGGGAGCCTGGAAATCCGCCTGGCAGCGGGCGGCCGGGCCAATCTGTTGGCCACCGAGAATTGCTGTGTGCTGGTGGATGACGAACTCCTGAAACAGATCAACTGCACCGCCAGCGTGGTGATCGCCACGTCGACGAATTTCAGCTATGCCGTCGCCGGACAGCGGATCGCCACCGTAAAGAGTGCGCCGTTCGCCGTCGCCAAAGATCAGTTGCAGGCCATCACCGGAATCCTCAAAGAGCGCGGCCCCATCCTGCAGGCCCGCCCCGTGCGCACCCCTACCGTGGGCGCATTGTATACGGACCCGATCAGCGGGGAACGCGCGCGGCAGCTATTCGAGAACATCATGCGTCAGCGCCTGGAGCGCTTCGGCGTGGGCGCCAATTTCGTTCTGGCCTGTACGGAAGACGAGAATTCCGTGGCCCGCTGCCTCCAGCACCTGCTCCGCTCCAAGCCGTGCGTCATCCTGGTAGCCTCCACCACCGCTCCGGCCGGTCCCGAAGACGTAATCGGCCAGGCCATGCTTCGCGTGGATGGGCAGGTGGAACGCTTCCTGGCTCCGGTGGAGCCGGGCAATCTGCTGCTGCTGTCTTACAAGGACGATGTGCCGATCATCTCCGCCCCCGGCTGCTTCCGTTCGGCGAAACCGAACGTGGTTGACCTGATTCTGCCGCCGCTCTTGGCGCGTTATCACGTAACCGGCTGGGAAGTCGCCTGCCTCGGGCACGGCGGTTTGCTGGCGTAACAAGCTCCTCCACACCCGGAATCCATCGCCTCCGAACGGATTCCGGGTACTTCCAAAGGCCGGGCGCCAATCACGCGTCCGGCTTTTTTTATCCTGAATTCCGAAGTCAACTTCGGCGAAGTTGGAATTACTCAGCAAAATGCCATGGGAGGTCGGGCCTCGTATCAGGGCACGGCTTCAGCCGTGCCGGACCCGTCGGAGAAGCTCAGGCTTTAGCCGCCGAGAAAGCGAGCTGAAACGCCAACTCCCGCCCCAGACAAGCAGGGCCGGAGGCTAAAGCCATTTGACTACTGCGGTTTGCGGCACGGCTGAAGCCGTGCCCTGATACAAACCATGGGTCTGATCTTGCGTGACGCAGGATGATTGCGTAGGCCATTCTCCAGAATCAACTTCGGAATTGAGGTTTATTGGCTTACCAGCGAATCCCGCGCGCGCTCAGCTCCCGCGACAACTGCCCGGCCGATTCGAACTGGACGGCGTCGATGCCCAACTGCCGGGCGGCGTCCGTATAGGCCTTGATGTCGTCCGTGTAAAAGCATTCCCCCGGAAGGCAGCCTGCCGCTTGAAGCGCCGCCTGGTAAATTCGCGGATCGGGCTTCATGGCGCCTACCTCGAACGACAAAACCAACTGATGGAAGTAGCGCAGGAAGGGATAGGTCTGCCGCAGCATGTCGAAGTGGATGCGGTTGGTATTCGAGAGCAGCACCAGGCGGTAGTTGGCGGCCAACCCCGCGATCATCGCTTCGGGCAATATCGTCTCGGTGAAGATGCCGTTCCAGATGCGTTGGAACTCCGCATAGCTTAGTTCCAGTTCGAGCGTGCGGCACAGCCCGCGGTAGAAATCTTCGGGCTCGATCGACCCGCACTCCAGGCGTTCCACCAAACCGGTGGGGGCGATCCTCGCCGGAATCCCGGCGGCTTTATAGGGGCAGCGCCCCTCCAGTTCACGGTAGCCGCGCCGGAAGTCGAATTGAACCAGCACTTTACCTAAATCGAGAATGACAGCCTTGTGTGCTCCCACTCCTCTAGCTTAAACGGCTGTGGCCTCCCAAATGCGCGGGGCGCGGTAGCTCAGTTGATCGTTTACTTTCAGCCGACTAGAATGGTGGTAGGGGAACTGTTCCAAGGAATTATGAACAGCGGGTCGGTCCGGACGAGACATTCCGAGATACTGCACTCAATCGTACGCGCCTATATTGAAACGGGCGAACCCATAGGGTCCCGTTTCCTGTCGCGGCATGAGAAGCATGGGCTGAGCCCTGCCTCCATTCGCAACGTGATGGCGGATTTGGCCGATGAAGGCTTCCTCGATCAGCCGCACACTTCCGCGGGCCGCGTGCCCACGGAAAAGGCCTTCCGTTCCTACGTGAGTTCGATAGAAGCCGGCCGCATTCCGCCGGGCGACGCCGAACGCACGCGCGCGGAACTCCGCGACCTTCCCACCATGGAAGCCAAGGTGGAGCGTTCCAGTCACATCCTGGTTGACCTGACTCGCAACATGGGCATCGCCGCGGCCATCCCGCCGCTCACTCAGGAATTGGACCAGATCGAGTTGATCCCCTTGGCCGACCAGCGGGTTCTGATGGTGCTGGTGACGCGCGACCACATGGTTAGGAATCGCGTGGTGGTCCTGGAAGAACCGGCCACCGCCGATGAGCTTGCCTCCATCCGCAACTACGTCAACCGCAATTTCAGCGGCTGGCAACTGGGCGATGCGCGGCGCGAACTCATCCGCCGCATGGTGGATGACCGCGCCCTCTACGACGCCGCCATGCGGCAGCTTCAGTCGCTCTTCGTCAAGGGGCTGCTCGAAGTGGATGCCCTCCCGGACGTTCACATGGAAGGCGCCTTCAATCTGGTGGGGCTTGACCTGCGGCTCACCCGGGATAAGATGCGCGACCTGCTTCACGCTCTGAACGAAAAGCGCCGCCTGATTGAACTGTTGGATCGCTTCCTGGAACCGGCCGGCGAGTTGCACGTGGAAGTCGGCCTGGAAGACGCTCACCCGGCCATGAAGGATTTGTCGCTGATCGGCATGACCATTCACATGGATAGCGGCCGGCCCGTCAAAGTGGCCGTTCTCGGGCCTATGCGCATGAGATATGACCGGGTTATGGCCGCCGTGCTGCACACGTGCCGCGCCCTGGAAGACGCGCGATTTTGAGGCTGTTTGCTAATCTAAAGGTAGTGGATACCCTGAACTCCGACCAGAACCTGCCAGAATTGTCGCCCGACGCAGTTCCCCAGGAATCCGAGACTCGGATTGCCGAGCTGACAGCTGAACGGGACAAGCTTGCCGCCGCTCATGCCGACCTTCAGGACCGCCTGCTGCGGCTGCACGCCGAATTCGATAACTACCGCCGGCGGATAGAACGGGAGCGGAGCGATTTCCTCCAATTCGTTGCGATGGATCTGGTGCGCGACATTCTGCCCGCGGTGGACGATCTGGAGCGCGCGCTCAAGGTGGAAACGGCCGATAAGGATTACGCCAGGGGAGTCGAGCTGATCTATCAGCGCCTGATGGAGAATCTGAAGAAACTGGGCCTGGAAGTAATAGAGACCACGGACCAGAAGTTCGACCCCAACATCCATCAGGCCGTCCAGCGCGTCGAAACCAAAGAGGCTTCCGATCAGGCGATTCTGGCTGAGTTTCAGAGGGGATATAATTTCAGAGGCAAGCTGCTTCGGCCTGCCATGGTGAAGGTTGCCGTAAAGCCGTAACGCAATGGATTCCGTGTCAAAACGAGATTATTACGAAGTCCTGGGCGTCGGCAGAAACGCGACCGATCAGGAAATCAAGGCCGCCTACCGAAAGCTCGCGCTGCAGCATCACCCCGACCGTAACCCCGAACATGCCGATGCCGAGGACAGGTTCAAGGAAGCCTCGGAAGCCTATAGCGTCTTGAGCGATGCGCAGAAACGCGCGGCTTATGACCGTTACGGCCACCAGGGCTTGCAGGGCGCCGGCGGGGCGGGGTTTAATCCGGAGGGTTTCACCGATCTCAGCGACGTTTTGGGCGATTTCTTCGGCTTCGGCGATCTGTTCGGCGGTGGACGGCGGCGCACGCGCGCGCAAAAGGGCGAGGACGTCCGCTACGACCTGGAAATCGCGTTCGAGGAAGCGGTTTTCGGGATGGCCGCCGAGATTCAGGTCCCCCGGTTGGAAGCTTGCGGCCGCTGCGACGGTTCGGGCGCTGAGCCGGGTAGTTCCCCGGTGGTGTGCCCCACCTGCCGAGGAACGGGAGAGCAGATCTACCGGCAGAGTTTTCTTTCCGTGCGGCGTCCGTGCGGTAGCTGCGGCGGCTCGGGCAAGATCATTCGCAACCCCTGCGGCGAGTGCCGCGGCCATGGCGTGCGGCAGGTCAGCAAAAAGCTGAAGATCAACATTCCCGCGGGCGTGGACGACGGAGTCAGTCTGCGGCTCTCGAATGAAGGCCAGACAGGCGTTAACGGCGGTCCGCCCGGAGACCTCTACGTCTTTCTCAAGGTCAAGCCGCACGCGTTCTTCGAGCGGCACGAAAACGACTTGCACTGCACCATCCCGCTGAACATCGCCCAAGCGGCGCTGGGAGCGGAAATTCAGGTTCCCACGCTTGCAGAGCCGCAGAAACTCAAAATCCCCGAGGGAACTCAAAGCGGCGCCCAATTCCGCTTCCGCCATCGCGGGGTGGCGAACGTGCACGGAGGGGACCGGGGCGATATCGTGGTCCACATCGAAGTCCGCATTCCTTCGCGATTGACGCGCGAACAGCGGAAACTGATGGAGCAACTGCGGGAGTCTCTGCCCGTGGATAACGAACCGGCCGAAAAGGGAATCTTTGAGAAGGTGAAAGATTACTTCATGTAGAGCGGCTAAGCCGTTCCTGTTATTGGCCTTCCGTCTGCTGATCCAGCGGCTTTTTGTGCTTCGGCTTCTTGCGTAACGTTTTCGGCTCGATGAGTTTCCCGGCCGGGATCCGGCCCACCCGTTCGCGGGCGATGGCCTTCACTTCGCGCCCGAAATCAAACTCTTTCTTCTTGGCCAAGCATCCTCCGCACCATGGTGGCCAGCATCTCGGGAGTGAACGGTTTGGCAAGGTACGCCGCGCGTCCCGGCGCCGCCGCATCCACTTCGGTCATGTCCACGGCGTAGCCGCTCGCGGCGATCACGCGGAGCCCGGGGCCGGTGCGGAGCATGCGGATCGCCAGGTCGGCGACTTCGATTCCGGGCATGCTGGCATCTACCACAGCCACATCGAAGGCCGAGGGGTCGTGTTCGATGCACGCCAGGGCGCTCTCCTTGCTGCCCGAAGTTTCCACCACGTAGCCGAGCCGGTTGAGAAAGACGCTCATCATCCGCAGGAGCGACGGCTCGTCATCGACAATGAGGACTTTTCCGGAAGCTCTATCCATGAGGGTTATGATCTCGGTATGCGCTTCCACACCGAGTACTTATCGTTCCATACGGCGAACCATCGCGAGTATATCAATATTACTGAGCAAGTAGAAAATGCGCTCCACAAGAGCGGCATCCAGGAAGGAATGATCCTCGTTTCCGCCATGCATATCACCGCCGGCGTATGGGTGAACGACGCCGAGGATGGGCTGATCGCGGATATCGACGAATGGCTCGAAAAGCTGGCCCCGTTCCGCCGCGATTACCGCCATCATCGAACCGGCGAAACCAACGGCGATTCCCACCTGAAGAGCCTGCTGATCCACCACGAGGTGGTGATACCGGTGACCAAAGGCAAGCTCGATTTCGGCCCCTGGCAGCAGGTGTACTACGCCGAGTTCGACGGCCAGCGCAACAAGCGCCTGATCATCAAAGCCATGGGGGAATAGACACGCTGGCGGCGCCGCGCGAAGGCCTCAGTGCGTCATCGCGTAGGCGATGTGGTTCACAGTTATGCGGATGCCCAGGGCGGAGTATTTCTCGGGGTACTCGGGGGCGTCGGCGAACTGCCAGGAGTCGCCGGTATCGTTGTTGAACCAGAGGGCGGTAGTGAGGCGCTTCTTGTCGTCGTAGACTCCGCGCCAGTGCGGAACCACGCCGCCGTTCATATAGGTCACCCCAGAGCGCAGCGACCAGTACCCCGCAATCTGGAACCGCTGATCCAGGTCGTAGACGATATGGAAGACGGGGTCGCCATCCGGAATTTCCTCGACCGGGCGGTCTGGGTAGACGCGGGAGAGCGAGGCCATAAAAACGCGCCACGCATCTTCGCCCCAGAAATCGTCGCAGATCAGAAAGCCGCCCCGGGCGAGGTATTCGCGGAGCTTCGCGGCTTGCGCAGGCGTGAGCTCCCAGTTGTAGGTGGCGGCGTAGAGGAACGGCCAGTTGAACACGTCATCGCCGTCATCGAGATTGACCGGCTGCTCGGTGTAACGCCCGTCGATTCGCGTGAGGCGATTCACGGCCATCATGAGGTGACGGTCGGAGCGGGGGTAGTCGTTGGTCCACCACGTCCGTCCCTGGGTCCAGTCCATCGATGCCGCGCCGCGGCGTCCGCGGGCCCCGCGGCCTCCTCCGAAGCCGCCCAGACCGCCGGGGGCATCGGGATACATCAGGCGCGCGAACTGGAACTCCTTGAGGGTGTTGTGGTCGGCGGGGAGAGGGACGTTGTTGTATTCCTGGGCGGGGTACTCGCGGAAGGGACTCTGGAACGCCCACAGGCCCACCGCGCCGGCGGCCGCCGCTACGATCGTGAGCCAGATCGGTCGATTCATTCGAGCTTCCAGGGAGCGGAGGGGAGCACACTTCCGCTCTTTGTCTCAGGCGCAGGAAATGGGGTTGGGGTTACCGGTTTGCCGGAGCGGCGCGAAGTTGGCGGATTTGGGCAGGCCGGGAGCCCTGCCCCACTGCTTCACGCTTTCTTTAGTGCCGCCAAAATACGCGCCGGGGTCATCGGCAGTTGCAGCATGCGGACGCGCGCCGCGTCGAAGATCGCGTTGGCGATGGCTGCCCCGACGTTGATCATTGGGGGTTCCCCGCAGCCTTGCGGCGCCAGTTCGGCGTTATCGATCAGCACCGTTTCGATCTTCGGAACCCACGAGAAGCGCGGCAACTGATACTCGCCGAAATCGCCGTTCCGAACGGCTCCGTTGGCGAAGCGCAGTTCTTCGGTGAGCGCCTGCCCGAGGCCCATGGTGACGCAGCCTTCCATCTGTAGGCGGGAACCCTCGGGGTTTACGGTGACGCCTTGATCTTGCGCGATGACCACCCGCTTCACCTGGACGTGGCCGGTGGTCTTGTTTACCGCCACTTCGGCGCAGAGCGCGGCGTAGGTCCCCGAGTACATGCCGCAGGAAACGCCGAACCCACGGCCGCTGGGGCCTTTCGCCGGCTTCCAGCCGAACTTTTCCGTGGCGGCCTGGAGGACGCCGATCATGCGCTTGTCCTTCAGGTGATTCAGGCGGAACTGCACGGGGTCCAAGCCGGCCTGCGCCGCCAGGGCGTCGATGTGCGATTCGCGGGCGAACGTGTTCGTATTGACCGACGGCGCGCGCCATGCGCCCACGTCGAACGGGTGCATCCCGGGAGGATTGCCGCCCTGCCAGCCGCCGGCCGAGGTCGTCAGGTTGTGCGGGATGTCGTAGAAGTGGTCGGCGTTGCGGTCGCCCGCGCCGACTACGTTGAACTCCCAGAAGGCGATGCGGCCGGCGGCAGTGAGGCCGGAGCGGATCTTCACGACGGCGGCCGGGCGGTAGCTATCGAAGAAGAACTCTTCGGCGCGGCTCCACACCACCTGCACGGGGCGGCCCGTGATCTTCGCGAGGCGCGCGGCCTCAGTCGCCTGCTGGGCCGAGGTCTTGCCGCCGAAGCCGCCGCCGACGAAGCCGGCGATTACGCGCACGCTGGCTTGCGGCACGCCCAGCGCCTGCGCCAGGGCGGGCTTCACCATGAAGGGCGCTTGCGTGCCTACCCATGCGGTGATCTTCCCGTTTTCGATGGAAACCGTCGCGCTGTGCGTCTCCATGGGCGCGTGGGCCACGTAGCTGTTGAGATAGGTGTTCTCGAGCAGCTTTGCCGCGAGCTTTTCGCCTTCGGCTAGATTGCCCGACTGGGCTACGGTTTGGGGCTTCGGACCGTTCTTCTGGATGTGGTCGAAAATCGTGACGTCGTCGGGGCCTGCCGGGGCGGGGTCGAACTGGGACTTGATGGCTTCGAGGGCGCGGTCTGCGAGGTCGCGTTGCTCGTGCAATACGGCGACAAAATCGCCTTCGTGTACCACGCGAACGCCGGGCATCTTTTCGGCCGCGCTCGTATCCACCGAACGCAATTTGGCGCCGCGCGCCGGCGGACGTAGGATGCGCGCACGCAGCATACCGGGCAGAGTGATATCACCGGCGTACCTGGCCTTGCCGCTGACTTTGTCTACGGCGTCCTTCCGGCGGGGCGATTGGCCCATCACCGAAAAATCCTTGGGGTACTTGATGGCCACGCCTTCCAAGCGGCGCTCGATGCGGCGGCCCTCCACCAGTTGGGCGTACGTCACGCGCCTGGCGGCATCGGCGCTATCGGTGACTACGCCGTCTTTCACGCGGAGGCGTTCCACGGGCGATTGCAAGCGCTCGGCAGCCATCTGCAGCAGCGCGGCGCGCGCTTCGGCCGCAGCCTTTCGCAGCACCGGCCCGAACTGCCAGATGTTGAGCGAGCCGAAGGTGCCGATGTCCCAGGGGCAGAGGTCGGTATCGCCCAGGGTCATATCGACGGAATCGAGGGCCACGTCCAGCTCTTCGGCGATCAACTGGGCTAGCGACGTGGTGGCGCCCTGGCCGAGTTCCACCTTTCCGGCGAATCCGGCGACGCGGCCATCGGCGCCCACCTTCAGGTAGGCGTTGAGATCCGTGGCGTAGCCCGCGGCGCGCCCCGGCAACTGGCCGGGTTCCTGCTGGGCGCGAAGTGATTTGGCGCTGACGAATACGAACAGCCCCGCGCCGGCCGTGGCCAGGAAATCGCGGCGGCTGGGATCGGCGGCAATCTTCGGATCGTGCGCGCTCATCTCGCGCCTCCTTTGGCGACTTCCTCAATGGCGTCGAGAATCCGCGTCTGCGCGCCACAGCGGCAGAGGTTATCGTCCATTGCCTTGATGATTTCCTCGCGCGAGGCGTGCGGTTTCTGGAGCAGCAGGGCGTGGGCGTTCACCACCATTCCCGGCGTGCAGTAGCCGCACTGGAAGGCATTGTGCTTGACGAAGGATTCCTGCAGCGGGCTTAGCTTGCCGCTCTGGCTCAGGCCCTCGATGGTGATTACCTGTCTTCCGGCGGCGTCTTTGACCGGAGTGACGCAGGATCGGACGGCTGTCTTGTCCACGATTACCGTACAAGAGCCGCAGAGGCCTTCGCCGCACCCGAACTTTGTGCCCTCCAGCCCGAGTTCGCCGCGCAGCACCCACAGCAGCATACGCTCGTCGTCAACTGAGACTTGCGTGGGCTTGCCGTTGAGCGTGAAGGAAATCGTTCGCTCCATGAGGGAATCTCCCCTAATTGAATATGAATACCGTTATAGCGCTTTTCGGAAGGAATCGGCGGGCGGACTGTCACTACGAATTCGGCAGGCCGGGAGGCCTACGCTACTGAATCGCGGAAGGCTTGGAAGATGCGGAGGTCGTCGCCGTCGATGCGGGCTTCGGGGTGCCACTGCACGGCCAGGACAAAGCGCTTGTTGGGGAGTTCCAGCGCTTCCACTACGCCGTCCGGCGCGGTGGCCGTTAATTCCAGGCCGGGCGCGATCTGGTCGGCGGCCTGGTGATGGCGCGAATTGACGATGTATTCGTCCACGCCAAGGATGGATTGCAGCCGGCTGCCCGGCGCGATGCGTACCGAGTGTGCGTTGCGTACTTTGCGGAGGCTGTGTCCTTCAATGTGCTGCGCCAGCGTGCCGCCCAGCGCGGCGTTCATGAGCTGCAGGCCACGGCAGATTGCGAGGACGGGCACGTCGTACTCCAGTGCTTCACGCAGCAGCGCGACCTCCAGGCCGTCGCGCGCGCGGTCGGGCTGGTCGGTTTTGGGGTGGCGCGCCGCGCCGTAGAGCGCGGGGTCTACGTCAGTGCCGCCGGCGAGCAGCAGGCCCGCCAGGCCAGCCAGCGAGGTGGCTTCTTCCACTGGCTCGATGCCGACGGCGCGGAGGGCGTCGCGGTAGAACACGCGCTTCTCTTCCGGAGATCCGATTCCAAATGGGAGCGCGACCCTGATCATTTCCTGCCCACCTGTTACTAGTATTACGTAGACGGCTGGGAGGCTGGGGCTGAGCAGCTATGGAGGCCGAAGAAAAGCCGAGATGAATCTCGGCTCTGCAGGCTGAAGCCCGCGCCACGACGGCTCTTATCGTAGAAAGCGGATGCAGGCGCGGCCCAGGTAGATCTCGTCGCCGGGGCGGAGCTTTTCGCCGCGGCGGTTACCTACGGGGACTTCGATGGAGCGGCCGTCGCGGAAAATGCGCGTACCGAACTCGCTGCCGCCGTCGCAAATGCGGTATTCGCCACGTTCGAGGCGTATGTGCGCATGGCCACGGGAGACGGTGGAGTTCACGCCCTCGCGTTCCTCGAAGACGACGTCGTTGCGGCGGACCACGCGGTGCTCGGAATCGGTCAATTCGGCAAGCCGGCCGATGTTGGTGCGGCGGGCGGAGAGGCGGTATTCGGCTTGAGAGGCTTCGCCGCGAACGATTTCGATACGGGCGGGGGGCAGGGGAGAGGGGGTGGGTATGCCCGAGAGGGTATCTATGGGGATGGCTTGAGCAGGCCGGACACCCTGCTCCACTGGGTATGCGATTTCGAAGGGGCGCGGGCCGCCTTCGGCGGTGCGAACTTCCGCGCGGAAGCCTGGTGGCGGGGGGCACCCGGCGGATTCCAGGGCTTCGCGGATATCTTTTTCGAGGCGATCATCCTGTGCGAAGGCGGCTTCGTAGACGGCGCGGCGTTCGGGCTCAGGTGAAACGAGCGTGACGATGATGTGGGAATACGGGAACACGCGGCGGCCGCGCGCCAGCGTCTCCACTTTGCTTTCGATTTCGGCCAGAATGCCGCGGTGAATGAGGACGAGTTGGTCGGCGCTACCGGGGCCGAAGACACGCTCTGTCCAACGCTTGAAGCCGCGCTCGATGGTCTTTTCGAATTCGGAAAACAGGCTCATGGACGGACCAAACCCAACTGTACCGCGGCATCGACGATGGAGGCTGCGGCGGGCGCCGCGGCGGTGCCGCCGTAGATTCCGTTTTCGACCAGCACGGAAAACGCGATCTTGCGCGATGCGCCGCCGTAAGGCGCAAAACCGATGAACCAGGCGTGGGACGGCGCGTTTTCGAGTTCGGCGGTCCCCGTTTTTCCTGCAATGGGGACTGCCGCACCGGCAGCGCGGCGACCGGTTCCCGATACCACGGCTTCGCGCATGTAGCGCGCGAGCGTGGCTGCGGAACCGGCGCTGAGGACGGCAGTGGGCGGCGAAACGCGGGCATTATTTTCGTCGGTGACCCAGCGGCCCTGCGGCATCGCGCCGCCGTTCGCGACCGTCGCGGCCACGCGCGCCATCTGGAACGGGGATGCGACGACCTGGCCCTGCCCGTAGCCCGATTGCGGCAGCGATTCGCGCAATTGCGCGGCCGTGTTCGGGGACGCGACGCTGATGCCCAACAGGTTCGCGGCTTCGAACAGCGAACCGGCGCCGACGTCGTAGGTGGTCAACTGCGCGAAATAGGCGTTGCAGGAAACGACAATGCCGCGCTCCATATTCACGGTTCCGTGCGCGCTCTTATCCTGCACGTCGTCACGGATGGGGCGCCGCGAGCCTTTGATGTAGTTGCCTACGCGGCCCTCGGGAAGGCGCACGCACTGGTAGGTCTTTCCGGCAAGGGCGGCGTCTTTCCGCAGGGCGGCCATCGCGGTGACGACTTTGAACGTGGAGCCAGGAGGGTACAGCCCATAGCGGGCGCGATCCATCTGCGGCGGCTGCTGTGTTTCGGGCGCGGGGACGGCGCTGGGATCGAGCCGGGGCAGGGGAAAGCTTACGGCGGCTAGCAGGTCGCCGGTTTCGGAATCGAGCACAACCGCCGCGCCCTTTTCTTTGCCCAGGGACTGGAGTTGATTGCGAAGAATAGCGGCCACGCGCAGTTGCAGACGCGCGTCGAGGGACATGTGAACGTCGCGCGGGCGGTCGAGAATGCGGCGCACCTCGGGGTCGTTCGGTTCGTAACGGTGGCGCAGGAGCGGAACGAGTTCGCGGTAATCGTAGCGAACCACGCGATCCATCGCGCCGGTAGAGGGATTGCGAACCTCGACCAGCGTGGGCCGGTCGTCGTAGCCCCGCAGCCTGCGCGCCTGATCGCGTTCGACGAACGAGGTGTTGCCGGCGCCCCAACGATCGCGGGTACGCAGATCGCCCAACAGGTCGAACGTCTCGGCGCCGAGGGGGTAATAGCGGGCGTCGGTGCGCGGGCACGCACGGTCTATATCGATTCCGATTTGCCGGAATTCGCCGCGATGCTTTTCGAGTTCGTCCCAGGCGCTCGTGGCGAGGGGCAGGCCGTTGCGGTCGAGGATGGTTCCCTTGGGGATCTCGTCCATTACGGCACGGAAACGCGGGTTGTACTGGTAGCGGCGCGCGCCATCGGCCTGGACCACGAGCGTGCCCTCGCCCATAATGGCAGCGCTGTTGGCTAACTGCGTGTAGGCGGCCTTGCCGAGCATGAGAGCGCCGAGCGAGGCGAGTACGATGCCAGCCGCGTAAACCGGGCGCCGGAAGGGCGCGGACGCGGCGGATTCCGCTTCCTCGGCGCGGCTGGAGATCGAAAGTAGAATCCCGATCACCAGGAAATTCGCCAGCATGGACGTGCGGCCGTAGCTCAGGAACGGGTTGACCACTCCGGTGAGCGGCAGCACACCGAGGGTTCCACCGGCGATGAGCAGAATCTGAATGCCCGTGGCGGCGGCGAGCCCCGTGGCCAGGAATAACTGGTAATCCGAACGGGCGCGCAGGGCAGTGCGCAACGCGCGGTAGACGATCCAGCCGTAGATAATGAAGACCGCAGCAAACCCGATCCAGCCCAGTTCTTCGCCCACGGCTGAAAGCACGAGGTCCGTGTGCGCGGCCGGGACCAGTTGCGGATCGCCCAAGCCGAGGCCTGTTCCCGCGATGCCGCCGGTGGCGAAGGCCCACAGCGAGTGCGCGAGTTGGTCGCCGCCGCGCGCCAGGTTGTCCCACGGCGAGAGCCACATGCCCACGCGGTCTCTTACGGTGCTCGGTACGCCGAGCCAATAGCCAACGGAGAAGCCGCAGGCCAGCAGAAGAAGGCCGGCCGCCGGCACGAATCCGCTGCCGCGCGCGATGCCGTAGAGAAGCAGAAACACGCAGGCGAAGACGAGCGCCGGACCCATGTCTTTCTGGAGGAAGAAGAAGACGAGCGAGAGCGCGACGCACACGAGGGCGGGGAGCGCGTATTCAACCGGCGGGATATCCACGCGGCTCGTCAGTGCGCGCAATGCCGGGCGCGTTTCGCGGGCGTGCCTGAGAACGTCCCAACTCTTGGCGAAATATCCGGCGAGGAAGAGGATCAGCAGAATGCGAATCAATTCCACCGGCTGGAAGCCCACTAGGTTCACCTTGGCATCGCTCACACCCGGGCCGTAACCAAAGAGGATCAACAGCACCGAGAGAATGAAGCTCGCGGCCAGCGGAACGAAGCTGAGTTTTCCGAAGATGCGCTCAAAATCGAGCGCGCTCGCAACGGCGAGCACTACGGAGCCGCCGACCACGCCTTGCGCGAAATCGACAAACAGGAGCGTATCTCTCACCGGGTCGCGCATGGCGATCATGAGGATCAACCCGATGCCCGTGAGCGCCAGGATGGCGGGGAGAAACGTCTGGTCGCCGCGGAAGCCGCGCAAGCCCCAGAATGCGTGCGCCAGAAAGAAGGCGGCGAAGAACAGCGCGGTCCAAAGCCAGAACGCGTGCTGGAACTGCTCGGGGGAGCGCACCACGAACTGCGGCTTGAGTTGCCCGAGTTGCTCGAGCGTGAACAGGGGGATGGAGTCGCGCCCGCGGAGGGCGTCGCGAAGCGGTTGGAGAGCGCGGCCGCGTAGCACCTCATTGCTGGTGACGCGAGTGCGAGCGATCGCGCCGACGTTGGGCAGGCTGCCGCCGGCGTAATAGATCTTGCGCGCGATGAATTCGCGAAGGGCCGGGTCGGAGTACGCTGCGAGCGCCGGGTACAGCTCTTCGCGCGCGCCTAATGCATTCAGGTTGAGGATGCGCTTGGCGGCAATGTCTTGGCGGAGTTGCGGCAAGGGCGCGGTTTTGGCTCTGTAGACGAGGAAGAGGCCGGCGGCTACCAGCGTGGCGGCAGCGAGGGTCCACGCGAGTTCGCGGGTGCGCCACGCGCGGCTGGAGGCGTAGGCGCGGCGCTCCGCGCCGCGGCCGGTTGCGGTGCTGCGGGTTACAGCCATGGTCTGAGACGCGCCGGCGTTCGGGCCGGATTTGACGGGCAAGCTAAAGCATGCCCCACCAACGCACGTCTGTGGCGCACGCTTTCGAGCGTGCTGAGCCGCGATTCGTCGCGGCTTTTCGCTTCTGAAATTCTTGTCAACGATGGCAGTCGCAGCGCGGTCTCCAATAACCGACCGGCGCGGTTAGCGCTGTCTTCCGGAGGAGCGTCCGCTCTCACGGGCCTGAAGAAAGCCGGCACGAATGCCGGCTCTGCACGCTGGACAGCGTGCGCCACAGGGGCTGAGCCTGAGACATGCGCCACCCCAGGAATC
>CAIYHG010000194.1 GCA_903925975.1 uncultured Acidobacteriia bacterium | reverse complement strand
TCGCCGAATCCGGCGCGAATTCAAAAGCACCCCACTATCACCTTGCAGCCATGCGCTGCCAAATAAGAGATGCCAAGGAAACCAAGTGATCTTATCCACTCTTGAACGGAACATTGAATCTTTCTTCTCCGGGGGAGCCAGCACCGTCAGCGATGTGGACGCGCTCGACACGTTCCTCGAACTGCGCAACGCGCTCGAAGCAGGCACGCTGCGCGCGGCGGAGCCGGACGCGACTGCGCCCACCGGATGGCGGGTGAATGCGTGGGTGAAGCGCGGCATCCTGCTCGGATTTCGCATCGGCGCGCTGACGGAGATGAGCGGCGGCGGCGCGCTCAACTTCCTCGACAAGGCGACCTACCCGGCGCGCAGCTTCACGCCGGAGGACGGCGTGCGCATCGTTCCCGGCGGCAGCTCGGTGCGCTCGGGAGCGCATGTGGCGCGCGGCGTGGTGATGATGCCACCGGCGTACATCAACGTGGGCGCGTACGTGGACGAGGGAACGATGGTGGACTCGCATGCTCTGGTGGGCTCCTGCGCGCAGATCGGACGCCGGGTGCATCTGTCGGCGGGGGCGCAGATCGGCGGAGTGCTGGAGCCGGTGAACGCTTCGCCGGTGATCATCGAGGACGATGTGCTGGTGGGCGGCAACACGGGCGTCTACGAGGGGACGATTGTGCGGCGCGGCGCGGTGCTGGCGGCGGGAACGATCCTGACGCGGGGCACGCCGGTCTACGATCTGGTGAACGCCACCACTCTAAAAGCGACTCCAGCCACGCCGCTGATCATTCCCGAGCGCGCAGTGGTGGTTCCCGGATCGCGCGCCGTGCCCGCAGGCTATGGCAGGCAGATGAACCTCAGCGTCTACACGCCGGTCATCGTGAAGTACCGCGACGAGAAGACCGACCTGTCCACCACGCTGGAAGATTTGCTGCGATAGGGGTTGACATGGTAACTACGTCGTAGCTACAATTCCAATAGCAGTAACCAATCCGCCCTTGCGCAGGACTTGCGTCAAGTCAACTCCTAATTCGGCAACATCGGAATCAGTCGTTCCCTCGGAAATACCCTGAGATGTACCCTCGGAACTACCCTTCTGCTGTGCCATTTGAGTCGGCTTTCACTTGACCATATTCTTTCACGGAGCGGAACAATGCCATTTGATTGGGATGAGGCGAACATCGCCCACATTGCCGAGCACGACGTAACAACTAGCGAAGCCGAAGAGGTTGTTTCCAATAGTCCGCTCGATATAGGGAAACAGACTCGCAATGGCGAGGATCGTTTGATGCAGATCGGCGAGACTCTTTCCGGTCGAGTTCTGATCGTAATCACTACGCTCCGTGGAGTGAAGACACGCGTTGTTACAGCATTTCCGGCAAAACGCGCATATCGTGCCTTCTATTCGGCGCATAAAAGGAGCATCCAGCATGGAAAAGCGAATCCTTCCTGATTTCAAGTCCGAAGCCGAAGAGGCGAAGTGGTGGTTCGACAATCAGGATGAACTCCTGAAGGACTTCGAGCAGGCCGCGGCGGAGGGACGTCTTGGCTGTGGCACTGCGGCGCGGCTTGGCGGCATTCCCACGACAACGATCCGCTTCGATCCCGGCGACATTGC
>CAIYHG010000193.1 GCA_903925975.1 uncultured Acidobacteriia bacterium | reverse complement strand
TTCTCACGAAGAATGCCGCCCCCGATCTGCGCGGAGTTTCCCGAACTCAAATCCAGGCGACGCGAGTCATGTATCAACAAACCAGTTGATAAAGGTTTTGTTTTCAATGCGCCTTGTTATTTAAGTGGCATTGGGCAGGATAGCCTGCCCCACAAAATCGTCAAATATCGCGCTTGGCGGGGCGCCTCTTGCGGAGAAACTTCTCAGCTTTCCTGCGCGTTGCCGGCCTGGAGTTCAGCAACTGGCGGGCGGCGAAAAACTCCACCGCGCGCTGGTTCGCGAGCAAAGAGGAAATGGCGTCCAGCGCGCCGAGAGCGTGGCCTATGGCGACGTTGCGGCACTCGCGGGTGGCGTACGCCGCGCGCTCCACTTCCATGATCCGGCCGGCGATGGCGTCGGCCAGGCGTGGCTTGGCCAGGGCGATGGCGGTGGCGCCCTTGATGGTATTGCCGGCATCGATCAACTGCGGGCCGATGAGTAAGCGAAGGTACTCGTCCAGAATTCCGTCCAGCCGGTCGTCTTTGTCGGCTCTGGCCAGATTTCCCAGAATCAGGATCGCGTTCCATCTCAGGACGCTGTTTCCGTTGCGGAGCAGCCTCGCAAAGAAGTCGAAGCCCGGATAGAGCACGTCCGGGTCGCTCTCGCTCACCATCCGCAGAACCTTAGCTGCGCCGAACCTGACCTTGGGCGCGGGCGAAGAGACCGCCGCCAATAGCCTCTTCACCAACTCCGGATCGCCTCCGGCCCGCACGGCCAGAGCTTTGAAGTTCTTAGCTTCGGCAAGCTCGCGCGCAAGGCCCCGTTCGGCGATTCCGGGCATTCGTCTCCTATCTCAGATTTGTATACCAGTGCGAGGCCGGGGGCAAGGGTAAAGCCGCAGCGGCCGCCTCCGGCCTACTTGGGCGCCGCCATCAGGCCGAAGCCGATGATCGTCTTCGCGTCTTCGATCTTTCCGGAAGCGATCATGGCGCGGATCTCTTTGCGCGTGAACCAGCGCGCCGCGATGCGTTCGTCGTCCATTGGAGTGGCTTCGCCCGCGGTGAGGCCGGTGGCCTGGTACAAGTGCATCCGCTCCTGCACGTAGCCGGGGCTCAGCCAGAACGAGGCCAGCCTGGTCCACTTACGGGCCTTGTAGCCGGTCTCCTCGGCTAGTTCGCGTCTGGCCGTTTGGAAAGGCTTCTCGCCCGGGTCCATCGTTCCGGCGGGCAGTTCCCATATTTCCTTGCCTGCCGCCAGACGGAATTGGCGCACCAGCAGAATGCGCCTCCGGTCATCCACCGCCATCATCACGGCCGAACCGCCGTGGCGCACGATGGAGCGTTTGATCCGGAACCCGGACCGGCTATCCACGGCCTCGTCTTCGGTCACGTGGAATACTTTGCAGCGATAGACTTCCCGCGAGGAGATGATCTTCATATGGTTCGCTTGAGGGCCGCGGCGAAGGCGGCGGCGGGCAGCGTATTCATGACGTCGCAGGGCCCGAGCCAGCCGCGGCGCGCAGTCGCCACGCCGTAGCGCATGCCCGCCAAGTGGCTGGGATGGTGGGCGTCGGTGGAGATGACGAACTTCGCCCCCATGGCTTTGGCCGCGCGGATGTGGACCGCGTTGAGATCGAGCCGCTGGGGGCTGGAGTTGATTTCGAGCCACACTCCGCGGCGCACGGCCTCGGCGGCGACGCGCTCGAAATCGAAAGGATACGGGTCGCGTTCGAGCAGCAGCCGCCCGGTTGGATGCCCCAGAATCCGCAGGTGCGGGCACTCCAGCGCGCGCAGCAGACGGTCCGTCATCTCCTCCGATTCCATGCTCATGTGGCTGTGAACGCTGCCGATCACCGCATCCAGTTCCGCGAGCGCATCGTCAGCCAGGTCGAGCGTGCCATCCTTCAGAATGTCGCACTCGATTCCGGAGAAGATGCGAATGCCCAGTTCCTTCGAATCGATCTCGCGCACGCGGCGCGCGAACTCCACCGCGCGGCGCTCGTCGAGCCCATTCGCCATGGCCAGCGCCTTGGAGTGGTCCGTTATGGCGATGTACTCGTAGCCGCGTTCGCGGGCCGCTTCGGCCATCTCTTCGAGAGTGGCGCGGCCGTCGGTTTCGGTAGTGTGCATGTGCACATCGCCGCGAATCTGCCCCACCTCAATCAGGTTGGGCAAACGGCCTTCTTCGGCGGCCTCGATCTCACCGGAGTTTTCGCGCAGTTCCGGAGGAATCCACGAAAGCCCGAGCGCCTCGTAGACGCCCGCCTCGGTTTCTCCGGCGGTCTTGGCGCCGTCGGAGACGCGGAAGAGGCCGTACTCGCTCAACTTCAGGCCCATGCGGACGGCGCGGGTGCGTATGGCGACGTTGTGATCCTTGCTGCCGGTGAAGTATTGCAGCGCGGAGCCGAAGCTTTCGGGCGGCAGCGCGCGGACGTCCACCTGCAAGCCTTCGCGCCCCACCTTCGCGCTGGCCTTGTTCTCCCCGCGTCCCAGTACTTCGCTGACTTTATGAAAGGAGGTGAAGCGTTCGAGCGCCGCTGCGGCGCCGGGGCCGGTGACGAGCAGGTCGAGATCGCCCACTGTCTCCTTACCGCGGCGCAAACTGCCGGCCGGGGTAATCGCATCCACGCCCGGCCCGGCCAGAACGCCTTTCAGTTCGTCGGCAATTTCTTCCGCATAGCTGAGCAGGTACCGCCCCGCGCGCTGGCGGTATTGCGCGATGGAGCGCAGCACCTTCTCTTCGAGCTTGGCGCCCATGCGCGGCAGCGCGCGCAGTTTCTGGTCCAGGCAAAGGCGCTCGAGTTCGTCGATGGTTCCGATGCGGTAGTGCTCGAAGATGAGCGCGATGCCCTTGGGGCCGAGGCCCTGAATCTTGAGGAACTCGAGTGCCCCTGGAGGAAACTTCTGGAGCAGCGCGTCGCGGCGTTCGCAGGAACCGGACTCCACGATTTCCCCAAGAACGTGCGCCAGGCCCTTCCCGATGCCGGGAATATCGGTCACCTTGCGCACCGGGTCTTTCAGAACGTCGGAAATGCGCTCCGGGAATCCCTCAATGGCAGTGGCGCCGTTCCGGTAGCTGCGGATACGGAAGGAGTCATCACCGGCGATCTCCATGAGATCGGCGGTCTCCAACAGCACGTCCGCAATTTCCCGATTCTCCAAAATCCCCCCTGTTTGATTGTATTCCGGACGGCAGAGGCGGAAGACTTACCGTGCCCCCGGCCGCGCGATGTGTTGCCCATTGGCGGCAACCACTCCCTAGTCGGTCGTGGCTCTGATCGGAACTGCGGGCGGGAAGCCGGACCTAATCGATCAACCGGTTGCGCACGGCGAAGCGCACCAGCTCATTGATGCTGTGGACGTTCAGTTTCTCCATGATGTGCCCGCGGTGCGCATCCACCGTGTAGACGCTCAGGTTCAAGACGACGGCGACTTCCTTGTTCGTCTTGCCTTCGGCTAGCATCTGGAGGACCTCGCGCTCGCGGCTGGTGAGCAGATCGAGCGGGTCGGTGACGTGCTTGCGGTAATCGTCGAGCACGGCATTGGAGACGGCGGGGCTGATGTAGCCTTCGCCCGAAGCGATGGCGCGCACGGCGGAAACCAGATCGCTCGCGCCAGATTCCTTGAGCAGGTAGCCTCGGGCGCCAGCGCGCAAGACTTCGCGCACGTAGACGGAATCCTTGTGCATACTAAGCGCGAGCACGCGGGCGTGCGGGGCCACGTCCGCCACCCTGCGCGTGGCTTCGATGCCGTTCAGTTCAGGCATGGCCACATCCATTACGATGACATCCGGCGTGAGTTTCTCGGCAAGTTCGAGGGCCTCGCGGCCGTTGCCCGCTTCGCCGACAATTTCCATATCGGCCTGCGCGCCGAGGATCATGCGGAAGCCCTGGCGCACCAGAGCGTGATCGTCAGCCAGCAGTATGCGAATGCGTTTCATCGCGATTGGGTACCCGCACCTCAATTAGAACACCGGCGCCCGGATTCGAGCGCACGTTGACATCGCCGCCCATGCTGCGTGCCCGGGCGCGCATGCCCACCATTCCCATGCCTCCCGATGCGCCTCCCATTTCGAGACCGCGGCCGTCGTCGCGGATGGAGAGCGTGACGCTGCCGTCGCGGGCATCGAGAGAAATCCAAGCGCTTTTGGCGCCGGAGTGGCGCGCGATATTCGTCAGCGCTTCCTGCGCGATTCGGAACAGGTGCGTTTCGGTTTCATCCGGCAGCCGCCCGGGGTGAGTGGACTCCACGTGGACATCGATTCCGGTTCGCGCGGCGAACCCGTCGCACAACCAGCGCAGGCCGGCCTCAAGGCCGAAATCGTCCAGGATGGTGGGCCGAAGAAGCTGGGAGAGTTGCCTGACGTTGCCGATCGCTTCATCCACGAGTTCGAGGCAGTCATTCAGGCGTCCGGCGCTGCCGTTCCCCTGTCCCAGAGCGGCCAGGTTAGTTTTGATGGCCGTCAGCGACTGGCCTAACTCGTCGTGCAGTTCGTGGGAAAACCGGCGCGCAGCGGCTTCCTGGTCCTGCAGCATATGCCAGGACACCCGCGCGAGTTCGGCAGTTTGCCACTCCATTTCGCGAATGAGGCGGATGGCCATACGCAGCGTTACGAAGGCCAGCGCAAGGGCCAGCAGCATGCTCGCGCCGGCGAAGATCGCCGATTCCCGCAGCAACCGGGCCGAGCGCGCATCGATCTCCGACTGAGCCGCGCTCACTTTTCCGTATTCCCGCTCGATCAAGTTGGCAATGACGGCCGTGAACGATTCGTGATACCGGAAAAGGTCGAATGACGCGAAGCTCTGCGGATTATCCGCCAGCACGAGCCTGCGCGCCTCGTTTGAGAACTGCAAGGAACGCTGTTGCAGGCGCTCCCAAAGATCACGCTCGGGCGTCCGGAGCCCTTCCGCGGAGATGCGGTCGATATCGTCCTGGGCTGCTCGAAGCTGTGTCATTACGGCGGCGGAATCCACCGAATCGGGATCTCGCGCCAGGAGAGAGAAAACTTCCCTAACGCTGGTCTGCTGATCCCGCAGTTCCCGAATGAGGCGCTGCGCCACGGATTGCTCGCGCACCAGGCGCGCGGCGTTCTCCTGAATGGACTGAATATTCCTCAGGCCGACCAGCGAGGCGCCCAGCAGCAAGGCGATGGCCAGGCCAAACCCCACGGCTAGCACGCGAAAAACATTCTTGTGCGTGATTTGGCGGGGAGCCATCGGATACCAGTATCGCGCCTCGGGATTGCGCCCGGAATCCCAGCGGTAGGCTAGGCGCCCCGGCCAATCGAGGCTAAGGAAAATTAACTCGTTCCCCTGCCATTTAGAGCCTGTTTATAGCCTGCCGGGGTTATCGCGCTTCGAGGCGCGGAGGCGCAGTATGGAACCATAGCGGGTTGGATCAACCCCGGAGGAGACACAGAGATGAAGACGAGTTTACTAGTGGTAGCCCTGGCCCTTGCCGTTGCGCCGTTCACGTTCGCCGCGCAGAAGACTACCAAGTCGACCACGACGACCACTACGACGACCACGGCCAAGGCCAAGAAGAACAGCAAGAAGCACTAGCCCGCGGCCAAGCCTGCCGCGCCGGCTGCGCCCGCGCAGAAGTAACCGCGCGTTTCCGGGGCGGAGCCCCCGCGTCCCGCTTGGTAGGGACGCGGGACGGCTCCGCCCTGTGTCTTTTTGGGCCCTGCGTTCGTCAGACTCTTTTCCCCCTTCCTCCTTCCCCAAGCGAGCACTCGAAGTGCGCCGGGTGTCTTCCGCTTCTACTGATACCGCGTTCCCGACGGCTTGCGCCGCGGCCCATCGTCTTTCGCACTTCGGGCTGCGCTGCCGGTCCACGGGGCTGATTACGCCGCGACGGAACGAAATCCGGGATGGCCGGTTGGCCGCCCCCGGAAATAGAAATCCGTGATTTCCGGAACGAACCCATGTATGAGAGCGCTGCCCCTGTCAAGCAAATCTTTTTCGTTCGTTTTCATGATTTCGGCTACACTACTCCCGACCGGAGCGGAGGATAGGGCTCTGCTGGGAAGCAACCCG
>CAIYHG010000192.1 GCA_903925975.1 uncultured Acidobacteriia bacterium | reverse complement strand
GTAATGAAACTGTCGTACCTCACCGTGTCCAACATGGGTGATGCGGCTCTGATGGCTTTCGATTGTTACGATGCCGCCGATGGTTCGGTTTGGACGCTGAATCACGTGAACTTCCTCAACTCGGGGCTAGTACGAACGTGTGGAAGCGCCTATCCAACGATGACCCAAGATTGGGTGAGCTTCGTTGGCGGCAAGTATCCCGGTGTGGATCAGTACGCAAATTATACGGCTGCGCTGGGGGCGAGCACCCGGCGCATTGCTTACAACTACTTCGGCCAGGGGCTCAACGGGAGTATCGGCGGCGGCGCAGGGGCGTTGCGCGGTTTCACGCTGACTGGGAACTTCTTTAACTCTGGCTTTAGTCCGAACTGCTCAAGCACGCTGGCGTGGGCGGCCTACTCGTACAACCTGATACGAAGTTCGTGGGCAGTCAGCGGCGGCGGCACGTCCCAAAGTTGCGTTTCCGCATACGACCATAACTACCTGCTAGGGGATTCGGACTACGGGAATCCACATTTCCTGACGGTTGCAAACTACCTATCGCAGACGATCAGTTACAACATATCGGAGATTGCCGGAGCCGATCCGGGCGGCACGGGAGACTTCTTCAGCATCGACACAAACCCGGCCGTGGTAACGAATTACACCCTTACGAATAACATCATCAACTACGGCCCTGATGGCATTGCCAGCACGGTGCTGACCGTCACAACCAGCGGAACGAACTGGACGGCGACGGTAGACCATAACACCTCACCGCAAGTACATCAGGTGAGCCTGGAGGGGTCGTCGCACCCAGCGAACGCGCTGCGGTATAGGAGCAATTCGCTGATGGGATACCCAAACACCAATACAGCCGCCTACAAGTTCTATGCAGGCAGCGCGCACGCCTGTCTGAACCCGTGCGTGAACGCGGCGAGCTGCAACTACAACGGCGGATACCTGTACAACCTGACAGATCCGGGACATGCCTACACGAACCAGGCTCTCGGATATGCGTGTAACTTCACTATCGGACCCGTTCCTGGAAGGGCCTCGGGAAATATCGGACAGTTCGATGTAGACGGCGACCCGCGCTACATCGCCAGGGACTATGCAATGAGCCGAACGATTCGGACGTGGGATACCGGATACCTACGGCAGCCAGTGGGGGTCCGCTGGGCGAACAGTCAGGGCGTGCTGCCATTCGGAATGATCCGCTCCTGGTCGGATGCCGCATACGACGGCGGCGCTAACAGGAATGTACGCTGCATCGTGGTAACCGGCTGCGACACGAGCGCGGCGAATACAACTCCGCTGACAGGATCGGCGTGGCGCACGCAATGGGAGTGGGCCAGCCTTCAGTACATCCGGGATGCGATGGCAACTGGGACACTGTACACTGATGGGGCGATCCGATGCACCGGGTGCTCGGCGGCGGAAGCGTTCTGGTCTTGGGTGTTCTACGGATTTACGCCCCAGAATCCAGCGTATTGGGGAGCAGGGCACGATGGTAAGGATATCGGCGCGGTTCACCTGCCCGCGGCACAGCATATGCAACCCGCCATAGTGCTACCTTAGCGAGAATAATTATGCACCGAAAACTCACGTCTTCCCTGTTCTTGATCTTGGCTTTGGCGCTCCGTGCCAAGGCGCAGCCTATCCAGCCCCACACGCAGCACTACCCGAATATTTCCCATATGCTGACGACATATGGCCTGAGCGGCGAACCATCGAACCTGACGGATTCTATCAAGCAGTGGATAGGCGGACGGTTCGACATGACGCTCGGCCCTACCGTGGGACCAAAGGATGGAAAGACCTGGTGGGTGGGCTATACCGACATGGCGGCGGAATACGCCGGAGGCCTTTACCAAGTTCAGGACGTTGCCACCGAAAACGGCTTCGTCTTCGAAAATATGCTGCTGCACACCAGTGTGGACATACAGTACAGGATCACGGCTTGGAAGGACATCCAACAGTTCGATGCTTTTGAGACATCCACCAACCCAGGGTCGTCCTTAGCGGCAATCCACGGGGTATTCACTTACAGCAGCGGAGCATACACCGACGTCACCGTAAAGAGCTACAGTGGATCGACATTTGTCACGGTATCGGACTCCTTGTACGTAGGGTACATGGAGCCGTTCGACCAAATGAACTTCGTGCTTCGAACGGGGCGCTCCGGGGGGCAGACCACCTACCAATATTGGAACGGCTCAGCCTGGAATGCGTTGACCCCACAATCTGACAGCACAAACGGCTTGAGCGCCACAGGGCGGGTATATTTCTACCCGCCAGCGGACTGGGCGCCTACCGTGGTGAATGGGTCGAAATCAAAATATTGGGTACGCGTGACCGTCAGCGGCGCGGGCGCCGCGCCGGCGTACACAAAACTATTCGGCGACGACTGGTCGGTTTCATCGGGAACGAACAACGGCAGGGGGTGGGACAACACTGTCCCCGCCTGCCCCTCTCCGGTACCGGCCGGCACGGCCTGCCGAATGAACATTGGCGGCAGGATGGAATACGACCCTTATCCGCCAGCTAATGCTTCAGCGAAGTTTAGGTACCAAGCCCGGGCGGCCGGGCTCTGGGGCGCCAATAACAATTTTGGGAACCCCTCGGACATTCAGAAAGGCGTGCGCACGTGGGGGAGGTATCTCAGCGCAAAGTCCGCCCGCATTATTAGTTCCGGAGGTTACGAAGGGATTGCCTTCGACGATGGAGGAACCAGCCCGGCTTCACTTGCAACCGCGCCAGCCAACCCTCTGCAATACACGGATTACAACCACGCAACCACGTTCGACAGCGAAGTGATCGCGATGTACCGAGAGGTGCGCAATAGCCTGCACGCGATATTTGGCACGAATTTTCAAGTAGGCACTAACACGACGGACGCAATGATTGCGCGGGCTGGCGACTGGAACATAGCGGAAAGCTGGCGATATGCGGCGTACTCGCTAGGGCTGGGCTTATACTCCTACTCCGCCGCGGCCGGCGCCGCCACTTATGACGCCTTTCTTCCTGCGAACAACCCGGGCGGCACAAAGTCGTGGCTTCTTTGTTATGACGCCGTCAGCGCTTTGAATCCCGGCGCGGTGGGTACGTCCTGGCATTACTGGGACCGCTCAAACCGGTCTCCCATAGGGTGCCTGGCGCAGCATTATATAGGCTCGAACCCCAAAACCGGTTTCACCTACTACTCACAAGGGGGCTTCGTTTATGGCGACACCGACGAGGTATATACATACTCGCCAGCCACCACGCTTATGGCTGGAGTGGCGATAGACAGCGCGGGGCGCAGCAAGACCATCTCCCTATCGAGCGCCGCCGGGTGCAGCCCCATCAAAGGCGGCTTCAATTCCGGTAGGGTTCTGCTTCGTTTGGGCACGCCAGCCGGCGGAGACACTGTCACGGGGACCATCGCGGGAACTACCATCACAACAAATTCAACTATTTTCAACAGTTACCCCGCCGGCTCTCCAGCATATTGCATCCAATCGCAGCATCAGTCTCAAGTGAACCCGTCAACCGAAAATGTCTGGGCTTGGGGCACGTGGTTTCCGGCGATGCAGGTGGATCTCGGACCACCCGACAGCAAGGGGCTAAATGGGGGCGCCAGAATCACCCCCTGGAAGACCGGAGGCGCGCCGGATTATGTTTCAGGCCAAACCCGGGCTACCTGCGATGCAGCACAAGGCAACTGCGCCGACGTGTGGCGGCGCGATTTTACCAAAGCCATCGTGTTGATGCGGACATGGCAGCGGGCGTTGGATTCCGAGCTCGAAACGCCATCAGCTTCTATTAGCTTGGGGGGCGTCTACTATCCGCTAAAAGCAGACGGGACGACGGGACCAGGAGTCAGCAGCGTCAGATTGCGCGGAAGCGAGGCCGCCATACTGATGAAGCAACCCCTAGCGCCAACGGCTCTAGGACCGTCTCCGCTTTGCGATCCCGGCCCGCAACAGACATTTCGAGCGGGTTACGCCGCCGCATTGGACGGCACGGCATCGGCTGCCAGGGACGGCGGGCCCGGCTTAGAGTTTCAGTGGCAGCAATTGTCAGGCCCCACCCGCGTAAGATGGTCGAGCCGATCTGCTCCACTCCCGACGGTTCACGGATTGGTCTTTGGAAGTTACGAGTTTCAATTGACGGTAACTGACAGCAGCGGTCAGGCGAGCGCCTGCACGGTGAAACACGGGGCGGTCGCGACAGACAACAATGGCGTCGTAATTACCAACAATCCCGTAGCGGACGTGCTCCTGGGGCCGTTGCCGCGATTGGGGTCGAACCCGTGGCCATGGTTTGACACCCTGAACAGGGCAGATGCAGATCTCCAGAGCGCCTTCATGGATGAACATTACCCGGCTTGGTGGGACACGGCGAAACAGGGAACGGTCACCGTATCGCCCGGCAGCCAAACCGTAGTCGGCCAAAGCACAGCCTTTACTACCACGTTCTGTCAGGGCGCGGCGAGTCCCCGTACCCCAAAACCAGGGGCCGTTATTGCGGTTTGGTACGCGACAGGGCTTTCTGGGCAGACAGGAAGAAGAATGCTGGGCGTAACTGGGTGCGTCGATGACCTGCACCTGACCACGGACGACGCCTGGGATACAACGCTGCCAACCGGCGCTGCCCTAAGCTATTCCGCCGACGATTCTACCTCTCATCACGCGAGCGACTGGGGATGGGGACAGGCCGAATCGCCGGGAAACTATTACGACAACGTGGCAGCGTACTATGCGCTGTACTACAGAAGCGGGATTGACGATTACCTGGCGGCAGCCCAGAAACTGGCGGACCGCTTTTGGCACAGCCCGATGATCGATCGGGGGAAGAGCCTGATACCAGGGCATTCCGGCCGGTATGGCTACGCGGCACGTTCACTATCCGGACTCGGACTGAATCTGCGGGCGCACGAATTAGAAGGCACGGAAGCCGATATGTGGCCCGGACTGCGCACTATTTCGGATGCGATGATGCAGCAGTTGAACGGGACAGACAAGAATGGCGCACCTGGGTTGTGGGATACGAGCGAAGAAGCGGCACACTTGGCTATGGTTTCCTACTGTGCGTTGTTCGACCCGGACGTGACGCACCGATCTACCTGCAAGACCGCAGTGAGCAATTCCTTTGCAAATATCTGGACGCCCTCCCAGGGACCCAACGGCACCTGGCCGCATCTCTTCTACACTGCGTCATCCTGGGACGCTACAAGCAGCGCGACGCTGGCAACCGGGTTGACGACAGTGACAGGAAGCGGGACCTCATGGAATGCGTCGGACTTCCCGGCCACGATCTGGTTTACCAACCAGCCTGCGAACAGGCCGCCTAATAATTATGCCGGCGACGCACGCGTCTATACAGCGAGCTTCGTGGATGCCACGCATTTGATTCTGGATCAGCCCTACGAAGGGACCAGCGGAGCGCACGGGTGGGCGATGGCGCCTGGCAAAGCGATGCTTGGATGGGGCGTTCAGCCCGCAACAATAGGGTTGCTCGCCTCCGCCTTCGATCTAGCGGCGAAGGCGCTCGCGGATACCTATCCGCGTGAAGCGGGTTTGGCCACGCAATCCAACGAGGACGCCGCCAATTGGATCGCCACGTATGGCTACTGGCCGGCGTCAAAAGGCCTTTATGCATATGCGCAAGGCATCAACTGCCAAGCGCCGGTCGCTGAGAACAACACTGCTTGTACAGGGGGCAATACGGCAGATGCAGCCCGGGCGTTGAGCGCGACAGCGTTACGCGCAGTTATGAGGGCATACGCAGAGAACCGGGATAGCAGACTGCGCGATCTCGGGGACAGCCTCTACAACGCCATGTTCGCAAAACCCGGGACCTGCCCGGCTGGATCAAGCCTTTGCGTACCGGATGGAGTCTATCTCATAGGGATGGATTACGGCGGGCATATGATGACCGGAGCGCCACCCGAAGGAAACACGTGGCTGGGTATGTTCTTCGGATTCAATAACCTCGCCAACTGGCCAGCTTACCGGCAGGGCGGGCTGCAGACGGCAACGAACCAAACGGCATACGTGACTTATGACGTAGGCGGGATTCGCGGAGCCGCCAAGGCGCGGCTCAGGGCGACGGCGCCGAATGGCTCCATCGTGGAAGTAGAGTGCGGCACGTCGCCGTGCGCGGTGCCGCTCGACGGCAGACAGGGAAAGTATCTCATCGAAGTGCAGTACGTATCCGCGACCGGAAAGATATTAGCCACCACCCAATTCCCTCTGTAGGCAGGCGCTGCGGCGCAGCGTGTTACATTTACAGACACAGCCGCCGCCATGCTTCCTGCGTCCCTTTTCGTCCACAAGCAGATATGGAAGCTGCTGCCTTGGCGCGTGCGCCGGCAGGCGGAACGCGCGATACTTGCGAGCACGCGGTTTCTGCCGGCGACAGATACTCTGCAGGTCACGAACGGAGAGCCGTCGGCGTCGCTCATAGCAGTTGGCGACCTGGCGCCGCTGAACGAGATCGAAAAGAGTTTCCGGCGCGGGGGGGCCATAGCGGTCGCCGGAGATCTATTCCAGACGTTGATGGCCGCGGACCTGCGAATAGGGAACTTCGAAACGCAATTCACCGGCAGAGATGCCGTTAAAGGGCGGTTAAGGGCCTCGCCGGAAATGGCAGGCCTGCTTACGGGGCTTCGATTCGACGCCGTAACGGTGGCCAACAATCATGCGCTGGATTACGGCGAAGAAGGATTGCTGGATTCACTCCGCGTTCTGGACGCACATGGAATCAAGCATTGCGGCGGGGGTGAATCCGCCGAAGCTGCGCGCGCTCCAGCCTTAATGCGCGCGAACGGCCTCTCCATCGGAATGTTAGGCTACTGCGACGACTATGTGATGACGAACGGCGCCGCATGCCTGGCCCCAACCCGGGATGATGCGATCCTGGAGGATATCCGCCTCTTGCGGACGCAGGTTGACTTCGTAATCGTTCAGCTCCACTGGGGCTACGAATTCGCCCTGCATCCCTTCTTCAGCCACAGAGAACGCGCGCGTCGATTCGCCGAAGCAGGCGCGGACCTGGTGTTGTGCCACCACGCGCACGTGCCCATGGGACTGGAAACGTGGCAAGGGGCGTTGATCGCGTACGGGTTGGGGAACTTCCTGTTCTACCGTTCCAGCTATCTTGTGACAAATCACCCATGGACGTACCGGTCTTTTGCGCTAGAGGTTCACTTCAGCAAAGCCGGCGCCCATAGGGCGCGGTTGATTCCGTCTGGAATCGGGGAGGACGGGGCCCTATATGCATTACGCGGTTCGGCGCGGAGCGAGTTGCTGGGAGCCGTGACGGCGATGTCGAGGCGACTGCAGGACGCCGGATTTCTAGCGGCGATCGAGCGCGACCGGACAATTCGCGAGGGACTTCAGATGGTTGAGAACCTCAGGCTGGGCGCAAGCGACGGGAGCGGTCTGGACCGGATGTGGGCCCTGCAACTCGGGGCGCCCCGTCAAATGGAAATGATCCAGGCGCTAAAAGACGCTGAAAGCAGCCGGCCGGTCGGCGAATTTCTGGAAGCCGCGGCGCAAGCAGGCGGCTTGAACGGCGTCAGGCTTAGCCAAGCTGCCCAAGATGCGATCACGCGGCTGGAGGCGGAGGAAAATCTTCCGCACGGAGACCTGCCGGGGCGGACGCCGTATACGTAGTCTCTTTACGCGCCGAGGCGTGCCGCGCCCCGATTCTGAAAACGCTCAATGCGGCTATCGAGGATTCTACCGCCCCGGATAATAGTGGCCGCCTCAATACAGTTGTCGGGCCGCCCCTCGACGAGGCCGTCAATGTGAGGAGCCAGCGCCGCGCTAATAGACTCCGAGGCGCTCTTATAAAAAATAGCCGGGCAGTGATCCACAACGTAATGTGTGATGCCATCGACGGCATAGATGGGGTCGGCAATCGTCGTGGAGCGGCTGGTTTCTACTCCCATAAACTCATCACAGCTGACGTCAATAATCATCGACCCTGGCTTCATGCGCCTGAGGTCTTCGCGCCGGATGATATGGTCCTTTCGGAAAACATCCCACAGTACCGCATTGACAACGATGTCGAATTGATCGAGGTGATTGCGGAAACAGGCTTCGCTGGAGCGGCCAAAGCAGGCTACATCTACGCCAAGGCGGCTTAACATCCGAAAGGCCCCGCGACCGCAATTACCGAGGCCTATCACGGCTGCCCGGCATTCGTTGGGGATGCGGCTGTGATAGCGGAGCGCCTGGAGAACGGCCGCTTCCCCGGCAATTTCATTATTGCGCCAGAAGCAATGCCGACCATCCTCAAACATATCCTCCCAGGCAACGGCTGTCATATCTTTCCCGAGGAGAAAATCCACAATCGCACGGCCTTGCACGGCATGAATCCACCCGAACAGCGTCTGCCCTTGGCGGAAGAGATCCCGTTCGCCGGGATCGGGATTCTTCGGATCGCAGATGATGTCACAGGCAAAAACATTGGATCGCGGCACAACATTACAGCCTGCCCGAAGATATTCCTCATCCCGGATGTTCATGTGCGCGGCATACCCCTCCTCAACGAACAGCGCCGAGCAATTTCGGACGCTTGAAAGGTCAGAGGGCAACAGGGCGCGCCGGCCCTCATTTTCCTTCCTGCTGATGAGAAATCCAATCGTGTTCACTTCAGTCCCCTTCCGCTGCGGGAAATCCCCTCCACGGCTCACAACTTCTCAGCCAGACAAGGCCCCCGTGCAAACTTACAATAGTACACGATACCGAACATTTACTCGCCAAATTCCTCTTTGACGGCCATTCGCGGGCGTTCCCATCCAGTACTGTTTCTCCTTTTCGAAATGAGGTCTCGTGTTATGGTTCTAGGTTACGATTCGCCTCACTATTCGGCGCGACGGAAGTGGCGAAGCAGCTAATGCATTATTTTTTGGGACAGTTGCGATGGCAACTTGTCGAGCGGTTCTTCCCGGGGTTGACGTCGTTCCCGTGGACGGTAGTCGAGGCGACGCTCCTCGCACTCCTGGCCCTAATGGTGTGCCTGCGCCCGGCTAACGCGCATACGGCATACCGCCGCCTGGCCCGATGGTTTCAGCCGCTATGCGCCAGGCCGGTACTCACAGTGGCTCTCATGGTGAGCGCCGTAATCGCGTTGCACCTGGGATTCGCCTGGGAGCGTCCGCTTCCTGAACCCCTGGCCCACGACGAATTCAGCTACCTGCTGGCGGCGGACACGTTTCTGCACGGCCGCCTGGCCAACCCTACGCACCCCCTCTCGATTTTCTTCGAAGCGGCTCACGTAAATCAGACCCCTGCCTATGCATCCATATATCCACCGGGGCAGGGGCTGATTCTCGCAGCCGGCGCAGCGCTGTTCGGCCACCCGATCATAGGGCAGTGGCTGACCGCCGCCGCTTTGACGGCCCTAATCTACTGGGCGCTCACCGGCTACCTTCCGTCCAATTGGGCGCTGCTTGGCGCGGTGCTCTGCGCCATGCGCATCGCCGTGTTCAGTTGTTGGGCGAATTCGTATTACCGGGGCGCCCTCCCTGCCGTTGGCGGCGCGTTAGTAATCGGAGCGCTGGCGCATTTAAGAGGGAAACGCGGCGCCTGGACCGCGGCCGCCCTGGCGCTCGGGCTGTTGATTCTGGCCAACACAAGGCCGTTTGAAGGGTCCATGCTCGCCCTTGGCGCGTTCATTGTTCTTGTGAAGGACTTCAAGAATAGAGGCGAGGTTTGGCCGACCCTTAAACGCATCGCGCTTCCGTTTTTGTTGGTATTTGTTACAGGCGCTCTAGCAACGGCCTACTATAACTTTCGAGTCACGGGGAACCCGTTTGTATTCGGATACCAGCTCAATATGACCAAGGCTGGGCTGGCCATTTTCCCCTGGCAGTCCACTGCGGGGCACGTGTTTCCGCAGGCAATTTTGCGGAACTTTTACGATTCGCAGCACTCCATGTTTCTCCATGCGCAAACGCCCCAGGGCTTTCTTTCGAAGGTGATTTAGCCTTCGCCCTATCCTGGCGCTTTTACCTAAGCCCAGCGCTTACCCTAGCCGCGGCCGGATTGGCCTTCACGCTGAAAGATAGGAAAATGACGGCGCCATGGATAACGGCCGCTTTTGTGATCCCGGCCGTGATGTTGAATGCCTTCCCCGCAGCCCACTATCTGGCGCCGTGGACCGCCGTGTTTTACATCCTGCTGATGCAATCCCTCCGTCACATTCGCTGCGCCTTCCCACGGCGGCTCGGGCTGCCGATCGCCGCATTAGTACCGGTTGTTGCCGGCGCTATGTTCTCGATCCGGCTTGCCGCCGAACCCTTTGGCCCTCAGTGGAACAAAACGGAGTCTGGAGTTGCATGGTGCGACTGTAGCCCCGGGAACACGGAGAGAGCGGCCGTAAAGCGCCAGTTAACCGCGCTCCCCGGAAAGCACCTCGCCATCGTTCACTACGACGACACGCATAATTTCTATATCGATTGGGTCTATAACGAAGCCGATATCGACGCGGCGCCAGTCGTGTGGGCTCATGACCTCGGCCCGGAACGAAATCCGGACCTGTTGCGCTATTACCAAGACCGGTCCGTATGGCTGATCGAAGTGGATCGCAATCCACCGCGAGTTTCGCCATACCCCAGATAGAAGCACCCTTGCGTGTTTCTCCTCACGCAAGCCTCCTCTCATGCGAGGCCCACGCCGCATGCCACAAAATCAGCCCCATCAAGTACTTTCTCCCCGTAGACTCACGCCAAATATTGGTGATGGTTGGAACCGCCTGGCTGCCCTCCGGAATCAGGCGCAAGACTTCTCCGGGGTCCATCAAGTCGGCTGTTTTGGGCGCCTCTTGCCGAACCGCATCACGAAGCTTACGCCAGCCGGGGGCGTTCAAGTCAAACATCCGGGCATGAAATCGTCTGTCGGGGGCGCCCAGCCTACGACCCAGCCGCTCGATAATGGGGTAGCTCAAGTCCCTCATTAACATCGAGACTCGGCTACGCTGCCGCAAGCTTGCGCTGACCGACCGGGTGTCATTGTTATTCCTGTCCATAGGCAGACTCGCCAGTTTAGGGAAGAAGGTGACGACTGTTTGCGTTTGCAGTCTGCGGTCCCGCAGGCTGGACAGGGGGAGCGAACTCATCAGATTGAGCAGCCGGTAGTCCGCCAAGGGCGTAACCGGCCATGAACTGCTTGCTATCAATTTCGCTACCCGCCCGATCAGAAAACGCTGGCGATGGTGCAGATCGAACCACCAGGCTTTCCGCCACGTGTCGCCTGGGTATGATTCGAACTCTTCCTCAAGACGCCGGCGCAAGGTACGCGCAATCTCCTGGACGTCCGGCACGCGGAGTAAGCGTTCGATAATACGCTGTGGCAAGCCCCACTCCGTGACATTCCCCAGCAACCGCTCAAATGAATAGTCCTGGTACACCGGGTCGTAAGCCCACGAGATATGGCTAACGCCCATTACGGCGTCTCCGAGCAACCCGGTGAACAGCGGCGTCTGGCTCGACGCCAGACCCTTTACCAGAGACCAGAAGTGAGCGCAGTATAGCCCGCTCTCCGCACCGTTCCAATACGCTTCCTGGCGCGCCCATTCCGGATAGCAAGCTGAATCGACGCCAATACGCTCTTGAGCGAAGCTGATAGCTTCGAGCACCTTAGCGCCGCAGCGTACGTCGTTGTCCGTTACATCCCCGATTAAGAACCCCCGAGGACGAGCGCCCACCACCCCGCCGCCTATATAACCGGCAATCAGACGCGAGTCCAGCCCGCCCGACATCAGAGTGTTCTTAACCCCGCGCCGCACGTAGGGCTTCGCTATCTCTTGAAGCGTCGCGTGGCAGGCTTGCATGTGCTCTTCAAAGCGCGGCGCGTCAACGGGTGGAGCCGGCCGGGCGCACTCGTGAAAAGCCACCTGGCCGCCTTCCCCCAATAGAAGCACCTGTCGCGCCTCCAACCTGCGCACGTTTTGCCAAATGGTGCGGCCAAACAGGTTATGGCTAAGCAGGAGCCCGCCCACAACGCCTTCCGCATCCACCTTCATGGCAAAGCCCGGAACATGCCTCACCAGGCGGAGTGCGGAACTGCAGATCGCGCTCCCTGGCTCCTCGTAGAGGTACATAGGGAACAAGCCCAGATAATCCGTCGTCAGGATGAGGCTACCGGTTTCAAGTACGCTGACCGCCACGCCGAAATTAATTTCCCGGCAAAGACGGACTCCGGCTCCCGGCCCTTCCTGATCGTGCGCGCGCACGAATTGCGCCGCGGTGTCGTTCGGGAGATCTTCCAAACCATAGCCAAGAACGACGGATGCCCCGCGCGGCGACTTCGCAACCCCAAGCGGCGTGCACGGGTTGACGGCCGCGACGATAAGCGTTTTACCGAGCCGGATTTCGACGGTCTTCAGCCAAGGGGCGCTTTCATCGATCTCGCATCTTACGGATTCGGAAAGATGCGCTAGTGCCTTTGCGTCACGGCATCTAGCTATGAACAGTTCGGACACCGCAGCCTCCTTGCCTCATTGCGCTGAGTCATTACCTGCTTTTCGGCCAGTTTCCGCGCCCCGCCCGAGACAGCCGTTATCCAACCTTCAGGTGAGGGCGTTTCGCATGAGCCGGGGAAGAACGTACGTATTGATTCTCCAGAGGCCCCGCAATCGGCTCAGCCGCTGAAGCCGGCGGATGATTCGCGAGCGGCCGACCGCTGTGGCGATCTCGCGTGCGATATCCGGCCGGTTTTTTTGCAGCGCGAAGCCGCGGATTTCGGCAAAGAATCCCTCGTCTATGTCCGAAGTTACGAAGATATCCCGTATCCTGCGCACATCGAACTGCTCGCGGTCGAACAGGGAGCACGCCTCCAGCGCACCGAGCAATTCGAGCGTAATCATCGTGCGATAGCACTTCTCGCAACGGCAGCAGTTGCTGTCGTCCTGCCCGCGGCCGTCGCGGCCTCGGAAGCACACGTGGAGTTCCCGGAGAGCCTCCGGGTATTGGGCGAGGAACCTGATCTTGTCCAACCGGGAATACAGGCCCTCGTGAACGATGCGCGTCGTGGTGGTGGAAAATAGCGGGTCCGAAACAGGGTGAGAACCCCAAGGGAACAATTGGTCCGCGGCGCAGCTTGCGGGGAGCAACACCTCGCTAAAGTAGTTTTCGAAAAGGAGCGCGGTTGCGGCCAGCGCGGGCCCGAAGGCGAGCGCTTCCCAGTGCGCCTCTTTCCAGCGCGTCTGGCGGATGTTTGTGCGGACGAAGATGGCTGTCTTCCCGTGAGAGGAAGCGATGCGGGACAGCCGCTCCCTATGGCGCGCAAAAGCCTCGTTCGCAGTGACCGGCATATCGAAGCCCTGCACGGTAATCCAGTACTGAGCATCGGGCCGCCGGAGAACCGTGAAGTAGGAATCGACGCCTGCCGAGAAGAAAGACGCCACCCCGGATGGTTGCGCCGGGCGTGATTGGAGCGGAGCGTCAATGGGGACCACCGCGAGATTCGGGTACCAATGCTTCCACAAAAGAAGGAGATTCTCGGCGCCCCGGAGCAGTTCGATATCCACGGGGAGCTTCATCGATATCCCCTCGCGCAGGGTAGCCGCAAGAGGCAACAGGAGGGCTAACCATGGATTTCCGGATGAGCTCGGAGGATAGCCGGCGGGCGTCTCAAACCAGAGATCCTCTTCCCCGCCCCCGGCATACGCTACGCGGGCCGCCGCGCGGTGACCATTTTCGATTTTGGTTACCGCGAGGCTTATGATTTCCATAAGGAAACGAGTCTTCCTCAGCCTGGAGGGACGGACCAGCAAGCCACCGCCCAACGGTCGCGGGCCTTGAGGCTGAGCAGGCGGTACATCCACCAATTGACCCTTGTGGCTATGACATCGTTGTGCGCCGCCGCAAGCAGGAGCGCATACCCGCGGGGCGAAAGCCAGGGGCGCAACTCCCCGTACAAGGGCTTGGTCCCGGCTTCGGAATACAACTGGCGAAGGCAGGCCATCCTGATTCTATTCATGGTGGCAGGGCTGCCGGGCCGTGAGCTAAACGGAATACGCCGGCTGCCCGGGTACGAGTAATATTGCGGCCAGAATTTCGCCAGGCACCGATCCTGCAAGAATCGCTCGATCTTGTGCAGGGGATCGTACTCGAGCGCCAAGCGCACATAGTCGATGTCAAAGTATGGGTGGACCGGGATGTGGCCCGCCGGCACCATGGCCTGCGACCAAACGCCCGTGCCCTGGCGCGCGCGAAGGAGAAGAAAGGCCAAATCGGCCCTGATCCGCCCTTCGGGAAGCTTCGCAAGGTAATCGACAAAATACTCGCGCAGTTCCTGGATGCCGGGCCACCACGCACCGTTGAGATTTCGATCGACGTCGGCAGGGGCCAGATGCTGCTTTGCAATCAGCAACAGTTTCTCGGATTCCGGGCACGTGTAAAGTTCCGGGATGGCGTAACCGGTGTTATTAAAGATGTCGCCGCCCAGACCGTCAAAAACCAGAGAACTCTCCTGAGGCAGCCCGCGCATGACCGGCATCATCCAGGCATGCTCCGTAACGTGAGCATCGGCCAAGGTCCGGACCAGATGGTCATCGGCAGCATACTGCCGGGGCTCTGCCAATTCGATCACTCGATGCGGGAAACCGAAATCTTTCGCCATGGCGGCGGCCCACCTTGCATCCAGGTCCCGGTCGCCCTTCTGGATGATCCGCACCGTAAGCGCTTCGAAAGCGACCTGCCGCGAATCCAGGGCCGCGAGAATGCGCCGGCTATCGTACCCGCTACTCAAGGGCAGAATGACTCGTGACGCCTGAAGCCGCAGGCAGCGGTCCATCGCAGCCTGAAAGCACTCTTCCACTTGCCCCACGGCGGCATCATCGATAGGCCGATCCCCCTGACGAAGGCCGTCATAACGGAACCAGCTCTCCTGAGCCGGGGTAGTTGAGCCCTTGAATCGCAGCCGGCTTCCGGGAGGCACTCTTCGGACTCCGGACGTCAGGCTGCGGTCGCCAAAAATGTAGCCGGCCTGCAGTAGGGCCCGCCCGGCGAGCGGGTCGAGCGTATCGCCATCTGCCCCGAGTAGGTGTGGATCGGTGGAGAAGAGAACTACGCCGTTCCAGATCCGGTAATAAAGAGGAGCTATGCCGAAGGCCCCGGAAGTGAACTCCAGCTCATCCCCGGGAAGTATTCGGACAGCCGCGAACATGCCGTTGTAAGATGCCGGCGGGTTGGCCCAATATTTGAGGATCGCGGCAGGCTCGCACCAGCCATGCAAGGCGGCGTCCAGCAAGTAGCCGCGGAAAGCCACGGCGGAGATGGGAGCCCCCGGCTCAGCGGCATTGACCAAACCCCTGGATGAGTCATGAAGGGGGGATGCCTCGCTGGCCAGAAACCATTTTTGAGAAGCTATGGAGCGCACCTTGGCGCCATTCGAAGCGCGGCACTCCACCTGTAGATCGTGGATAGGGCTCCATGCCCCTACAAAGAAATCACTACGAAACTCAGTCTCACCCGGGCTGGGCCATGCGAGTCGAATTGTAATCGGGTTCGGCATCACCAATTGCAAATTGCCGGCAAACTTGCCCAGAAGATCATGGTAAACGAATTTTAACTTTCAACTCCTGATATCTATAGGGGTACGCGCCTGAAAAGCTCACGCGCCCGCCGATGAAAACCAACACGGGCGGCAATTGCGCTCGCGCGCTTTGAGACTGAGCAGGGGCCGCATCCACCAATTCACCCTCTGCCCTATCGATTCGTTGTGCGCCGCCGCGAACATCAGCGCATAACCTCGCGGCGAGAGCCAGCGGCGTAAGTCGCCATACCAGGGGCCGGCTCCCACTTCCGCAAAGAGCTGGCGAAGGCAGGTGGCTTGAATCTTTTGTAATAGAGCGCCGTCTCCGGGCGTGGCATCGGCCGGAACGCGGCGGCTCCCGGGGTAAACATGATATTCGGGCCAGAACCTGGCCAGACAGCGATCCTGCAAGAAGCGCTCGATCTTATCCAACGGGTCGTATTTCAATGCCACACTCGCACAATCCAGATCGAAGTACGGGTGGACGGCAACGTGACCGGCAGGCACTACCGTGTGGGACCAAAGGCCGGTACTGTGCCGGGCGCGCATTCGCAGATAAATGTAATCGCCTCTGTTTTTTCCGTATGGCAGGTCCGCTACGTACTCCTCCAGGTGCCCGCGCAGTTCACTGATTCCGGGCCATAACGCCGGGCTGAGATTGTGGTCGAGTTCGCCGGGACCAAAGTGCCAGCCCGCCACCAACGGGAGCCTCTGCTCTTCAGCGCAGGCGTACATCTCCCGTATCTCGTATCCCGTAGTATTGAAAATATCGCCGCCCAAGCCGTCGAATATCAGCGCGCTCTCCGGAGGGAGATGGCGCATAAGAGGCATAATCCATGAGTGCTCCGTCGTCTGCGAATCCGTCAGAGACCGGAGAAGACTATCGTCGTCGGCATACTGCAGGGGATCGGCTAATTCGATGACATTATGGTCGAAGCCAAAGGCTCTTGCCATCGCGGATGCCCAGGTTGCGTCCAGGTCGCGGTGCCCTTTTTGAATGATACGCAGCGTGAGCGCCTTGAAGCTGGTCTGACGGGATTGCAGCGCAGCGAGAATACGCCGGCTGTCGTATCCGCTGCTTAGCGGCAGAATCCGTTGCGCCGCCGGAAGGCGGAGGCACCGGTCCATGGCATTCTGAAACGACTCTTCCACCTCTCGGACGCCGTCATCGTCAATCGGTTGGTCTCCCGGAGGGAGGCTGCTGTAACTAAACCATCTATGGGGAAACGGCGTGGTGGAGCCGCGAAAAGCCAGGCGGCGGCCGGGCGGGACTCGCTCGACTCCAACCGTGAAAGTTCGGTCGCCAAAGAGGGAGCCGGCCTGAAGAAAAGCTCGCCCGGCAAGCGGGTCGAAAGCGTCGCCCTGCGCCTCTAAAAGCTGCCCGTCCGTGGAGAACAGAACCACGCCATTCCAGACCCGGTAATACAGCGGAGCAATGCCGAAAGCATCGGTGATCAGTTCCAGGCTGTTGTCGCGAAGAAGCCGGGCCGCGGCGAAGAGGCCGTTATGGCGTTCCGGCGGATTGGCCCAGTAATCGAGAATCGATTGGGAATCGCACCAGCCGTGTACGGGAGGTTCGAGCAAGTAGCCGCGAAAAGCGACGGCCGCAAGCGGGCTGGGTTCGTCCCCGGTTGCATGCACCAGGGCTCTTACCGGGGTATGGAGAGGAGACGTCTCACTCAACAGGAACCAGCGGCCGGAAGCCAGGGAACGAACCGTGGACCCTGGGGCAGCCTGAAACTGGACATCCAATTCGCGATCGGGACTCCAGGCGCCCAGGAAGTAATCGTAGCCGCCGCCGTGATTTCCACGGTGTGGGTTGACCAGGCGGAGCGTGAGTGGAGTTTCGGTGCCCAAGAGTCAGTGGCGCTCTGGTACTTGGTTACCACAACCCACCCTTCATATTTATTGATCCATTATTAATGTTCATTAAAGTTGGCGCAGTCAGGCTTGGGAAGCCCTGCGCGTCAAAAGATTATCCGCATAGTTCACCGCCCGGTACGGCAGCGACCGGCATAGCAGCCTAGTACTCCCAGCCGGACAGGCGCATTTCTGGGCTCCAAGAGATTCTTTGAGAAAGACAAGACCTTCCTCCCCGTCGTGGGGAACTCCACCCAAACTCAAGAAGCGCACGCCTTCCTGACGCAGCGTCTTTATGGTTTCGAAGTATGCAAATATAGGCGCCCGCAGCTCATACCCTTCCGCAGTCGCTCCAATCGTGAGTGCGTGGGCGAACCCACCAAAAACAAGCACGAACAAAGTACAAACTGTTGCGCCGCCGGCCCCATGGACGGAGTACAAGCGGGCAATATTCGTCGTATAGAGATCCGGAAGGGCCCTCGGCGTGAGATGCGGCATGGGGAAGGGGGAATACCGTCCGTGCCCTTTTGACATGCGGGTTGCCTGTGTATCCTCTAGGTGTCGCAGGTGCGCATTCAAGGCTTCCTGACCTTCGGCTCTTTGAAACGTCAGGCCGTCGCGGACTGCTTTTCGGGCGTATTGCCGGATCTTTGAACGCATGCGCGCGCAGATCTCGTCTTCGCTGCCCCGCAAATCCACAACATACTCTTGGCGGGGATCTTTGTAGAACAGGCTGGCCGCCTCAAAGGAGTACGGGTAACTCCAGGATCCAAACGTAACGGCGGCAAGACCTCTCCGGGCAGCGTAATCCACAATGCAATCGACCACCGGGCCGATGGCGCTATCGTCCGCGACATCAAGCGCCGGACCACTATAAAAGTACAGTCGTCTTCCGAATGCCCGAAGTACCGGAAGGGCCGGATCGACGATCAGCCCCGCGGCGGCGCCCACCCTACGGGAGCCCTCCATGACCCACAAACAGATCGGACGGCGTCCGGGGCCGGCTACGCACTGGAGCCAGTCAGCCGAAAGGAAAGGGCTTACCCGAGGGAGCCCGGCGATTGCGTCATTCCACGACCCCACCTGGGGATCCTCGACGATTGAAAGATTTGCCATGGCGGATCAGCGCGCACCCGGCGGCGCGGCAGACATGGGAGGAACGTAGCTCAAGAGAAAACCGCGCCGGGTCTTCGCCTCCTCCGAGTAATGATGGCGCACTGGAATTTCTCGCCAGGGGATGCCGAGACCGCACATGTACTCGATATATTGGGGCCGCGCGCACCAATAAACTACGTACACCTCGCGCGGATGCTCCTGAATGGACCGTTGGATCTTCTCCATCACTCGCGTCAGTAGCGCGAACTTAAAAGGGTTATGAAGAAAGAACACGCATGGGCCCTCGGGCGGTACGAACTCGGCGGCGTCCATGAGCACGGAGGAGAGGGCGAAGCATTTCTGTTTCGGGGTTTTATACCGTTTGAAATTTGAGAGGGCGATATCGTGAAAGTGTTTAACGAACTCCACGCCTACAATGGCGCGGAACGGAAATTGGGCTGCGACTAATAGAATGCGGCCCTTGCCCGATCCGTAATCTACGAATGTGAACTGGTCGTACTGGATAGGGGGAAGCGCACTGAGCAGTTGATGGATCAATGGCTCCGCGGTTGGCTCATAGTAGATACAATTCTTAACGTTGCTGCTGCCGACGCAAGTGAGATCGGTCAGTTCCACCCACCCTGCGGTATCGGTTCCGTAACGGCGGTCGAAACTGCCGTCCGCGTATAGCTTGAAAGCGTCGTGTATCCGAGTACGGGCATAGCGCGCGCTCTCCCTTATCCCCCTCGTTCGAATCACCTCCCAGGAGGTTTGGCATTTGCGCGCAATAATCGAGAAGATCACAGATGGATTCTAGCAGCCAAATAGCATTGAGAACACTTCCACGGTGCGGCTTCAACTCCGGCGCAACTCCGCAGGCGTGGGGGTCCAGGGCATATTCCTTGTCTCAATCGCTAAATCAGGCCGTTTCCCTGCGCCTCAAAAGGCCCAGAAACACATTCACGCGGCCGCGGAAGAATAGCAGCAAGACGCCTGCATAAACGACTGCGCCGGCCGCCGTCTGCGCCAACAACTGTGACATCGGCCGAACCTGCGGCGCTAGAAAATGCACGGCCAGGACAGCCGCCGACATGGCCGTGGACGCTATCGCGGCCGGCTTAACGGCGCCGAAGTATTCGCGCTTCGGCATCGCGATCTTCCGCAGTATTCGAAACAGCGGGGGGCCGTTCAGCACAGGGTAAAGGCAGAGCCATGCACCGGCGATTCCCCCTCCGCCCCAACGGCTGGCGTACCAGAACGCCGGCGGGAGCACAATCAGGCTGACAACTCCTTGCCACATGCCGTAGCGCACGTCGCGGATGGCGGTTTGAACCTGCCCGGCCATAATGCAAAGGCACCGCAGCACGGCGTTGAGCGCCAGAAAGCGGAGGGGCATCGCCAGACCGGCCCATCGCTTATCGAAGACCGCGGCCGCCAACGGGTCGGCCACCAGCGCCACGCCGATGCCAACCGGGAAAACGATCATGGATAACCCTTCGGTCAGCACTCGAAGATAGCGCCGCAACTCGGCTGCATCGTGCTGCACGCTCGAAAACACAGCCGGCGTAACGCGAAAGATTAGATTGGCGACCCGGTCCAGGGGGATGTTGGCCAGATTCCAGGCCATGTTGTAGACGCCCAGCGCAGCCTCGCCGAGAAACCGGCCGGCCACGACGAAATCGGCATTCGAATATAAATACCAGGTGATACGCCCCATCAAAAGCCGCCCGCTATACTGCAATTCGCCCCGAAGCTGGCTGGGGACCGGCTTGGCAGGGCGGCAAGGCGCGGCGACATAGAACGCAACCGAGACGACGGCATTCGCTATCAGCGCGCTATAAGCGAGCGCCCAGTAACGCATTCCCAGCCACGCCAGAAGCACGCCGGAAGACGCCTGAACGACAACCATGAGGGCTTCGAGACCGGACACCAGTTTGAATTTCAAATCCCGAAGAAGAAGCGACTGCGGGACCACCCGGGCTCCGGAGAGCACAAATATGAAGCCCATAACCGCTATGAGCGGCTGGACTTCGGGAGTTTTGAAGAAACCGGCAAGCGGCCGCGCCGCGAAAAAGGCCGCTATCGAACCCGCTACTCCCATCATTAGCGAGAGCGCGTGCATTTGCCGGATCTCGCCGGGGGAGATCTCTTTCAGCATGACGATAGCGCTGCCGATGCCGAATTCGCTGACCAGGGTGATAAATCCGAGGAAGACCGTGGTCATGCCAAACAGGCCGAAGTCGCCGGGGGAGAGCAACCGGGCCAGCAGCAACATGGAGGCCCAGGAGACAATTTGACCGCCCCAGCGGGCAAGCGCGGTCCACGCCACCCCGGAAACCAGTTGCCGGTCCAGAGCGGCTCGCGAACCCTCTTCGTTCGGGACAGCCGGGGACGGAATCATAACCCTAACCGGGGCGCGCAACTCCGATAGGCGGGCTGGTTGGCGAATCTCATCATCGTGTTTCGGCGCCCTCGGTAGAATGCTTGTTGCGCTTCATCGTTGTGGCAATTTCAGGGGCTTCATTTCCGGGAGCGCGGCCCCTCTCGGGTCGTATCGTATCATCGGGCCATTTTGGAGCGCTAGGCCGGGGCTACACGCCGCGCCAGCGCATCAGCGTGGCGCCCCAGGAATAGCCGGCCCCGAACCCGACCAGCATAACCAGCCCGCCTTGCGGAATACGGCCCGCCGCCACGGCGTCTTTGAGAGCGATGGGGATCGTCGAGGATACGGTGTTTCCACAATGCGCCAGCGAGACTTGAAATTTTTCCGGTGGTATCCCCACGCGTTTACGAAGGTGGTCCAGCATGGTCTGGTTGGCCTGATGAAAGACGAAAGAATCGATCTGCGATATATCCACACCGGCCTTCTTCAATAAGCGGTCGATGATTTCGGGAACAACGTCCAGCGTGAAAAGGAATATCTCGCCGCCGTTCATGTACAGATTGTCCAGGCTGCGGACATTTCCGCCTTCGTCCTCCACGTCGATGGCCGTCTCGGCGGAATGCGGCAGTCTCATGCCTCCGGCGGGAACCGTTAAATTAGCAGCCCCACGCCCGTCGGTCCCATAGACGAACGGACCGATGAGAGGCTCGGCCGCTTCTTCGGCCGTGAGCAGGGTGGCGCTCCCCGCATCCCCGAAGATGGTCCGGACGCTCCGGTCGCGGGGATGCACGAAGCGGCTGTAAACGTCGGCGGTTAGCAGCAGAACCCGGGACGCCTGGCCGGTCGAGATCAACCCCTGCGCCAATCCGAACCCGTAGATATAGCCCGATGACCCCAGATTGAAATCGAGCGCCCCCGCGGTCCTCGGGATGCCGAGACGGTCCTGCACGATACAGGCGGTAGTCGGGACAAAATGATCCGGCGTCTCGGTACACAACAACAGATAATCGATATCCTCGGGCCGGCAGGCGCCGGAGGCAAAGAGCTTCCGCGCTGCGGCCGCCGCGAGATCGGATGAGCATTCATCCGGCGCGGCAATCCGCCGTTCCCGGATGCCGGTCTTCCGGTCGATCTTCTCCGCATTCCAGTCTGGGAATTCGGCCGTAAGGTCGCCGGTAGACAGGACCTTTTCAGGCAAATAGTATTCAAGTGCGGCTACGCCCGCCTGCATTCGATTTCTCCAAGAAGTGGGGGAGCCAATCGGCGTCAAGCTTCCACGCCGGCGAGCTTTAGCAGATCGGTCACAGTGGAGCAGGCCGCGATCTGCCGCGGAGACAGGCGCACCCGATTATTCGTATCGGCCAACGCGATAAGACCGATCATCGCCGTGGAATTCCATTCCTCGAGGCTGTCCAGTTCTTCCGGGCCCTTCAGTGTGCCAGGCGCGAGATCCACGAGTTGGTCTATTTCCGCAAGAAACTCTTCTCGCGTCATCGAATCCCCCTAATAAGAACTTACTTTCAAATCTCAAGCCTACGATAGCATCAGACGCCCAAGTTTGCTTCCGCGAACCTCGATGGGAATGGAGCGACCGAGCGGCATTATGCTGTAATGGTGCGCAAGTGGGATTCAATGCCCTAATCCGTAAAGTGAAGGCCGGAGAAAGCCCCTTCTTCCGGCTCCTGCGTTCCGTGGTCCGCGTAATTGCCACGCCCTCGGCGCCTCGCATCCCGGGCTTTCTCAAGCCGCCGCTGAGGGTGCTTTACGAGGCGCATTTCGGCGTCATTATCGTGGCGCGTCTCCTGATCACGTTGTTCTATCGCCACCCCTTGTTCCAGGCTCGTTGTGCGTCGGTAGGCAGGCGCCTCACCCTGGGAGGGCTGCCTTTTGTGACCGGGCACGCGGAGATCCATATCGGCGACGATGTGGAGTTGGGCGGGCGCGTATCCATTCTCTCTGGCAACCAACTCGAACGGCCGCGGCTGACCGTTGGGAATCGCGTGAAGATTAACTGGAACACGGCGGTGACGGTGTCGCGCGAGGTGGTTATAGAGGACGACGTCCTGATCTCCTTCGATTGCAGAATTACCGACACCGACGGCCACCCCCGGCAAGCCGATTTGCGCGCGCGGAATGCGCCCGTGGATGCGGCGGATATCCGGCCGGTAAGAATCTGCCGGTATGCCTGGATAGGCAATGGCGCTCATATTATGAAGGGCGTCACCGTGGGCGAAGGGGCGGTAATCGGCGCCAACAGCGTTGTGATTTCCGACGTGCCTCCATATAGCCTGGCCATGGGGAATCCGGCCGAAGTTTATTTCCGAAACTTCGGGCGGCCGACCAAGACGAAAGCTCAGCCCGCCAGTGAGTGACAGCCGGGCGGCGGCCCGGAAGAAACATCCCCACCCCACGAAGACTAAGGCCGCGGACTTTTGGAGCCGCGATACTAGCTTCCAGCCGCTTTGCGGCTTTCGATAAGCGACACCAACCGGTCGGCCAAGGTATCTCCGAGCCGCGCCCAATCGTAGCGCTGAAGCACCAATTCGCGTCCCGCCTGGGCCAGGCGGGCGGCATTTTGAGCGTCGCGTGAAAGTTCCACGACGGCTTGCGCCATCTCTCCACCCGTTTCCGCAAGAAGGTACTCGACGCCAGGGGTGGCGGCCAAGCCTTCAGCGCCGCGGGAGGTGGCCACAACCGGAACGCCGGCAGCCATGGCCTCCAATATTTTGATCCTGGTGCCTCCGGCGATGCGCAGCGGAGCCAGGGCGACGAAGGCCTCGCGGTAGTAGCGGCGAACGTCGGGGACCGTACCCGTGACTTCGATTCCGGGCAAGGCGCCGAGTTGGCGCACTTCCGGGACGGGATCGCGACCCACGATTGTGAAGACAGCGCCGGGAAGCCGCTCGCGGATGGCAGGCCAGGCCTCCCGGCTGAAATGGAGGGCCGCTTCGATGTTGGCGTGGTAATCCATGGAGCCAACAAACAAAACGCGAAACCGCTTGCCGGGGGTGAAACCGGCGGCCAGCTCATCCGGCGGGAAGTCCGCTATGGGCACTCCGTTCTCTACCACCATGACGGACGCGGCGCCATACCGGATCAACTCGTCGCGATCGCGCTCGCTGACCGCGATATGCATATCGCCCTGGCGCGCAAACCGCCTTTCAAACCGCTCCAGGGAGAAGCCTGCGCGCCGTGCGTAAAGCCTTCGCGCTATGCCGGGAGCCGCATCGGCATAACGGTGCAGAATCTCGGATTCGATGTTGTGCCAATCGCAAACCACTAAGGGGGGGACGCCGGGGGCCTGGCGAATCACGGGCAGATAGGCCCCCATCTGGACCCCTTCGATCAGCACGATATCGAAGCGTTCTTCCCGCAGGAGCCGGGCCAGCGCGTCGGTCATTGAGCGGCGAGTGAAGTTCAAAACCGAAAACGGCGTGGCCCCGGCCAAACCGCGCAACAGGTCGAGTTTGCGATAGCCGGTTTCGCGGGGAACCGCCAAAACCCGAAGCCAGGAATCGGCCGGTGAAGGCGCTGCGTTTTCGTTGACGCGGCAAAAGCCGAGGTGCGTTACGGACATCCGGCGGGCCAATCGCGCTGCCAGATGGTAACAACGCAATTCAAAGCCGTTCGCCGGGTGGGAATAAACCCTTCCGACAAAGTGAAGCAGGCGGAGCTGGCCTTCGCGTCCCATATCGAACAGGTTCTTTACATGTAGCATGCCGCCCCAAAGAAGCGCGACGCGGCGCGGAGGGCTATTTTCAGAATGCCGTTATAATATTGCAGTGCTTTGCATGAGGAAATCCGGATGAATCGCTCGGCCTCGCTGGCATACCTGGTCAGCCAGTATCCAGCGGTCCGGCACACCTTCATCTTGCGTGAGGTTTTGGAATTACGCCGGCTGGGATTGCCTCTGCAGACCGCCTCCGTCATGCTTCCTCAGCAGAGCGCCGATGGCTCAACGGAAGCGGAACGGCGCGAGGCGGAGCGCACATTCTACGTGAAAGGCCGCGGTCTCCAGCGCATCTTGTTGGATCATGCGGACTGCCTGCTGCGCAGGCCCGGCCGTTACATGGCCGCATTGTCGCTCGCTCTACGGTTGGCGGGGCCAGATCTAAGGGACGTGGCCTACCATCTGTTCTACTTCGCCGAGGCTGTGGTGCTCGGCCGCTGGTTGCGCCGCAACGCGCTCACGCACGTTCACGTGCATTTCGGCAACTCCGCGGTGACGGCCGCCCTCTTGGTCCGGAAGATCTACGGCATCCCTTACTCCATCACCATCCACGGCTCGGACGAGTTTTACGATGTGAAGTTCTATCGGCTGCGCGAAAAGATAGAGGGAGCGGCTTTTGTCCGCTGCGTCAGCAATTTCACGCGCAGCCAAATCATGAAAGAGACCGCGCCCGAGCACTGGTCCAAACTGGAAGTCTGCCCTCTGGGAGTGAACCTTCTGGCCTTCGCCGGGCGCGCGGAGAGTTCGCCTGGCCCCTTCACCATAGCCTGCACCGGCGGCCTTGTCTTCGGGAAGGGGCAAGTCACTCTCATGACTGCCGTAGCCACACTACGCAGCCGGGGCCGCTCGGTACGCCTGGACCTGGTAGGGGACGGCCCCGACCGGAAAGCCATGGAACGGGAAGCCGCCCGGCTGGATGTTGCCGCGGAGGTGACCTTTCACGGCTCCGTCAATCAGGACCGCGTCCGCGAAATTCTCTCCACGGCCGCCGTCTTCGTTCTACCGAGCTTCGCCGAAGGCGTTCCCGTCAGCCTCATGGAGGCCATGGCGATGGAGATCCCCTGCATCAGCACTTATGTTGGGGGCATCCCGGAACTTATTCGCTCCGGTGAAGACGGTCTGCTGATTGCGCCATCCGACCCCGAAGCGCTGACGGCAGCCCTGGAAGAATTGATGGACAACCCCGATCTGCGCTCCCGGCTCGGCAAAGCCGGGCGGCGCAAGATAGCCGATAAGTACAACCTGACGAATAACGTCGAGAGGTTGGTCTCTATTTTTCAGCGCCGGCTGGGGCTGGGAGCCGGAGCAAAGGCGGAGCACGCCCTATGAGCGTCCGGTTGATTTTGAAGCGCGCCATCCAGGCGATTGCGCTGGTCCTGGTATTCCCTCTGGCGCTGGTTAGCGGCTTCGGCCGCATCGCGGGCGTGTTTACTATCTGCGCGCACGCTCTGGCGCTGGCGCCGGGGCTCCCCGGCAACCTGCTGCGCGGCGCGTTCTATAGGCTGGCGCTGCGAAAGTGCTCGATCGATACCAATATCGCCTTCGGCACATTTTTCGTGAGCCGCGACGCCGAAGTGGGCGCGCACGTTTCGATTGGGGCGTATTGCGTGATCGGGAGCGCGTCAATCGGGCCCGGGACGCAAATTGCGTCGCACGTTGGGATCCCTGGAGGACGGCGTCAGCACGCCCGGAATGCGGCGGGGCGTCTTGAGGCCACCGCGCCAGGCAGGGCCGTGATTGGCGAGAATTGCTGGATTGGCGAATCGGCTATCGTGATGGGCAACGTAGGGGCGGGGTCGACAATTGGCGCCGGCGCCGTAGTGGTCAAGGACATACCCGCCGGAGTAGTGGCCGTCGGAAACCCGGCCGGGGTCATAGACCGGACGGCGACTGCATGAGTTCGTCAAACACCAGGGGGAGCGGCCCTACCCCCGTCCTGTTGATGGTCCGGGAGCTCGATCAAGGCGGCGTGGAGCGCGATGTCGCCAAAATCGCCGCGCATCTTGACCGGGAGCGATTCGAACCCCACGTAGCCAGTTACAACGCCCACGGAATGCGCTATGACGAAATCCGCGCCGCGGGCATTCCGCTGCTGCACCTTCCAGTCTTGGCGCCGTTCTCCCGCGCCGGGGTATCGGCCGGCATTCTTCTGGCGCGGTATTTGAAGAAGCATCGGATTCAGGCGCTTCATTCCTATGACGTCTCCGGCCTGCTGGGAGTGCCGATTGCGCGTTGCGCCGGCTTGCCGGCGGTGATCGCCAGCCAGCTCAGTTACCGCGAAATTCTCGACCGCAGGACGCAGATCGGGTTGCGGATGACAGACCCGATAGCCGACGCGGTGGTGGTAAACTGCGAAGCTCTCCGGCAGTACATGATCGAGCGCGAGGGCGTTCCGGCATCCCGCGTTGAACTCTGTTACAACGGCGTGGATACGGCCGTGTTTCACCCCGCCGACGAGCCCCAGCCCGAGGTTCTTGCCGGCGCTTCGCTGGTAGTTGGAACGATATGCGCGCTCCGGCCGGAAAAAGGTCTTCCGCTGTTGCAGGAGGCCTTCGCGAAAGCCGCCAAGCCGGCCGGAGCCAAGCTGCTGATCGTGGGCAGTGGAGTGGAGTTGCCTAAGCTTATCGACAACGCTGCCCGGCTCGGGATTGCCGGCGCCTCCGTGTTTGTGCCGGCCACCCGCGAAGTGCCCCGCTGGCTGCGTTGTATCGATATTTTCGTGCTCCCCTCTTATTCGGAGGGGTTCTCTAATGCGCTGCTCGAAGCGATGGCTTGCGGCTGCGCGGCGATCGGCTCGCGCGTGGGCGGGACCCCCGAGCTGACCGGCGCCCACGAGCAACACGGCTTTCTCTTCCAACCAGGCAACGGGAACGAATTGGCGCACAAGATCTCCCTTTTATGCGCGGACCGGCAAGTTCGCCGCTCCCTCGGCGCCAGTGCGGTGCAGTTCGTTCAGTCGAACTTAACCATCGAGATCGCCGCCCGGCGCACCGGCGCGATCTATGAGAAACTGCTGGCGCGTTAAGTCGTCTTTGACGCTCAAGGCGTTTGCGGCCAGTGCCATGAGTACCGTTGCGTTGTCCCCTTCAGCGGAGGCAAGGATAGCTCCTATGCCCTGCCCCCTCTGCCGCCGCAAATTCAACCGTTGTGTGGGGCTGCCGTTCTTGGCAGCTCTCCAGCGGGTTCCCGGCCGTCAGACCGGCGCCCCCCCTCACCGCCCGGCGCCAGCGCCCGCTTTTCGGCCTGCGGGCGCACGTTGCTTGACAGAGTTGGAAATCACGCGTCAGACTTTGAATTACCGAGCGCCGGGCGCAGGCGCGTTAAGGAGGAGCACTCTTTTGAAGTTCACCGCGGTTTTTGCAGTCTTGATCGCTGCGCCACTCTTCGGCCAGTACGCCGGTCCGGCAATCTTGAGCCGCGGGGAGTCCCCTTCCGGCATGAGTGCGCCTCAGATCGACTTCCGTCCTTTTGTCGGTCTCTCGGGAGTTTACGACAACGGCCTCGCCGGCGTCGGCTTGGACTCCCAGGGACAGCTCGGCAATTCCGCCACGTACGGCCTCCAGTTAACAGCCGGCATCAGCGGCGTACACTCCTGGAAACATACCAAACTCGGGCTGGATTACCAGGGCTCGATGACCCGCTACGCCAAGACAACCCAGTTTGACGCCAGCAACCACTCCCTAATGCTTGGCGTTACGCATCAACTCTCCAAACACATCCAGCTTTCTCTGCGCGAAAGCGCCGGTATGTTCGCCCGTAGTTACGGCCTTTCGGGTTTGCCTCAATCCGTGCCTTTCGACCCTTCGTTGGCATACATTCCGACTACCGATTACTTTGACAACCGAACGATATACCTGAGCAGCCAGGCTGATTTGACGATCCAGCGAAGCGCCCGGCTTTCCTTCAATTTGGGTGGGGACCAATTTTTGAATAGACGCAAATCCAGTTCGTTGTACGGAGTCACGGGCGCGGGAGCCCGGGGCGACATCTCCTATCGGGTCAGCAGCCATTCCACGATCGGCGTGGCTTATAACTATTCCAGATATTCCTTCAATGGGGTGTTCAGCGGTACGGACAACCATAGCTTCAGCGGAACCTATGCCTCCCGACTGACGCGCACGATCGAATTCACGCTCATGGCCGGCGCTTTGCGGTCGGAAACCAAGTTTGTTCAAACCGTCCCGGTCGATCCGGCTATTGCCATTTTGATCGGCCGCATCGCCTCGGGCGTTATCGTGCACAGCATCGATTACATGCCCAATATCAGCGCGCGCCTCTCCAGAACATTCAGTCGCGGGGTGGCTTACTTCTCGGGAGGGCGATCGGTTACGCCGGGGAATGGATTGTTCCTGACCTCCAGCGCCACCACCCTAGGGGCTGGCTACTCATATAACGGTATCCGCCGGTGGAGCATCAACAGCAACTTGGGATACAACCGCTCCCGGTCGCTGGGCAACGTTATCGGCGAATACTCCAGCACTTCCGGAACGATCTCGGCATCCCGCACGCTCGGCCGGTCCCTGAATCTGGTTGGCTCGGTGAGCGCCAGGTCATACGGCAGCAATGACTTCAGCGCATATAAGAGGCTCATCTACACAGCGCAAATCGGGTTGGGCTTCACGCCTGGCGACATCCCTATGCGCCTCTGGTAGCGTACGGGCGAAGCCAACCGGCGTTACTTCACGTTGGTTTTGACGGTTTGGGGGGAGAGTATCCAACCCACGGCCGCCGGGAAGTTGGGCGCGACGAAATCCGGCTGGCATTGCTGCTCCGCGCCATAGCCGGTCAGCACCAGGACAGTGCGGGCCCCAACCCGCTTCCCGCATTCGATATCGGCGCTTTTATCTCCGACGAGGAAGGAGCGGGGCAGGTCGAGGCCGTACTCCGCCGCGGCCTGCAACAACATGCCGGGCTCCGGCTTACGGTTACAGGACAGAGCCTCTGGGACGTCGGGACAGAAATAGGAATCGTCGATGGTTCCCGGCCCAAGCTGGCGGAGCAATTCCTCCTGAACCGCCCGGTATTGCTCCTCGGTGATCAGCCCGCGCCCGATGCCGCTCTGGTTGGTGACCAGGATCGTCAAAAAACCGGCGCTCTTGAGCCGCTGCAGCGCCTCCGGAACCCCGTCGTACACGCGCACGCGAGCCGGGTCATTACAGTAGCCGACCTCCTCCATCAGCGTGCCGTCGCGATCCAGAAAAACAGCCGGGCGGTTCATACGCAAGGCAGACACGGCGCTTGCTCCGCTAGTTCGGCCGCCGTGACGGTGGCCGTTCCGACCTTGCCCACCACGATCCCGCTGGCGCAATTGGCGAGTTCGGCCGCCCCTTCGGGAGTTGCGCCGGCCGCGAGGGCCAGCGTGAGAACCGCGATAGCCGTATCCCCTGCCCCGGACACGTCGAACACCTCTTTGGCCCGGGTGGGCGTATGGTACGGAGGCTTGCCTTCGCGGAACAGCAAGATGCCCTGCTCTCCCAGGGTCATCAGCAACGAGTCCGGCCGCCATTTTTCGAGCAGCCGCCGGCCGGCCTCAAGCAGCGGCTGATCGGCCAAGGGAGAGTCCGCGGGTTCCGACGGCGGCAACCCGGCCGCCAGAAACGCCTCGGCCCGGTTTGGTTTGATCACCGTGGCGCCACCCCAATTCAGCGACGTATGCGGATGCGGGTCCACGGCCAGGATTTTACCTCGGGCCTTCGTGTTGCTACAAATGTAATCTGCCGCGGCCTGCGTCAGAAATCCTTTCCCGTAGTCGGCCACGATCACCGCGTCGAGCGAATCCAGCATGTCAACGAACAGGCCCATCGCCCTCTCGAAGTACTCGGCTGAAAGCGGCGCCTTGCGTTCCCGGTCCACGCGAACCACTTGTTGATTGCGGGCGAAGATGCGCGTCTTCACGATGGTGGAGAACGACGGATCGCGCTGCACGCCCGTGGTATCGATCCCCTCGGCGCCCAGCAGCGCAACCAACCGTTCGCCATGCCCATCGGTCCCGGCCATCCCCATTACCGCCGCGCCACGGGTGAATCCGCGAACGTTCCGCGCCACATTAGCGGCCCCGCCGGGGTAGTAAGATTCCCGGGTCACGTTCACCACCGGCACCGGCGCCTCCGGAGAGATGCGCGACGCGCTGCCCCAGATAAACTCATCGAGCATAATGTCGCCGACCACCAGAATTCGCTTGGAAGCGAACCCCGCGATGACTTCCTGAGCCGCTAGATGCTTGTTCATGATGAGCCAGGCCGCTGAACCGAAAGTTTAACGTAATTGCAGTCGTAAAGAACGGGTTCCGGGTTTTACGCACACGGGCCCAAGAGCACCCCACGGGCCGGAAATCAAAATCTTGCCTGGCTTACTATTCCCCAATAACTTTCGTTTGAGGACTCCTAATCCCCATTAACTTGCATTATGATGGACTGTAGGCCCGCTAATGCCCGATTTCTCTGCATTCCCCGAGGTGTTCGTTTCCAACGTCGAAATCGCCGGCGCGGTCTCCCGCCAAGTAAAGCGCGGAACGCTGCGCAAACTGGCTTCTCGGCTTTACACCCGCAACCTCACCGAACGACCGGAGCAGTTAGTGCGGCGCAACCTGTGGGCCTTGGTAGCCGCCTACCTGCCGGGCGCCCTCATCGCTGATCGGACGGCGCTGGAGAATCGACCGACCGACGATGGCTCGGTGTTCCTCATCGCCGATCATAAGCGAGACATTGTTCTGCCCGGAATCGTGTTGCGTCCCCGCAAGGGGCAGTTGCCGCTGGATAGCGACCTCCCTTTCATTGGCAGTCTTCGCCTCGCCTCCCCCGCCCGCGCATTTCTGGAGAACATGAGGCGATCGCGTGACCGCGGCCGTGTCCCGCGCACGTTGCCGCAGCGCGCAATCGAGGAACGCCTCGACGAGATCCTGCGCCTCAGCGGCGAAGCGGCGCTTCAGCGACTGCGAGACCAGGGCCGCGAGATCGCTGCGCAGCTCAACATGCCAGAGGAGTTTCAGCGGCTTAACGCGTTGGTCGGAGCCCTTTTAGGGTCACGCCGCGCCCCGCTTGCTTCGCCTGTCGCGGAAGCCCGCGCCGCGGGGCTGCCTTACGACCCGCAGCGTCTCGACTTGTTTCAGCGCCTGCACGCCGAGTTGGCCGGCACGGCACCCGTAACCCGCCTGGCGAAATCGACTGATGGTACCGCCCTGCCCTTCTTTGAAGCCTATTTCTCCAACTTCATCGAGGGTACCCAATTCGCTGTCGAGGAGGCGGTGGAGATAGTATTCCAAGGGTACCTCCCCAGAACACGCCCCGCGGATGCCCATGACGTGCTTGGAACATGGAAGGCGACATCCGATGCACGCGAGATGTCACGCCTGCCCCGGAGCGTCGCGGAACTAAATGGGCTTCTCAGGGGCCGTCACGCGCTTATCATGGAAGGTCGGCAAGATAAAGGGCCGGGACTGTTCAAGAACGAGGCCAATCGTGCAGGCTCCACCTTCTTCGTCGCTCCTGAGTTGGTGGAAGGCACTCTCGCCAAGGGCTTCGAGATCTATCGCAGCCTTGCCGCCCCGCTGCAACGCGCAATGTTTATGATGTTCCTTGTTTCGGAAGTACACCCGTTTGCCGATGGGAACGGTCGCGTCGCTCGCCTTATGATGAATGCTGAGTTGGTCGCGACAGGCGAAAACCGCATCATCGTGCCGACGGTTTACCGAAACAACTACCTGATGGCATTGAAGGCCCTTTCCCAGAACGGTATAGCCGGGGCTCTGATGCGAATGCTGGACTTCGCACAGCGTTATACGGCATCCATTGACTTCGCGGAGCTGGATCGGGCGCGTTTCCTCCTCGATCGTACACATGCCTTCGCCGATCCTAACGAGGCCGAGGCCGCTGGAATTCGCCTGGTTCTTCCTACTCCCGAGGCGCTCGCCGATTCCCAGTAGTAAGGCTGCTGCTGATTTCTAAACTCGCCGGCCTCCCTATTGGAATGTGATTGGAGAAACGGCCAATCTGCGAATCGGGACTCGCTTTGTCACCTCCGACCCCGCGGATCTTAGTTTCTGGAATTCGGTGGTGACTCTAGATCCAATGGAGGAACCGAGCAACGACATCGAACTTCCTCTGGAGATAGAGCGCGCAACCCCGGTAACGCTCGCGCGCCACCCTCTCGGCAGGGCCGCAACACAGTGAGAAGCAGTAGATGCATCGAGACTCGCACACGTGCGCCCGACAGTTGGGAACTAAGGTCAAAGCGGACTAGGTCAAGTGGCACGAACGGACGAACGATACAATTGTCGGATTTGCAGCGAAGCACGGGTTAAAGGGTAAGCCTCCCGTCCGCGTCCTCGTGCTGCCTACGTCAATCCGGATCCGGCCAGAGGGAATAACACCCGCAAACTGCCGGCTCGTCGCGGACTGGCGTATCGGGCGTATTTAGGACGGTTTCTTCAGGGGGTTCTCAAAAAGGAAGAGCGCTGATCGGTCAAGCAGAGCCCGCGGTAGCGCGGCGGAGATGCCATCTAACCTCGCCGGTCAGCGACCCTCGTTCCAAGACATTGCAGGGGCCTCTTCCCTGCGCGACTGAACGTTTTCACCAATCTTGCGTGCCACCCGCTTTCGAGCCACCGCGATGAGCGTCAGGCCCGGCCAGGGCAGCAGGCCGTCGAAACGGCTCCAGAGCCAAACCGTTTTGTCGAAAATTTTCAGGACGGGCTTGTTGATGCTCTTCGATCCTAAAACCTTGCTATATAGCCACCACGGCGGCGCGCCGGCTTTGTTGAAGTTGTATACCTTCTCCACGCCGAAGCCCGTCGAAGCCAGCAGCTTTTCCAGATCGCCGGAGCTGAAACGGCGCTTGTGGCCCAACCGGGCGTCCAGCGTGCCAAACAGGCCAGGGCCGTTGGGCACGAGTACGATGATCGAGCCGCCGGGTTTCAATGTGGCTTCGAGCGTTCGTAGCACCTCGGCCGGGTCTGAGACATACTCCAATACGTTCAGGCACAGCACCGTATCGAAGCGCTCTTCGAGGCCCGCCAGGTCCGCCGCGGACTCGGGGTCCACCTTCCGCACAACTACATTGGGGGTACGGAGAAAACGGTTGCGCAGCGCGTGCAGGTGCAGCGGGTCTTTCTCCGCGGCCATGTAGTACGCACGCCGGCCCATCAGGCGGCCGGCCATGTTCCCGATGCCCGCGCCGATCTCCAGCACTTCATCGCCTAGATGCGGCCGCAGTTTCTTGGCGAGCCAGCTCAGGTATTGCGGCGTTCCGGTGAGATTGTTAAGCACCCCGCGGCCGTAGGGCGCCGAGTAGAGATCGTCGATCACCCAAAACTTCAGAATTACGCCCAGGGCCTTAACACCGTCTTTCCAGCCAATCTTCTTCCCTTCCTCGTAGGTACGGCCGTGGTAGCTGATGGGCACTTCGTAAATGCGCAGCTTCCGCTTGGCGCACTTCATCGTGATTTCGGGCTCGAACCCGAAACGGTCGGAGCGGATCGGAATGCTTTTCAATAAATCGGTGCGGAAGACTTTGTAGCAGGTCTCCATGTCCGTAACGTTGAGGTTGCAGAACATGTTCGAGACCAGCGTGAGGCCCTTGTTGATCATCGAGTGCCAGAACGGCAAAATACGGGCTTGCTCGCCGGCCATATAGCGCGATCCGAAGACCGCGTCGGCGTGCCCGTCCAATAACGGCCGCAGTAGTTTCGGGTACTCGGAAGGGTCGTACTCCAGGTCCGCGTCCTGGATGATAGAGAAGTCTCCGCACGCTTTTTCGATGGCCGTCCGCACGGCTGCGCCCTTGCCCTGGTTGTGAGGCTGCCGGAACAGGCGGATATCCGGAATCTGGCGCGCCAGGCGCTCGAGAATATCCGAGGTGCCGTCGGTGGAACAATCGTCCACAATGACCAGCTCGCGCTCCATGTTTTCGGGCAGTGGAGCGGCCAACACGAGTGAAATACAGCGCTCCACCACCGTTCGTTCGTTGTAAACGGGCATCAGGATGGAGAGCTTCATGCGTCCACAGTAGTGTATCAAACAGACTTGCCGCCACCGCTCCACGGACCGCCGACTTCAGGCGCCATTCCCCGCCCGGGCTATCATTACGCGGGTTAAGGTCTTTCGAGCAGCGTTTCCGCTATTCGGTCGCAGGCGTGGCCGTCCCCGTAAGGATTGTGGGTGCGTGCCATTCGTTCATACTCGACTTCGTCGTCAAGCAGGCGGTTCGCTTCCGCCACGATGCGCTCCTCATCCGTCCCCACCAGGCGAACGGTCCCGGCCTCGACGGCCTCGGGGCGCTCGGTCTTCTCCCGCATCACCAGCACGGGCTTGCCCAGCGATGGGGCTTCCTCCTGGATGCCTCCCGAATCGGTGATGATCAAGTGGGACCGCAACATGAGATCGACGAACGGAACATACGGCAGCGGGTCGATAAGCCGGACTCCAGGATGCCCGGCAAGCAATGCGTGCGCGGGGCCGGACACATTCGGATTCCGGTGCACCGGATAGACCACAACCACATCTTCGCGGCAGGCCAGGCGACCCAGCGCCCGCATGCAGCTTTCGAAACGCGGACCGAAATTCTCACGGCGGTGGCTGGTCACCAGCACGATGCGCTTGCCCTCCGGCAGTTCCTGCCTGGGCGGACGGAGCGCACCGGCAACAATCAAGTCCCGCACATACAGTACGGCATCTATGCCCGTGTTTCCGGTGACGAAGATGTCGCCCGGGGGCGTCCCTTCCCGCAAGAGCGCTTCCGCCGCGCTGCGGGTCGGGGCAAAATGCCATTTTGTCAGCCGGGACGTCAATACGCGATTCATTTCTTCCGGGAAGGGCTCGGCCATATCGCCCGTGCGCAGGCCAGCCTCCACGTGCGCAACCGGTATGCGCCGGTAGAAAGCGGCGAGCGCACCGGCCAGCGTGGTGGTAGTGTCGCCCTGCACTACTAATAAATCCGGGCGCTCAGCCTCCAACACGGGTTCCAGGGCCGCCAGTATGCGCGCCGTGAGCTCGGAAAGAGTCTGCCTCGGCTGCATCAGGTTCAAATCGTAGTCCGGAGAGACGGAGAAGGCCTCCAGCACCTGGTCCAGCATTTCACGATGTTGGGCTGTAACGCAAACCTTCACCTCAAAATCACGCTTGAACCGGCGCACCAGAGGACATAATTTGATTGCCTCTGGCCGTGTGCCGAAAACAACTAGGATTCGTTGTGACAATTAGTGCCTCGATCCGGCATCCTACCGCCGGCGCTTCGCCTTACTCCGCACCCATGGCGGACGCTCGGCAATACGCCTTGGGAAACGATGGAAACGCGCTATAGTAACATGCCCGCGACGCCCATAAAGAAACCCGCTAACGCCAGGCAAAGAGAAGGCGGCGAAGTAGCGCCTGATTGCCGACGCAGCCAGACAAGCGCCGGCTCGATTATTGCAATTCTCCGGCTGACCGTAAACTCGCGAAAACCCGTCTACTTCTCACGGCCGGCCGCCTTCGCAGAACTCTACTACCGCCTGCGTTACCGCAGCCTGTTCTTCTTCGGTCATTTCCGGAAAGACCGGGAGGCTAATCACTTCACGCGCCATCGCCTCGGCTGCGGGCAGTTCCCCATACGGTCCGAAAGCCTGGAAGCATTCCTGTTTGTGAAGCGGGACCGGGTAATAGATTTCGGCCGCGATATCCCGCTCCGCCAGAAAGCGCCGCAACGCATCTCGTGGGGATTCAGCCGAGTTCCACCCCTTTGCCGCTCGCACCCGCAGCGTGTACTGATTCGCGATGTGCGTGCGTCCGGGCAAAACCGAAGGAAGAATCAGCTCTACCGCTTCCCCGCCCCGCACCTTCGCTAATGCGCGATTGTATTCGCTCAAGTGCTCCTGCCGGCCCGCCGTGTATTCCGCCAGGTACGGCAACTTCACTCCCAGCAGCGCCGCTTGTACGGCGTCCAGGCGGAAATTGCCGCCGATCATGGAGTGGTAGTACTTGGGATTCGCGCCATGGTTGCGCAGCCGCGCCGCTTTTTCGGCAAGTTCCGGATCGTTAGTCGTCAGCAAGCCGCCGTCGCCCAACGCGCCTAGATTTTTCGAGGGGAAGAAGCTAACCGTGCCAAACTCGCCAAACGAACCCGCCGGCCGGCCTGCGTAGCTGGCGCCGAAGGCCTGCGCCACATCCTCGATTACGAACAAGCCGCGCCGCCGGGCGATGGCCATGATTTCTTCCATGTCGGCGGGCTGCCCGAAGAGGTGCACCGGAATGATCGCCTTCGTCCGCGGCGTGATCGCGCTTTCAATCGATACGGGATCGATGTTGAAGCTCTCGGACTGCGAGTCCACAAAAACCGGACGCGCCCCGACGCGCGCTACGCACCCGGCCGTGGCAAAGAACGTGAACGAGGGACAGATCACTTCGTCGCCGGCGCCGATATCGAGCGCCATCAACGCGAGCAGAATCGCATCGGTCCCCGATGAGACTCCTATGGCGTAATGCGTTCCCGCCACTTCCGCGGCGTCGCGTTCGAATTGCTCCACTTCCCTGCCCAGAATGAACTGGCCGGATTCCAGAACGCGCCGGAACGCGGAGAGAAGATCTACTTCGATGGGTAGGTTCTGGCGGCGTACGTCAAGCAGCGGAACTTTCATCGAACACAATCATAGCGAATGGCGGTAGCGAACCCTGCATTAGCCTGAACGCGAGCGCCCGGCGCCGGATTAAAACAGCGAGTTAGCCCTCTGCTGGGCGTATTCCTCGAAGCTCGGGAGATCGAGTTCCCCTGCGACTTCCGTGCGCAGCCTGCGAAGGGCAAATCCTCGCAGGGTGGGCTCCGGCCAGCGGTTCGGCGAGGCCCCTTCCTGTATCCGCTTCATGTAATCGCGGATACGGAGTTCGACGGCTTGGGGCGGCATCTTCTTCCCCATGTGCGCATCCGTCTCCTCTACTACGAATGCCTCGTAGCGTTCTCTCAGTTCGTACAACTCGAGTTCACGCCGCGCCTCGACGGCCCGGCTTTCCGCTTCCCTGCTCTGCGCCTGCTCGCGCAGCATACGCTTCCGTGCCGTCTCGAAGCCCGCCGGAACGGGATAGTTGGATTCGAGCAGATAGATATAAAAACCCGGCGGGTTGAGAATCGGCTCGCGCGTGCGCTCTTTGCGGCGGATCTCCGCGTCTCCCCATTCGATCTGGTCGATCGCCGGTTGGCTATTGGGGAGATCGATCAATAGTTGCCGCCCGCGGTCCTCGCGGACGCCCCTATCTATCAGGGCCCTCAAGACTTCCGCATGTTTCTCGCCCAGCAAGGCGGGCCGCTCTGGAGATTCCGAAGCCCGAAGGTCGGCAGAGCTGACGAAGGCGCTCCCAGCCCAAAGACACAGTTTGTAATCGGTTCCGTCTGTGGTTTTTGCCAACTCCCAAGCCGAAAGAAATCCCCGGTCCTTGAGTTCATTGAGGCTCGGCTTTAGTTGCTGCTTGATGCGCGAGAGAGCGCGAAAAGTTTGCAGCCCCAGCAGAGAACATAGGTCAGAGTACCTTCGCTCCGCGCACTGTTCGCGGCGGCTGGCATAAAACCAAATCTGCAGAAGGGGAACGAGTGCTTTGGCAATGTGCAGCTGTAGGGTTCTGTAGACATCGTAGTCAATCGGTAACGTATGGCGGCTGTTGATGTTCTCCAGTTGCCACTCGCTTAGCCAAACGTAATTTTCCTCAGCTATGGAGCCATCCTCCAGTACTTCTCCCATGGTCCAAACCGGGGACATGGGTGACAGTTGTACCCGGGAACATGGGTAACAGTTGATTGGGTTTGAGACTTTTGAGTTCTCTGAACGGCATGCTAAGAGGCGATGCCGTGGAAAGAGAGCAAACCCATGGACCAGCGCG
>CAIYHG010000191.1 GCA_903925975.1 uncultured Acidobacteriia bacterium | reverse complement strand
GGCGCGCGCGCCGCGCCGCGTTTGCCCCTATACTGTGTTTTCTATGCACAACCGTTTGAAGTGCTTCGCCTGGCTCGTGGCGCTGGTCATGGCGCCAGGGCTGCATGCCCAGAGCGCCGGAGGGGGGCGGGGAGGCGGCGGCGCAAACTGGGTTACGGTTCCCGAGGCTCCGGCACGTGAATATGGCGTGTACCATTTTCGCCGGACCTTCGAGTTGGCGGAGAAGCCGGCGTCCTTCACGGTCCACGTGTCGGCCGACAATCGGTACAAGCTCTACGTGAACGGCGAGGAAGCCGCGGTAGGCCCGGCGCGCGGCGACCTACTGAACTGGCGTTACGATCCGGTGGATATCGCCAAGCCCCTGCGCGCCGGCAAGAACACCCTGGCGGCCGTGGTCTGGAACTTCGCCGAGATGGCGCCGCTTGCGCAAATCACGCGCAAGACCGGATTCCTGGTGCAGGGGGCATCCCAGGCGGAGCGGGTGGCCGACACGGGTCCAAGCTGGAAGTGCCTGCGCAACGCGGCGTACACACCGATTCCATTCCCGCGTGGTTTTCAATACGGGTATTACGTGGTGGGGCCGGGCGATCGCGTGGACGCGAGCCTGTATCCCTGGGGTTGGGAGAAACCCGAATTCGACGACAGCGCGTGGAAGCCCGCCAACTCCATCGGCCGCCCGACTGCCCGCGCTTCCGGCAGCGGCGAGGATTGGTGGCTGGTGCCGCGAACCATTCCGATGGTGGAGCTGAAACCGGAGCGCGGCGGCGCGGTGCGGCGATCGACGGGCGTCACGCCGCCCGCTTCCTTCCCGGCGCAGCCGTCGCCGTTTGCGATCCCCGCCCACACCAAAGCCGTGATTCTGCTGGATCGAACGCATCTCACCACGGCATACCCGGAGTTGGTGGTGAGTGGAGGAAAGGGCGCGCTGCTGTCGTTGAAGTACTCCGAGACCATGCGTACGATTGGAAAACGCGACCCCGGAAACCGCAACGAAATCGAGGGCAAGGAAATGCAGGGCAATTACGACCAATTCCTGCCCGATGGCGGCGCCCGGCGCGTCTTCTCCACGCTGTGGTGGCGCACCTGGCGGTACCTGGAACTCAGCGTGGAAACCAAGGACGAACCACTCACGGTCGAGGACTTCCACTCGATCTACACCGGTTACCCCTTCGAACGCAAAGCACGCTTCGATTCCGACTCCAGCGAACTCCAGACCATACTCGATGTCGGCTGGCGGACGGCACGGCTCTGCGCGCACGAAACGTACGTGGATTGTCCCTACTACGAACAGTTGCAGTATAACGGCGACACGCGAATTCAGGCGCTCATCTCGCTTTACAACACGGGAGACGCACGCTTGATGCGCAACGCCATTGAGCTAATGGATGGCAGCCGCACCGGAGATCTGATCACGCTGAGCCGCGCGCCATCCTCGGTGCCGCAGTATATTCCGGGTTATGCGCTGTGGTGGATCGGCATGGTGCACGACTACTGGATGTATCAGGACGATCCGGAATTCGTACGGCAAATGCTTTCCGGAGTGCGGGCGAACCTGGCGTGGTTTGCCCGATTGCAGAAACCCGGCGGTTCGCTGGGCCCGGTGCCTTACTGGAATCTGGTCGAGACCACGCGCCGCGCACAG
>CAIYHG010000190.1 GCA_903925975.1 uncultured Acidobacteriia bacterium | reverse complement strand
GTACGCCGGCAAGCCGCGCGCCGGAGAAGCCGAGCCGCTGTAGAACTGCACGTACTGGAAGCAGCCTCCGTACAGCGTGCCGATGGCCGAGTCCGACTTCACCCCGCCGGGGTTGCCGTCCTGCCACATGCGGCTGCCGAGTTGCGCGGCGTAGATGTTGGCGCCGGCCAGTGATGCCTGATTGCCGGGAAGAACGTCGTTGATGTCGTTCAATGCACCGAAGGTGGTGCGTGAAATTGCTTGTGTTACACCGTTTGGCATTTTGAGTGCTCCTTTTCGTTCTGAGGAGTGGCCTCAGTTTACCGCTGTTTTTGTTGCGCTGGTAGATCCCAACGCAACAACCATAAGTCCTTACGCTCCAATACCGTAGAGTTGTTTCTGGTGCCGCGGACTTGTACACACGAGGTTCAACGCCGCGTGCGTCCGGGCCACAACCTTGGTGCTGTCCTGCGCCGGGTAGAAGCCCCACAGTCCGAACTGATACCGGGGACTCTGCGACAGCCGCAACTGCCACTTCCGGGTGTTCAGCCACAGGAAGACCTCGCCCACCGTGGCTACGGCGGTTGCGACCGGAAGATTGGACTTGCTGCTGGCGGTCGCGTTGACGATGAACGTGCCGGTCTTGTAGTTCCCGAGCGTCGGATCGTTCACGCCGTAGGCTGCTGACGGGAAATAGTCATCGGGGAAGATGATGGCGTCGTTCATCTTGACGCCGCTGACGCCCCAGATCGCGTCCTGCTGTGTGACCAGTTCGCCGCGCTGCAAGGGCTGGATCTTCTCCTTGATGTAGGCGAACGCGCGCTTGGTAGTCACGCCCAGATCGGGCCGCTCGCGGCCTACCGAAGCATCCCAGTACGCCTCTTCCAGCACCGAGTACGTGATCGGGCCGGCCGGGGAAGTAGCAGCCGCGGCGGTTGTCGGGTCGCCGCAGTACCGCGGAATCGAATTCAGCGTGGACCCCACGGCGCCGTTGCGGGCCTGTCCGCCGTAGTTGGCGAACACCGATCCGTCCCATCCCTGGGTCACGCCGTCATTGATGGCCTCGATCCACCCGTTGATGTCGTATGGCCGGTTGCCCACGATTCCCGTGCCGGCAGGTTGCCCGTGCAGGGACATCGCAATCGCCACGTCCGCGCAGATGGAGTTCATCATGTTCGCCATGTTGATGCTCAACAGGCTGAACACGGCGTTCGGGCCGACGTTCAACACGTCGATGTTTTCCATGTACTCGGGGTAGATCGACACGTAGTACTTCGGGTCGAACCGCGTCCCGGCGATGGTTTGCACCTTGTCCAGATTGAACTGAGCGCCGATCCCGTAGGAGTTGGTGTTCAGCGGTGCGTAAAGGAAGGTCTGCTGCATCGTCGAACCACCGCCGAACGTCGCCAGGCAGTGATCTCGGATGTAGGCGAGAAAGGCCACGTCGTTGAAAAAATTGTCCTGGCAAACGCGTGGATATATCTCAAATAACGTGGTGGCCGAGAGTTCGTCTAAGGCCGGATCGTACGCCATACTGATTCCTCACTGTTGGCCGGACGAACTTTCGTTACGTTCGGCGGGTTTATGCCTCGCGCCGGTTGTAATTCGGCGCGTACTTGTGCGACATCATGGCTTCGGTGGCGCGGGCCACTGCTTCGGCCATGCCTACTTCTCTGCTGACGGGCTGAGTCTTGTTCGCGGCGGCGGCAAAGATCGGGCTTGCCGGGGACTGGATTCCGAACGGGGAGGCAGTTT
>CAIYHG010000189.1 GCA_903925975.1 uncultured Acidobacteriia bacterium | reverse complement strand
CACCCGCCGCCGCCGGAGCAGCCGGCGGAGCGGCAGGCTGCATACTCGCAGGCAGAGGCCCACCGCCGTCTCCCAACGACAGACAGATCTTCGGCGTGTTCGGACCTTCCACAATCGGCCACTGCCGCGGTGCGGCCGCTGCATCGGCGCTCCCGAGGGACTGCGCCAAAGCGGCGCCACCCAAACTCTGCATCATCTTTCTTCGTGAAAATCGAAATGCCATGTCAGATCTCCTCCCCAATAAACCTGGATTCCCCAATTCGGATCCTAGCCGCCATCCATTCTACATCCGGGTCAGCAAGCCGCGGACGCGCAGCCAGGCGGCCAAGCGATCCGGCCATGAAGACAGAACCGGGTCCTGCGGTGCAAGGCCGACGCCGTGCGCGCCGCGCTCGTAGATATGCATCTCGGCCGGCACCTTCGCCTTGCGCAACGCGAGGTAGAAGTTGATGCTGTTCTCCACCGGCACCGTGGTGTCCGCCGTCGTGTGGAACAAGAACGTCGGCGGCGTCCGATCCGTCACCTGGAGTTCGTTCGACAGGCTCTCCACCAACTTCGGGTCGGGGTTGGGACCGAGTAAGTTGTTCCGCGATCCGCGGTGCGTGTAAGCCAGGTCCATGGTGATCACGGCGTAGGATAGGATCGCGAAATCCGGGCGCGAGCTCACGCGATCCAAGGGCTCGGAAGCGGCGGGATTGCCAGCGTCGAAGTGCGTCGCGGCGGTGGACGCTAGATGCCCGCCCGCCGAGAAACCCCAGATGCCGATGCGGCTGGGATCGAGCCCGAATTCCGTAGCCCGCACGCGAACCGTGCGAATGGCGCGCTGCGCGTCCTGGATCATCGCCGGATCGTGGTAACGGGGCCCCAAGCGGTACTTCAGCACGAAGCCGGCCACGCCGAGCTTGTTGAGCCACTCGGCGATCAGGCTGCCTTCCTTCTCCATCGAGAGAGTCTGGTAACCGCCGCCAGGGCAGATGACCACGCCCGTGCCGGTCGCGCCGGACGCCGGCAGATAAATGGAGAGTTCCGGAACATCCACCGGCAGCGTGCCCAAAGCGCCGGGCGCCCCGTTGGGCCAAAGAACTTCCACCTTCGCGTCCGCCGCCAGCAAACACGCGGCAGCGGCCAGCATCCAAACACTCAATCGCAAAATCATAGAATCAGACCTCTCACTGCCCCAGCGCATCTTGAATCGTCTTCGCGGAAATCGCGCCTTCCCGGACGATCTTCCACGCCGGCTCCGAAATATCGATGGTGGTGCTCCCCATGCCGGAGCAGAGCCCGCCGTCGAGCACCAGGTCGATGCGCCCGTCCATGGTTCCGAACACCTCGATGCCGCTGTGACACGTCGGCTGCCCGGAAATGTTGGCGCTGGTGGCGATCAGCGGCTGCTGCAGTTCCGCGATCAGCGCCGCGGCCACGCGCGAACGGCTCTGCCGCAGCGCGACCTTGCCCGCGTTTCCGGCTACCTTCAATGGCACCTTCGCGGAAGCGGGCAGGATGATGGTCAACGGCCCGGGCCAGAACAGCCGCGCCAGAAGATGAAAACGAGGCGTCAGTTCTTTGGCCAGTTCCTCCGCCATCGGCATGTCGCCGATCAGCAGCGGAAGAGAACGATGGATCGCGCGCCCCTTAGCGCGAAACACCAGCCCCACCGCGTGCAGATTGAACGGGTCGGCCACCAGCGTGTAGAGCGCGTCGGTGGGGATGGCCGCCACCCGGCCGCGGCGCACAACCGCGGCGGCCTTCTGCACGGCGCCAGGGTCGGGCGCTTCGCGGTCGATCTCGATCAGGTCAGTCGGCACAAGCAATTGGACTTAATCTATCGCGATGGTAGCGCTTCGGCAACTTCCAGCGCCATCTCGTAGCGTCCGAACGGGGCGCTCAACTGAACACCCGCGACCAGTCCGCCGATTCGGCCCACCATTTCCCGCGCGATGGCCACGCCTTCGTGGCGGGCCTTCTCCGTCGTATCGGCTCTTCTCATGCGTTCCATGAATTCCGCCGGGACGGGCACGTTCAGCTCATTGACCATGAACTCCGCATTTCGATGACTCAGCATCGGCCAGATGCCCGCCAGCACGGGAATCCCGAAAGGCGCGGCACTCTTCACGAAGCGTTCCAGCAGGTCGATATCGAAGACCGGCTGGGTCACGACGAATTCCGCGCCGCCCTGCACCTTCCACTCGAACCGGCGCATTTCCTCGTCGAAATTGAGCGCTCCCGGATTCGCGCCCACCCCGATCAGCAGGCTGGTCTGCGATCCCATGGGATTGCCGCCAATGTCCAGGCCGCGGTTGAGGTTGTGAACGATGTTCACGAGCCCGATGGCGTCCACGTCGAAAACCGCCGTGGCGGCCGGGTAGGCGCCCATGCGGGGAGGGTCTCCGGTAATACAGATCAAATTGCGAATGCCCGCGGCGTGCGCCCCGAGCAATTCGGATTGTATCCCCAAAATATTCCGGTCGCGGCAGCAGAAGTGCAACACCGCTTCGATGCCGGCGTGCTGCTGGATGAGCTGGCAGGTGACCTGTGCGCTCATGCGCGCGCTGGCCCGCGGCCCGTCGGGGACGTTGATGCAGTCGATGCCGCGTTCGGCGCACATCTTCGCGCCCGCCAATTCCTTGATTGCGTTCCCGCCGCGCGCGGGCAGGATCTCGACGAAGCTGACAAACTTGCCCTGCGCCAGCTT
>CAIYHG010000188.1 GCA_903925975.1 uncultured Acidobacteriia bacterium | reverse complement strand
TGTGGCCTTTCTGGCGGCCATGGCCCCGTGCCTCTAGAACGGTGAGGCCGGTGATCCCGATCTCTTTGAGGGCTTCTTTGACCTCGTCGAGCTTCTGAGGTTGAATGATGGCTTCGATCTTGAGCATGGATCTATGTTTCGAGATTGTACCCTTCTTCGCCGTGCAAAATCAGGTCCATGCCGGTCGATTCTTCGTACTTGGTGAGGCGCAGCGGCGTAAACAGAGCGGTGATCTTCAACGCAATCAGCGTTCCTACAACCGCAAAAGCGATCCCGATGAGCGCTCCGATGAACTGGTTGCCTACCTGCGCGGGGTTTCCGTCCACCCACCCGAGCGCCGCCGGCGCCCCGTTGGCGAGCTTGAGCGCAGGGTTGATGACTTTGGTAGCGAACACGCCTGTGAGAAGGCAGCCCACAAAACCGCCCACGCCGTGTACGCCGAAAGCGTCCAGCGTATCGTCGTAGCGGAAGCGTTCCTTCACCATCGCGACCATAAAGTAGCAGACGGCGCCGGCGATCAAGCCGATTGCGACGGCGCTGAAGGGCTGTACGAAGCCCGACCCTTGGGTGACTGTAGCCAAGCCCGCCACGGAGCCGGAGATCGCTCCCAGGGCGCTCGCCTTTCCGTTGCGGATCTTCTCCGCGGCCATCCAGGCAACAGCCCCGGCCGCCGATGCCATGTGTGTCGCGACGAAGGCGCTGCTGGCCAGCGACGAGGCCGCCAAAGCGCTGCCGGCGTTGAAGCCGAACCAGCCCACCCACAGCAGGCAAGCCCCGATGAAACTTAGCACCAGGCTATGCGGCGTCATCTTTTCGTGCGGGTAGCCCAACCGCTTGCCCAGGTAGATCGCCGTACATAAGGCTGAGAAACCAGAGGTGATGTGAACCACCGTGCCCCCGGCGAAATCGAACACCGGGATACGCCCGCCCAGATATGCGTTCAGAAATCCGCCGGTTCCCCACACCATGTGCGCCACCGGGAAGTAGACCAGGAACAGCCATATCGTGGAGAACATAAGCATGGCCGAGAACCGCAGGCGTTCCGCGAACGCGCCCGTGATCAGCGCGGGCGTGATGATGGCGAACATGAGCTGATAGATCATGAACGTCGTGTGCGGAATGGTGGGCGCGTAGACCGCGTTGGGCGCGCCGTCCACGCCGTGCAAGAACGCGTACCTGAGATCGCCGATCACGGGGTTCCCCGGGGCGAAGACCAGGCTATACCCGCAGATCGCCCAGATGAGCGTGACCACCGCCATCATGGCGAAGCTCTGCATCATAGTGCCGAGCACGTTCTTCTTGCGGACCAATCCGCAATAGAACAGGGCCAACCCCGGGCCGGTCATCATAAGGACCAGTGCGGCGCTGGTCAACATCCAAGCGTTATCACCGGCGGATTGAGAAGCTTGAACAGCAGCCTTCAGCGCGGCCAAATCGGCGTTCCCAGCCGCCTGGCCGCTTTGTGCGGAAAGACCGGAACAGAGCAATAGCAGTCCGGCCACAAAACGTCCTGACAATTCCGTCCCCCTAGCGCCCGGCTCAAACGGGTGCTCGACAACACACGTTAAGCGGTAGCCCGAGGCGAGGCCAGAAAGTAATTTGGATAGGGGCGATAAAAACCGTTTATTGGGCCTGACTAAATCGCGGAGCCGCCGCTTCCGGCCGGCTCTAGCAGTTGCGCGGCGGCGAGATCCAGGAACCATTCGGCGCGATTGGCGCAGAGTTGGGCGGGATACTTGAGGGGTTCGTAGGGGGCGCGGAGCGCGGCCCTGACGGCTTCGGCCTTCTCGGCCCCCTGCGCCTGGATCACCACATTGCGCGCGGCCAGCAGCGCGCCGGGCAAAAGTGTGACGCGCCATTGCTGCATCGGGCGGGCGAAAACCGGAGCCGCGATGCCCTTACGGTCTTCTATGAGCGGCTCGCCGGGGAACAGGCTGGCCGTGTGAGCATCCGGCCCCACGCCGAGGTGGATCACGTGGAAGCTCGGCAATTCGCCCGGCGCCAGGTGGAAACAGTCGCTGATATCCCGAACGTAGGCGGCGGCCGCTTCGCCGGGGTCGAGTTCGCCGCGGATGCGGTAGACGCAACTTTCGGGGATGCCGGCCGGGTCGATCAGGTTCTCCTTTGCCAGCCGGTAATTGCTTTGATCGCTGGCGGGAGGAACCGAGCGCTCATCCACCCAGAACAACCGCACCCGTGCCCAGGCAAGCTGTGCCGCCGCAAGCTTACGGAACATGAGCTTCGGCGTTGCGCCGCCCGAGATGGCCAGGGAGGCGAACGGCTCGGATGCAAGCGCCGCATCGAGGCGCCGTGCAATGTGGCGGGCGCAGGCATCGGCAAGAGCGTCGGGCGTGGCGTAGATCTTCATTCGGGTGGAGCCACAGCGAACTCGGCGGCGGATGAGAGCGTGCGTTCGAAAACCGGGTCCCGCCGGAGGACGCCGAGTTCCTCGCTCATGAGCATATAGTCGCTGGGGTGCGGCAGGTTCATGCGGTTCGAGAGGCCGAACGCATCGAGCGAGATCAGCTCCGCCTGCCTTTCGAGCGCCACCCGGAAATCTTCGCCGACCAGTTCCAGGCGCAACGTGCCGCCGGACATGGTTGGGTCTGGCGCAAGCCGCATCTGCGCCTTCACGCCCGCGTCCGCCAGAGCGTTCCGGATCCACGCGCCCATGTACCACGCGTAAACGGGAGCGCTCTCGCCGGGGAACCAAACGCGTACTTCCCTGGCTTCGGCGAGGCGCGCCAGATAAGCCCTGTTCTCGAAGACGCGCGCCAGCATTTCCCGCCAGCGCGTGAGCTGGGTCCAGGAAAGATCGCCGAGCAGCTTGCCGGCCTTCGCCAGCCGCGCCAGACGGGGGAGCGTTTGCCGGGCGTCGGGCAGCGTCCTGCTGTCGAGGATCACCTTTTCCGCCACGGCCGCTACGCAGGCGAACTGAGGCGTGTCAAAGAGCCGCGCGCTGCGCCACCACAGGGCGGAAGGCAAATCGGGCGCGGCCAGGGGGGCCAGCACAGAACACAGATCGTCCAGTGAGGCATCGGAAGCCGTTATGTCCACGCGCTCGCAACATACCTGCTTCCTGCCGCCGAACGGCATCCAGCACTGCGAGTAGACGCGTTCCTCCAACTCCGAGCCGGCCGAGCGGCGCAGCCGAATCAGAATGACGCGCGCCGGATGCTCGCGCATGAGCTCGGCGATGGTTTCGCCGAGAGCGTCCGGGTCGTCATCTTCATCGGCCACCGCGATCAGGGTCATGGTGCAGGCGCGCAGAACTCCCGCGCCGCTCTCCGCATGCCGGGCGTCCGCTTCGGCCCACAGCCCGGCGAGTTCGCGCAAGATCGATTCCGGCGAAATGGCCGTGCGGCTCACGGCTTTCTCCACGCGTGGCCGCGCCGCGCAAGCATCTGGTCGGCCGCGCGTGGCCCCCACGTTCCCGCCGGGTAGTTTGGAAACTCTTGATGCGTCTCGCGCCAAGCGTTCTGGATCGGCTCAACCACCGCCCAACTCGCTTCCACCATATCCTGGCGGGTGTAAAGCGTGGCGTCGCCGATGATGGCGTCGAGCAGCAGCGTTTCGTAAGCCGAAGGCGAGCGCTCGCCGAAGCTTGCCCCGTAATTGAAATCCATCGATACGGGCCTGAGCTGCATCCCCGAGCCCGGGCGCTTGGAAAGGAATTTCAGTGAGATCCCTTCTTCCGGCTGGATGCGGACAATTAGCAGGTTTGGGGAACAGTCCGAACCTTCGCCGTCAAAGATAGCCAGCGGAGCCGGGTTGAATTGAATCGCGATCTCGGTGGTCCGTTTCGGCAGCCGCTTTCCGGTGCGGATGTAAAAGGGAACTCCGGCCCAGCGCCAGTTCTCGACGAAGAACGCGGCGGCGGCGTACGTATCGGTTTGGGATTCGGCGTCCACCCCGGCTTCCTGACGAAAGCCGGGCAGCGTCTGGCCGCCGACTTCTCCCGGCCCGTATTGGCCAGCCACGGCGTCCTGGAGAATCTGCTCGGGCGTCATGGGCCGGATGGAACGCAGCAGCTTCGAGCGCTCATCGCGTACAGAGGCAGAACGGAAACTCGCGCTGGGTTCCATGGCGATCGTGGCCATCACCTGAAGCAGGTGATTCTGGATCATATCCGCGAGCGCGCCGGTTTCCTGGTAGTATGCTCCGCGGCCCTCGACGCCGATAGATTCCGCGGCCGTGATCTGCACGTGATTCACGTAGCGGCGATTCCAGAGCGGCTCGAAAATTCCATTGCCGAACCGGAACGCCAGAATATTCTGAACGGTTTCCTTACCGAGGTAGTGGTCTATCCGGTATACGTCCGATTCATCGAACACCTGGTGCAGGCTGGCGCTCAACTCGCGGGCGGTGGCGAGGTCTTTTCCGAAGGGCTTCTCAATGATCAGCCGCCGCCATCCCTCGCCCTTTCCCAGGCCCGCGCCGCCCAGGCCGAGCGCCGCGGGCGCGTACTGGCTGGGCTGCGTCGCAAGGTAGAAGAGCACGTTGCCGCCGGTGTGTCTGGTTTCGTTTACTTCGGCGAGTCTGGCGCGAAGCCGCGTGTAAAGCTCCGCGTCGGCCACGTCGCCGGCCACGTAAAACAGGCCTTCGGCGAACGTCTTCCATACCTCCGGATCGACGGCCGTATCCTCGGAGAAAGACTGTACGGCCTCCTGCATCTTCTGCCGGAACGCATCGTCGCTGAGAGGAGTGCGCGACACGCCGATCACGGCGAATCCGGCGGAAAGGCGGCGGTCATAGGCCAGGCGGTAGAGCGCCGGCATGAGCTTGCGCCGGGTCAGGTCTCCGTTAGCCCCGAAGATCACGATGGCGCATTCGGGAGCCCGCCGTTCGAACCGCACGGGGTCTTGGAAGGGGTTTTCAGGCGGCATCCGGTTATAACCATATCACGCGCCCCCGGAACGCGCCGTACGCCCGAAAACGGCAGCGCCGGTTTCGGAGTGATCGTCCCCGCTTGTTAGAATGTTGCCATGGCGGAAAACGAAGGCGGCGCCAAGCCGGTGGAGTCGTTTGAATCCTGCCTTGACGAACTGGAAAAGGTGGTCAAGGAACTGGAGGCCGGCGATTTGACGCTGGAGCGCTCGCTCGAACTCTTCGAGCGTGGAATGGGCCTGAGCGAAACCTGCCGCAAACAACTCGAAGCGGCGGAAACGCGGGTGGAGGTGCTGATCCGCAAGGAGGGCAAGCTGACCCCCGAACCGTTCCGCCCGGAAAAGCCCGAAAAATGAACCTTCGCGAATACCTCGCCTTGCAGCAGAAGCTGGTGGATGCGGAACTGGACCGTCTGGTCCCAGCCGAGACTACGCCGCCCGCCACTATACAGCGCGCGATGCGGTACAGCCTGTTCGCGGGCGGCAAGCGTATCCGCCCCATCCTGTGCATGGAGGCGGCGCGCGCGGTTTCGGGCGGCGTGGAGGGCGCGCTGGCCGCGGCGTGCTCGTTGGAAATGGTACACACCTATTCGTTGATCCATGACGATTTGCCGGCCATGGACAACGATGATTACCGCCGCGGCAAGCTGACCAACCACAAGGTCTTCGGCGAGGCTATCGCCGTTCTGGCGGGCGACGGCTTGCTCACGCTGGCATTCCAAACTCTAGCCGAACTAGATGCCCCCGATGAGCGCAAAACGCGGCTGATCGCGGAACTGGCTACGGCCTCGGGCGTGGTGGGGGGCATGATCGCCGGGCAGGTGTTTGACCTCGAAGGTGAAGGCCGGCCTCCCGAAGCGGCTCTTCTTGAAACCATTCACCGCGCCAAGACGGGGGCTTTGCTGCGCGCCAGCCTGCGCATGGGCGCCATCTACGCGGGCGCCGACGAAGAGCAATACGCGGCGCTTTCGCGCTACGGAGAACACACCGGGCTGGCGTTCCAAATTGTGGACGACATGCTCGACGTGGAAGCGCCCTCCGAGCAGTTGGGCAAGACGGCCGGAAAAGACGCGGCACAGCAGAAGATCACGTTCCCCGCCGTCTACGGGCTGGAAGTTTCGCGGCGCATGGCCCGCGAGGAGTGCGACCAGGCCCGCGCGAGCCTGCTCACGTTCGGCGACCGGGCGGCGCGGCTGCACGAACTGGCGGAGCTGATCGTGCAGCGCAAGTCATGAAGCTGCGGCTTGACCGGCTGCTGGTGGAACGCGGCCTCGTGGAATCCCGCGAGAAGGCGCAAGCCCTGATCATGGCCGGCGAGGTGACTGTCAATGGCGCGAAAGCCGTGAAGCCCGGCCAGCCCGCGCAGGAAGACGCGGTTGTGGAAGTGCTCGCCCGCCCACCCTACGTGGGCCGGGGCGGGTTCAAGATGGCCGGAGCCCTGCGTCATTTCGGTCTCGACGTTGCGGGCAAGACATGCCTCGATATCGGCTCTTCCACGGGCGGGTTCACGGACGCGCTGCTGCAGGCCGGGGCCGCCAGAGTGCATGCGGTGGACGTGGGGGCCGGGCAGCTCGATTGGAAGCTGCGCACGGATGCGAGAGTGGTGGTTCATGAAGGCATCAACGCCCGGGAGTTGCGTTTCGAGCAGATCGGGGAGCTCGTGGACTTCGCCTGCTTCGATGTCAGCTTCATTTCCGTTACGCTGATTCTTCCCGCCGTGGCGCCCTTGCTGCGCCCGGCCGGTGAAATGGTTATATTGGTCAAACCGCAGTTTGAAGCCGGACGGGGCCAGGTGGGCAAGGGCGGAATTGTCCGCGACCCCGAAGTGCACAGGGCCGCCTGCGAGCGCGTGGAACAGGCGGCGGCCGGGCTCGGCTTTCGGACCGCGCTGATGGAGAGCCCCATTTTCGGGGCCGAAGGTAACAAGGAGTTTCTCCTGCATGCCTGTCGTTGAGACGGTTGGGATCATGACCAAGCCGGGTGCACCTGCGGCTTCGGCGATTGTGCCTCAGCTTATGGCCTGGCTTCACCACCGCGGCATGCGCGTGCGCATGGACGAGGAGACCGGGTTCTATGCCGCCGCGAAGGGGCTTCCGCGAGATTCGGTGCCGGAAGGGTGCGATCTGATCGTCGTGCTCGGCGGCGACGGCACGCTGCTCTCCGCGGCGCGCGCAATCGGTAAGCGCGAAATCCCGCTCTTCCCGGTCAATCTTGGCGGGCTGGGGTTCCTGACGGCGATCACCGTGGATGAGATCTACGGCGAATTGCAGCGCTGCATCCGGGGCGAGCAGCGGGTGAGCAAGCGCAAGCTCCTGAGCGTGACCGTAATGCGGGGAGGCGAAATCGTGGAGGGCTACGACGCTCTCAACGACGCCGTCCTCGGCAAGTCATCCATCGCCCGCATGATCGATATGGACGTCTTCGTGGACGAGCAGCTCATGTGCGCCTATAAGGCCGATGGATTGATCGTGGCCACGCCCACCGGCTCCACCGCATATTCGCTTTCGGCCGGCGGCCCCATCATTTACCCCACCGTTCCCGCCATCTGTCTGACCCCGATTTGCCCGCACATGCTCACCAACCGCCCCGTCATCGTGCCGGAAACCAGCACCATCCGCATCATCTCGCGGGGACCCGACGAGAGCGTGTACCTGACGATCGACGGCCAGGTCGGCACTCCCATTAAGGAAAGCGACACGGTTGTCTGCCGCAGCTCCCAGTACTCACTTCTGCTGATTCGTCCGCCGCGTATGAAGTTCTTCGACGTTTTGCGGGCTAAGCTGAAGTGGGGCGAGCGATGAAGCGGATTTCGCTAACTGCCTGGATATTCATCGGAATGGCCGCCGGCGTGGCGCTGGGCGTCGTGGCGCCGCATGTGGCCGCGCAACTCGGCCCCATCGCGAACGTCTTTCTGCGGTTGATCCGGACGATTGTGGCGCCGCTGATCTTCGCCACTCTGGTGGCCGGAATCGCGCACGGCGGGGATATCCGCCGCATGGGGCGAATCGGCGCGAAGGCCATCCTCTATTTCGAGATTGTGACCACGGCAGCGCTGTTTCTGGGCCTTGCCGCGGTGAACCTGGTGCGGCCCGGCTTGGGCGTCCCCATTCAGCAAACGGCCGCTGAGGCCGCCGCGCCGGTGGCGCCGCCGACGCTGGGTTCGGTCCTCGAACACGTATTTCCCTCAAGCATCATTGACGCCATGGCGCGCAATGACGCCCTGCAAATCGTGGTCTTCGCGTTCCTTTTCGGCGCGGCCTGCGCAGCCGTGGGAGCGAAAGCCGAGCCGGTGGCCAAGTTCTGTGCCTCTCTGGCCGAAATCATGTTTCGCTACACGCGCTACGTGATGTACCTGGCGCCGCTGGGCGTCGGCGCCGCGCTGGCGGTGACTGTAGGCAGCAAGGGTCTGGGCGTGCTCTTCGGGTTGGGCAAGCTGGTCCTGACGATGTACGCGTCGCTCGCGATCTTCGTTGTGGTGGTGCTGGGCGCGGTGTTGCTGATAGCCCGCATTCCGCCCGCCGCATTTTACCGCGCCGCGCGCGAGCCGTTTCTGATCGCGTTCTCCACCGCATCGAGCGAAGCGGCCTTGCCGCTGGCCCTGGAGAGCATGGAAAAGTTCGGCGTGCCAAAGCACATCGTGGGCTTCGTTATCCCGACGGGCTACAGCTTCAACCTGGATGGCAGCACGCTTTACCTCTCGTTGGCATCAGTCTTTGTGGCGCAGGCAGCAGGCGTGGATCTCACGCTTGGCCAGCAGTTACTCATGATGCTCACGCTGATGCTCACGAGCAAAGGCGTAGCCGGAGTGCCGCGCGCCTCGCTGGTAATTCTGGCCGGAACCCTGACCACCTTTCACCTACCCATGGAAGGCGCCGCCGTGCTGCTCGGCGTGGACGCCATTCTGGATATGGCCCGCACATCGATCAACGTCTTGGGCAACTGCCTCGCCAGCGCCGTCGTGGCGCGGTGGGAAGGGTATAAGGTAGGCGCCGTCGGCTGATAAGTCGGGCATAATAGAAGATCGGATGGGCCGCACGCTCCAACTCGGCAATGCTCAGGTCGATGAGACCCGGTTGGCAGAACTCTGTCGCCGGTACCAGGTACGCGAACTCTCCCTTTTTGGATCAGCCGCCCGCGGAGAGATGCGCCCGGATAGCGATATCGATTTATTGGTAGAGTTTCTGCCCGATTCACAGCCCAGCTTGCTCGACCACGCCGGACTGATGTTGGATCTGGCTGAACTGCTTGGGCGCAAAGTGGACTTGGTATCCAAGAATGGGTTGAAGCCGCTGATCCGGGCCTCGGTGCTCGAAGAGGCGCGATTGCTGTATGCGGCGTGAAGCCTGTATCTAGGCGATATCGTAGAAGCCGCGGATCATATTGCCCTGTTCACGGCTGCAGCCGATTTTGAGGCTTTCCTGGAATCGGAGATGATGCGCAGCGCCGTGGTTCAGAAGCTCACGATCATCGGCGAGGCGGCGTCGCGGATATCAGAAGGGCTCAAGAGCCGCCACTCTGAGATCCCGTGGCCAAAGATCGTCGGTTTTCGGAACATCCTCGTTCACGCATATTTCGGGGTTGCTTGGGAAGAGGTGTGGTGGGCTGCAAAGAGGGACTGTCCGACCATACGGGAACAGGTTGCAGCCATCGTAGCTGAGTTGGGCTCCATAGGGCCCGCGCCAGAGAAGTAGTGTGCGAAAGTCGCTGAGGGACTGTAGGCCCCCTAACTGATCCACCGCGCCAGCCCGAACGCCGCGGCCGAGGCCAATCCGCCGATGACCACCGTCTGCAGACCACCGCGTAGAGGGTGGATCCCCGTTAGCTTTCCTTTCACGTAGCCGAATACGAACAAGGCCAGCAGGGTCACTAGCACGGATATCGATAGGCCCCGGCCCACGTCCCCGGTAAGCATGTAGGGCGCGAGCGGAACCATGCCGCCTGCGATGTAAGAAACTGCGATGGTGGCCGCGCTGTTGCGGGCGCGCAGCGGGTCGGGTTCTTCGAATCCCAACTCGAAACGCATCATGAAATCCACCCACCGCTTCTGGTCGGAGGTGATGGCTGCCACCGCGGGGCCGATGGCCTCTTCCGTCATTCCATAGCCGCGGAAGACTTCGGCTACCTCGTCCCGCTCTTTTTCGGGCAGTTCGACCGTTTCGCGTATTTCGCGCTGGCGTTCGGAAGCGTAGTGGTCGCGGTCGGTACGCGCGGCCAGGTATCCGCCCAGGCCCATGGCAATCGAGCCAGCGGCGATTTCGGCGAGGCCCGCAACCACCACCAGATGCGTATTCGCAACTGCGGCCCCGGTGAGGCCTGTGAGGCCGGCCGCCAGGGCGAATGGCACCGTCAGGCCGTCGGACATTCCAATCACAACGTCCCTGACGGATTCGGAAGCCCCGAAGTGTGTTTCCGTGTGTGGAGCGGAGGGCATAGCCCTCATAATCGCACGGCTCCAAAGCCGATTTCGCTATTCTGAAGTGTTCATGCCCGAGGGAGCGTTCCTGTACTGCGACGTTAGCGTGCCCGCGCCGCTCGACCGGCCCTTCACCTATGCGCTGCCCGAGACCCTGCGTCACCGCGTTCGTCCGGGGTGCCGCGTCGTGGTTCCGTTTGGCGCGCGCAAGCTGACCGGCGTCGTGCTGGCGTGTCACGATAACCCGCCATCTGTGCCCGCCAAGGAAGCGCTGCGCCTGCTCGACGCCGAACCGGTGCTCGATTCCGAATTGCTCGCGCTCGGCCGCTGGATCGCGGAATACTACTGCGCTCCGCTGGGCGAGGTGCTGCGCACCATGCTGCCCCTCGGTTCGGATGTGCGCCAGGGCAAGGTGTGGTCGCTCACCGATTCGGGGCGCGATGCCGCGCGGCAACTGCTGCTCGATGCCGCGCCTGACGACCCGGCGGCAAAACTCCTGGGCCTGCTCGAAAAGCGTTCGCTCTCCGCGGCGTACCTGGCTAAGGCATTGCCGTTAGCCGACAAGCTTCTGCGGTCGCTTGAACGCAAGGGGTTCCTCATCGCCGAACAAGTGGTGGCCGAGCGCGACCCGCTGCGCGCGGGGTCCGAGCGGCTGCGGATCGACGCTCTGCCCATAGTTCCCGGCGCGCCCGTTCCGAAGCTCAGCAAACCCGAGCGGGAACTGCGCGCATTCCTGGAACTGCACCCCGGCTCGCACAACCTGAAGGACCTGGAATCGCAGGTGAAAGGCGCGAGCGCCGCCGCGCGGTCACTGGCGCGCAAACGTCTGGTTTCGCTGCTGCCGGAAGCGGTCCCGATCACCGCCGGCGCCGTGCGCGCGCCGCACATTCTGAACTCCGCGCAGCAACCCGCGTTCGAATGCCTCCGGAGTGCGATTCAAGCCGGAGGGTTTCGCGCGTTCCTGCTTCACGGCGTAACGGGCTCGGGGAAGACAGAAGTCTACCTGAACGCGATTGAGGCAACGCTGGCGGAGGGGCGCGGCGCGCTCTTCCTGGTGCCTGAGATCGCGCTGACCCCGGCTGTCGCCGGCCAGTTCTTTTCGCGCTTCGGAGACCGCGTGGCCATTCTGCACAGCGCATTTTCGGGCGTGGAGCGCTCGGAGCAGTGGCGGCGCATTCAATCGGGCGCGGCGTTGGTGGTGGTGGCGACGCGATCCGGCGTCTTCGCGCCGGTGCGGCGGCTGGGCTTGATCGTGGTCGATGAAGAACACGACGGCAGCTATAAGCAGGAGGAAACGCCACGCTATAACGGCCGCGACGTAGCCGTGGTCCGCGCCCGCGCCGCCGGGGCCTGCATCGTGCTTGGCTCCGCCACGCCCAGTCTTGAAAGCCGCTACAACGTGGAGCGCGGGAAGTATTCGCTGCTCGAACTGCCGGAGCGCATCGAGGAGCGCCCCATGCCTGCCGTGGAACTGATCGACATGCGCGAGGAGTTCCTCGAAACACGCAAGCAAGAGACGTTCTCGCGCAAGCTGATCGAGGCTATCGGCGCACGCATCGATAACGGCGAGCAGACCATCGTACTCCTCAACCGCCGCGGCTTTTCGAGCTTTGTGGCCTGCCGCGCCTGCGGCGAGCGCGTCCAATGCGTGAACTGCTCGCTCACGCTGACGTATCACAAACGCGACCGCCGGCTTCTATGCCATTACTGCGGATACGCCGAAAAGGTTCCGTCCATCTGCCCCAAGTGCGCCAGCGAGCACATCTATTTTCTTGGGCTCGGCTCGGAGCGCGTGGAGGAGGAACTGCACCGCGCCTTCCCCGCGGCGCGCATCGCGCGACTTGACCGCGATACCGTTTCCGGGAAGCGCCAGTACGAGACCATCCTGCAAGGCTTCCGCGAGCGCGCCTACGACATTCTGGTAGGCACGCAGATGATCGCCAAGGGGCACGATATCCCCAACGTGACGCTGGTAGGCGTGGTATCGGCGGATATCGGCTTGGGAATGCCCGATTTCCGCGCGGCCGAGCGCACGTTTCAACTCCTCACGCAGGTCGCGGGCCGGGCGGGGCGCGGCTCTATTCCCGGCATTGTGCTGATCCAGACCGTGAACCCCGATCACTATGCCATTCGCTATGCCGCCGGGCACGATTTCGCCGGGTTCTATCAAAAGGAGCTGACGTTCCGGCGCATGATGGCATACCCGCCATTCAGCGCCATGGCGAATATCCTCGTGCGGGCCGAGAAGAAAGAGATGGCGCTGCGGATGAGTTCCGATCTATCGGTGCTGCTGACGCCGCCTCCGGAGAAGCTCAAGATCCTGGGCCCGGCAGAGGCTCCCGTGCCGCGTCTGAAGAACGAATACCGCTACCAGTTCCTGATCAAGGCAGCCAGCCGCAAGACGCTGAACGAGACTCTCCAGCGGGTGCGATTGTACGCTATCGACCATAAGTGGCCCGCCACGGCGCTGGCGATTGACGTGGACCCCTTGACGCTGATGTAGAAAGCGCTACCGGGTGATTGGGCTTCCGCTATCTTAGTAGCAATGGTTCTGGACATCGGGTGCGGCAAGCGAAAGATCGAGCCGGATTCCGTCGGAATCGACATATCGCCGGAATCGGTGGCTGACAAACTTTGGGACCTGGATCAGTACCCCTGGCCTCTCGATACGGATCGATTCAGCCGCATCCACATGTCTCACGTGATCGAGCATCTGAGCGATCCATTGAGGGCCATGGCCGAGGTGCACCGGGTTGCCTGCGAGGGGGCCGATGTCTTCATAACCACGCCGCATTTCAGTTCGGCCAATTCGTACGTCGATCCAACCCACAAGTATCATTTGGCGATGCGTAGCGTAGGACACTTCACTTGCGCGAAGGCAGCGGGCTTCGCGGGTCCCCCGTACATGTTCGATGTTGCGGAACAGAAGCTGAACTTCGGGGGGAACTTCTTCCTCGACAACCTTGCGAGATTGCTGGCCTGGACCTCTTTGCCCTGGTACGAGCTTCATGCCACTTGGGTGCTGCCCGCACGCGATATCTGGTGGCATCTTAGGGCTCGCAAGTGAGCGATGCGCGGCGCCGGACCTTACAGGCGTCGCTGGTGGAACGCGCCCAAGATCCCCGATGATAAGTCCATTAATTTAATTTATCGAATGCCCCCCTTGCATTTGTTGGACTGGTTCGATACACTAGCGGTTTATTCACCGATGGCGCGCCTTTTCCCATCCCGGCTCGAGTTCAATCCCCCTAGCATCGCCATTATTATTATTGCGGTCATCGTAGCCGGCCCCGCCTGAAGGCCAGCCGGAACCCAGGTTCCAGAGGCCATCGGCGGGGCGAAACCGGCCGGTGGCCTTTTTTATTTCTAGACGGTTTTCAAGCACAAATGAGGGCAGAGCAGAATATGTCGAACCTAATGAGCGGCGCAAAAATGCTGCTGGAATGTCTGTCGCGTGAGGGCGTGGATTGCATCTTCGGGTATCCCGGCGGCGTAACGCTGCCGTTGTATGACGCGCTCTACGACGGGCAAATCCGCCACGTCCTGGTGCGGCACGAAGAGAATGCCGCTTTCGCCGCCGAAGGGTATGCGCGCGCAACCGGCAAGGTTGGGGTCTGCTGCGCCACCTCCGGTCCCGGCGCCACCAACCTTACCACGGGGCTTGTGGATGCGCTGATGGATTCCATTCCGATCGTGGCCATCACCGGCCAGGTTGCGACCAAGCTGATTGGCAGCGACGCGTTTCAGGAGGCCGATACGTTCGGCATCACGCGGCCCGCGACCAAACACAACTACCTGGTGAAGAGCCTGGAAGATCTGCCGCGCGTGATTCACGAGGCGTTCTACATCGCAGCCAGCGGGCGTCCCGGGCCGGTTTTGGTGGATATCGCTAAAGACGTTTTTCAGGGGCAGGGCCATTATCAGCCCGTGAGTTCCATTCACCTGCCCGGCTACAAAGTATTCACCGAGGGCCACACCGGCCAGATCCGGCGAGCGGTGCAGTTGATCCAGGAAGCGCAGCGTCCGCTGGTGTACGCGGGCGGCGGAATCGTCGCCGCCGGCGCCGCGAGCGAGTTGCGGGAGTTCGTGGAGTTGACCGATTCGCCCGCCGTGCTCACGCTGATGGGCCTCGGCGCCCTGCCAGCGAGCCATCCGAATTACATCAGCATGCCGGGCATGCACGGCAGCTACGCCTCCAACATGGCGCTCACCGGCTGCGATCTGCTGATTGCGCTTGGGGTCCGGTTCGACGATCGTGTCACCGGCCGCTTGAATGCATTCGCGCCGCATGCCAAGGTGATCCACGTGGATATCGACCCGGCCGAGGTCGGCAAGAACAGGGCCCCCGAGGTGCCCGTGGTCGGCGACGTCAAGCGCGTCCTGGCCAAGCTGAACAAGCTGTTGTCGGCGGGCGAACCACTGCCCGAGTCCGTCTCAGCGAGCCGGCGTGACTGGTGGCGTCAGGTCCGTGAGTGGAAGCGGGAGCACCCCCTTGAGGCGCCTGAGCCTTCAGACACCGAAATCAAGCCCCAAACGCTGATGGCCGAAATCAACCGCCGCGCGGCGGGCCGCGCCACCGTCTGTACGGACGTGGGTCAGCATCAGATGTGGGCCGCGCAGCTCATCGGATTTGAGGAGCCGCGGCTTTGGATCAGTTCGGGCGGACTCGGTTCGATGGGATTCGGCCTGCCCTCCGCCATCGGGGCGCAGATGGCCTGCCCGGACCGCCTGGTATTCGCTATCGTGGGCGATGGCGGGTTCCAGATGTCCATTCCGGAACTGGCCACGATCGCCGCAAACAAGCTGCCCATCAAAATCGTGATTATGAATAACGGGCACTTGGGCATGGTGCGGCAGTGGCAGACCATGTTCTTCAACAATCGGCTGAGCGGAGTGCAGCTCGAAGGTTTTCCGGATATTGCCAAGCTGGCCGAGGCCTATGGTTTCAGCGGCTGCACGATCGAGCGGCCCTCCGAATTGGGCCCGGCCCTCGACCGCGCGGTGAGCGAACCCGGCCCGTTCCTGCTGAATGTCAAGGTCGCGCAGTTCGAATGCGTTTACCCGATGGTGCCTGCCGGGAACGCGATCAACGAGATGGTGCTCGGCCCGCCTCAACCGGTGGCCGTGGCTGCGAAGTGAACGGAGAGACGCGATGCTGCAAGTTATTTCTTTAGTTCTTGAAAACAAGCCGGGCGCGTTGATGCGCGTCACCGGCGTGCTCAGCCAGCGCGGCTACAACATTGAAAGCCTCACCGTCGCGCGCACGCTCGATCCCGAAGTCTCGCGCATGACCATCGTGGTGGATGTGGATGCCACCCTTCGCCAGCAGGTGGTCAAGCAGATGAACAAACTGATCAACGTCCTGCAGGCGTCAGACCTCACGGAATCGCCCGCAGTAGTTCGGGAACTCGTGCTGGTTCGCGTGCGCACCGCTCAGGAATCGCGCACCGCCGTCTTGAAAGAAGCCGAAATCTTCGGCGGGCGCGTGGTGGATTCCTCCACCGAAGGCTTCGCCATCGAAGTCACGGGGGCGCCCGAGAAGTTGAACGAATTTATCGATGTGATGGGCAGCTACGGCGAAATCGACGTGACGCGCTCCGGCGCGCTCGCCATCGCCCTGGACGCCCGAAAACTGAAACTACAGCCACCCGTCCCCACAAAGGCCGGGGTGAAAATGGAAGAAACGGCAATTTAACCCGTGGCGGGCAGTTTTCCCTGCCCACCCCCTTGGAGCAGCGATGTCAAAACGGTATTACGAAATAGACGGAAATCTTGATTTCTTGAAGGGCCGCACGGTCGCAATCGTCGGCTACGGCAGCCAGGGGCACGCGCACGCGCTGAACCTGCGCGATTCCGGCGTGAACGTCGTCGTTAGCGAGGCGCCTGGAACGCCGGCCTGGTTGAAGGCTGAATCGGCTGGATTGAAAGTGCTGACCACGCCCGAGGCAGCCAAAGCCGCGGACGTCATCATGATTCTGGTTCCTGATCACGTGCAGGCGGCGGTGTACAACGCCGATATCGCGCCCCACATGACCAAGGGCAAGACGCTGATGTTCGCCCACGGATTCAATATCCACTTCAAACAGATCGCGGCTCCGGCGGATTGCGACGTGACGATGATCGCGCCCAAGGCGCCCGGACACCGCGTCCGTGAACTGTTCACCGAGGGCGTGGGCGTGCCCGCGCTGGTGGCGGTCCACCAGAATGCTTCGGGCCAGGCCCTGGAGCGCGCGCTGGCATACGCAATGGCGCTTGGTTGCCTGAAGGCCGGCGTCATCGAGACCACCTTCAAAGAAGAGACCGAGAGCGATCTCTTCGGCGAGCAGGCCGTGCTCTGCGGCGGCGCGAGCGAACTGATCAAGGCAGGGTTTGACACTCTGGTGGAAGCCGGCTATGCCCCCGAGATCGCCTATTTCGAGTGCCTGCATGAGCTGAAGCTCATTGTGGACCTGATCCAGGAAGGCGGCCTGGCCTACATGCGGTTCTCGGTTTCCGATACGGCCGAATACGGGGATTACACCCGCGGGCCGCGCATCGTTAACGAGCAGACCCGCGCCGAAATGCGCAAGATCCTTTCCGAAATCCAATCCGGCGCCTTCGCCAAGGAATGGATCGAAGAAAACAAGAGCGGCCGCAAGAACTTTCTCGCCATGCGCGAGGCCGCCCGCCACTCGCAGGTGGAAGAAGTCGGCCGCGAACTGCGCGCCATGATGCCCTTCCTCAAGAAGAAGAAGGAAGCGGGAGTGCCGCAGGATACCGAAGCCGCGGCAAAGAAGTAGTAATTAGATCGACGCGCGGGACAGGCTCCGGCCTGTCCCGCCGCTGGAGCCCAAATGAAGATCCGGACGTTCGACACCACGCTGCGCGATGGAACGCAAGGCGAACTCATCTCATTTTCGGTAGAGGACAAGCTGTTGATTGCCCAGAAACTGGATGAGTTGGGGATTGACTATGTCGAGGGCGGCTGGCCGGGCTCCAACCCCAAGGACAAGGAATTCTTCGCCCGCGCCTCCGAACTGCAATTCAAGCACGCGAAGCTGACGGCGTTCGGGTCCACGCGGTTCGCCCGCAATAAGGTGGAAGACGACCGCAATGTGCGCGCACTCGTCGAATCCGGCGCGCCGGTGGTATGTATTTTCGGCAAGAGCTGGGATCTTCATGTGAGACGGGCGCTGAACATTACCGAAGCGGAGAACTTGGCGCTGATCGGCGATACCGTGCGCTACTTAAAGGAGCGCGGCAAGGAAGTGATCTACGACGCCGAGCACTTCTTCGACGGTTACCGCGCCAATCCCAAGTACGCGCTTGAGACCTTGCAAGCGGCGCACGAAGCCGGCGCGGACGTGCTGTGCCTGTGCGATACGAACGGCGGCTCGCTGCCGGGCCAGATCGCGGCGCTAGTCACCGAAGTGCGGAGCCGTTTCGGCACCGTCATCGGGATACACACGCACAACGATTCGGATCTGGGCGTGGCCAACGCGCTTGCGGCGATAGATGCCGGCGCCACGCACGTACAGGGCTGCCTGAACGGATACGGGGAGCGCTGCGGAAACGCATCGCTGGCGTCGGTGATCGCCAACCTGGAATTGAAAATGGGCCATGAGACGATCGGGCCGGAGAAACTCGCCAAGCTCACCTCCACCTGCCGCTTCATCGCCGAGCTGGCGAATCTGCCGCTGCGGAACGATCAGGCATTTGTCGGCAAGAGCGCGTTCGCCCATAAGGGCGGCGTGCACGTGAGCGCGGTCCTCAAAGACTCGACCACTTACGAGCACGTCCCGCCGCAAGTGGTCGGCAACCGCCAGCGCGTGCTCGTCAGCGACCTTTCGGGCCGCGGCAACGTACTTTTCAAGCTGGATCAGCACGGCCTTTCCGGACGGCTGGACGAGAACGCGCGCGGCCAACTGCTGGAACGCATCAAGCAGATGGAATACGAGGGCTACGAGTTGGAAGCCGCGGAAGGCACCTTCGAATTGCTGGTGCGCGAGGCTCTCCGCCCCGGGATGCGTTTCTTCGACGTGGATAGCTACGAGGTATCGACCCGCGCCGGCGGGCCTGGCTCGGCCCCCGGCGTCGCCCGCAGCGTTGCCACCGTCACGATTGGCGCCCAGGACGTCGCGCACTCCGCGACGGCTTCCTCCGTGCACGGCCCGTTCCACGCGCTGCACCTTTGCCTTCGCAAGTGCCTTTCCAAGCTCTACCCGCAAATTGCCGACGTGCATCTGACCGATTACAAGGTCCGCGTACTCGACTCCAGAAAGGGCACCGCGGCCAATGTGCGCGTGCTGATTGAGTGGAGCGACCGTCATCGGACATGGTCCACCGTGGGCGTTTCCGACAACGTGATCGAGGCAAGTTGGAGGGCGCTGGTGGACGCCATTCGCCTGGAGCTCATGCGGATGGTGGAGAAGGATAGTTCAATCGAGAAAGCTGTTGAGGACTACTGTTGGGGAGTATGACCGAAAGCCATCCGCTGTTGCAGGAATTTCGATCCGTCATCGCCATTCCGGTTCAATGGGGCGAGCAGGACTCATTCGGGCACGTGAACAACGTGGTTTATATGCGCTGGGCCGAGTCCGGCCGCGTGGATTACCTCCGCCATGTCAGGCAATTTCCCGAGTTGCCCCCCAGAGGGGTGGGGCCGATCCTCGTCAGCGTCAAGTGCGACTATCGCAAAGCGTTGCACTATCCCGATACGGTTTACGTGGGCTCACGGGTGAAGCGCATCGGAAAGAGCAGCTTCCAAATGGTGCATAAGATCGTGAGCAAGCGGCACGGCATCGTTGCCGCCGAGCTCGATTCCACGCTCATACTGCTCGACTATGCGCGGAACGCACCCGTTCCGCTCTCGCGCGAAGACCGGGAGAAGATCGCGGCCTTTGAGGGTGTGCCCGTAGAGACTTTCGAGGCCGTTTCGGCGTAGGCTCCGGCCCCTAGCTGCCGTATTCCGGGGGAAGCAGCAACGTGAGCGCTTTCGGAACGATCCGCAATTCCGCCGGCAGCCGGCCGGCGTACTCGCCGTCTATTTGCGCGTAGGCCCGTTGGCCTTCCAGTCCGTGAATGCGGAGTTGGGTAGCGCGCAGAATCGTGATGCCCTTCGTGCCCGCAACCCTGCGCATGGCCAGGCCGGCCAGATACTTTACGTACTCGATTGAGGTGTGGCCCTCGAACAGCACGAGTTCGAAGCTGTCTTCCAGCAGGCTCACGCTCGGGGCGATTTCGAAGTCCCCGCCGTAATTCCGCACTTTGCTGGCCAGTGCGAAGGAGCAACGGTGGCTCGTGCCGGATGTCTCGACGGTCAGTTGCGCCAATCGGAGCCCGGCCACGCTCATTGCCGCGGCCCAATACGCCAGCTTTCCCGTGCGAGCCTTCAGCTCGGCGCTCACGCGGTAAACAACCAGCGCGTCAAGCCCGATGCCGGCCATCAGCAGAAAATGTCGCGAAACGCCGCCATGGCACTCCAAATGCCCCAAGGCGATCCGCTGGGGCTGGCAGCGCTCAATGGCTTGCGTCGCAGCTTCCAGTCCGGGGCCCAATCGCACTTCGGCCGCCAGCACGTTGGCCGTCCCTCCGGGTATAATCCCGAGGGGTACGGTGGAATGAACCATGCCTTCCGCGGTTTCGTTGATTACGCCGTCGCCGCCCGCGGCAAGAACCAGATCGGCGCCGCGCGCGATGTGTTCTCGTGCGATGGCTCCGGCGGTCTGGGGACCGGTGGTGGCCACTACGGTCACGTTGTGGCCGTTCCTCTTGAGTATCTCCACGGCGCGCCCAACAAGAGCGCGCGGGTTCCGGCGGATCTTCCCCGCGTTCGGATTATAGATCAGGAGAGTATTGCGGTAGGCTGCTATGGTGGTTCCTCGCTTAAATTATAGATGAGAGCCTAATGAAAAATCCTGTTCCGGAAATCGAGCTTCTCCGCGAGGAAATCAGGCGCCACGAGCATCTGTACTACGTTCTCGATCGGCCCGAGATCACCGACGCCGAATACGATGCGCTCATTCGCAAGCTCCGCGCGCTCGAACAGGACCACCCCGAGTTGGCCTCGCTCGATTCTCCCACACTGCGAGTCGGCGGCAGGGCGCGTGAAGGGTTTGTCAAGGTCCCTCACAGTTCACCGATGCTGAGCCTGGATAACGCGCTCGATGAAGACGAGTTGCGGGATTTCGACAGGCGCGTCCGGGAACTGCTGGGCGGCGCGGACTTCCGCTACGTGGCCGAGCTGAAGATGGACGGGCTGTCGATGGCCGCGCGCTACCGGAACGGTCTTCTGGAACAGGCAATCACTCGCGGCGACGGGGCCGTGGGCGAAGACGTAACGGAGAATGCGCGGACCATCCGGTCCCTGCCGCTGCGGGCGCCAACCAGCTTTGAGACCTTCGAAACTCGAGGCGAAACGGTGATGAACCGCAAAGCCTTCGAGCGGCTCAACGCCGAGCGCGACGAGCGAGGCCTTTCGCGTTTTGCCAACCCCCGCAACGCCGCCGCGGGTTCTTTGCGCGTGCTGGAGCCGCAGGTGACCGCATCCCGGCGGCTCGATTATTATGCCTACTTCCTGCTGGTGGACGGGCGCCCCGCTTTCGACAGTCATTGGCATTCCCTGGACGAACTGGAGCGCATGGGCTTCAAAGTGAACCGCCATCGCAAACTCTGCGGCGGCATCGAGGAAGCCCTGGCCGTTTGCCGGCAATGGGAGGCGCAGCGCGACGAGTTGCCCTACGAAATCGACGGCGTCGTGCTCAAGGTGGATTCCATCGCGCAGCAGAGCGCCCTCGGTTTCACCGCGAAGGCTCCGCGTTGGGCCATCGCCTACAAGTACGCCGCGCGGCAGGCCGTGACTGTGGTGGAGGGCATAGAGGTGCAGGTGGGCCGCACCGGGGCGCTCACGCCCGTCGCCCGTTTGAAGCCGGTCGCAGTGGGAGGAGTGACCGTGGCCCGCGCCACGCTGCACAACGAGGACGAAATCGAGCGGCTCGGCCTGCAGGTCGGCGATGAAGTTGTGATCGAGCGCTCGGGCGATGTCATTCCCAAAGTGGTTCGCGTTTTCGCTCAGGGTTCGTACCGGAAGCGATTCGAAATGCCTGACGTTTGCCCCGTCTGCGGGGGCAAGGTTGTCAGGGAGGAAGGGGAGGCGGCCAGCCGCTGCATCAATACGGATTGTTCCGCCCGCCTCAAGGAATCCATTCTCCATTTCGCCTCGCGCGGCGTCATGAACATCGACGGCTTGGGGGATGCACTGGTGGACCAGTTGGTGGACCGGCGTCTGGTAGAGAGCGTAGCCGATCTCTATGACCTCACCGGGGACAAGTTGCTCCTACTCGAACGCATGGGCGCGAAGTCGGCGGGCAACATCGTCCGAAATATTGAAGCGTCCAAGAAGAACCCCTTGCCTCGCGTCCTCTCCGCTCTCGGAATTCGGTTTGTCGGGGAACGCACGGCGCAGCTCCTCGCGGAAGAATTCGGGGCGCTCGATACGATCGCCACAGCCGGTCTCGAAGAGTTGCAGCAAACCCCCGAAGTGGGGCCCAAGGTGGCCGAAGCCGTCTTCCAGTTCTTCCGGGAGCCCCGCAATCGGGAACTGGTGGACCGGCTGCGCTCCGCCGGGCTCAACTTTGAAGCCGAGTTGAAGCGCCCGAAGGGCGGGCCGCTCAAGGGGATGACCTTTGTCCTCACCGGAACGCTGCCGAATTTCACGCGGGACGACGCCAAGAGGATGATCGAAGCGTTTGGCGGCAAGGTGAGTGAATCGGTCAGTAAGAAGACCACCTACGTGGTGGCAGGTGAGGACGCCGGTTCCAAACTGGAAAAGGCGCGGCAATTGGGAGTTCGGATTCTGGATGAGGCCGCTCTTCTGGAGATGGTGAAGGCGGAGTAAGCCGGAAGACATGCCGGCCGGTAATACGTCCGGAGCTGGCCGCGCCGGCCCCGGACGAAACCTGCCTACTGTTGTTCGTCGTCCCGCATTACTTTCTGCAGTTTCTTCAGGTTGCCGCGGATTTCGTCCGTGGCATCGGCGACCTGGTTGGTGTCGTAGATCACCCGCGGCGTCAGAAAGATAATCAGTTCCGTCCGCCCTTTGCTGATGCTCTTTGCGCCGAAGGCTGCGCCAATGATCGGAATCCGGTGCAGCACAGGGATGCCGCTCGATGTCTGGCCGTAAGACTCCTGAATGAAACCGCCGATGGCGATGGTGTCGCCATCCTGTACCGTCACCTGAGTCTGGAATGAGCGCGTTTGGAACGAGGGCGATTGGATCGCGGCAGACGTGGATGGCGCCTGAGGGGTGCTGACCTGCTGGTTGATTTCCATGGTGACTACCCCGCTTGAGTTGATGCGCGCCGTGATCGACAGCGTAACCCCCGAAGTGCGGTTCGATACGGTGTTTGTGAACAGGCTCGATCCGTTGGAGGTAGCCCCGCCCGCTACCGCTTGGGAAGTGAGCACGGGAACCTCCTGGCCCACGTTCATAGTTGCCGCGATGCTGTCGGTTGCGATAATACTGGGCGACGAAACCAACCGGGTGTGCTGGTTCGTTTCCGAGGCATTCAATACGCCGAGTAGTTCCCGGCTGCGGTGAACCAGCGTTCCCACGGAGACGCTGAGCCCGCTCGCGCTTGCCGCGGCATTGAGCGCGCGCGAAACCACCCCGGAGTCCTTCTTTTCGAGGTACGACGTAACCCCGGCGCTGAATGCACCCGAGAGATCAACCTCGTAGATTTTTGCGTCGATCAGTACCTGGCGCGGAGGGACGTCTATCTGCAGCAACAGCTTCTTGATCTGTTCCCACTCCTGCGCGGTACCGCGCACCAGAATGGTGTTGTCGAAAGGATTGGGAATCACGACGGGAACGTTGCCGTACCGTCCGGCGCCCGCCGCGGACATTCCCAGATAACCGCCGGTGAGGTCCGCATTGCCGGTAGCCAAGGAGTTTGCATTTCCTCCAAGAGCCGTCGCGGCTGGCTGCGCCGCACCCTGTGCCGTCGCCGGGTAAGATTGCGACGCATAAGGGTTTCCGTAGGCCGAGGGATAGCCCGTGCCGCCATAGCCCATCCCGCCGTACGCCATCCCGCCACCATAACCGCCATAGCCCATCCCGCCGCCGTAGCCGCCATAGCCCATCCCACCGCCATAGCCGCCGGAACCCATCCCGCCGCCATAGCCGCCGGAACCCATGGCGTTTCCGTTCGCGCTGGCCAGGCCCACCATGGCCCAGGGATTCCCGGTAAGCACCGCGGTGATGGCCATGGCCACGGTTTCCGCGCGTCCGTACTTCAGGCGGTAATAGAACAGGTCCGAAGAGCCTACCGGAGCTTTGACCGGAATATCCAACTTCTCAATCCAGCTCTTCACCTCGGTGAAGATCCCCGGGTTGGGCGCGACGGCGATCACGGTATTGATCCGGTCCACCGGAATGAAGCGCACCGACGTTTTGTCGACCAGTGAGTACGCCTTGAACACGGAATCAAGCTCCTTCACCAGGTCGGACGGCCGGCTGTTGGCCACATCGAACAACCGCACTCGCTGCCCGGCGAAGGTATCGCTATCAAACATCCCGATCAGTTCCATGGTCCGCTTCATGTTCCGGCTGTTGTCCTGAATCATCAGCAGGTTCGCCGCGTCGTAAGAAGAGATCTGCCCGCCTTCACCGAGGAACGGCTGCACTAACTTCATGATTTCCGTGGACGTCGCATATTTCAGAAAGATCAGGTTCAGGAACATGCGCTCATCGTCGGGCAAAGTCTTGGGGTCCACATCGGTCATCGGATCCATCGGCAACTGTGAAATTCGGGCGATTGGTACGATCCGGTAAATGTCGCCCACCTGCACCATGGCGAATCCGTTGATCCGCAGAATGGTCTGGAGAAGTTGCATCAGATCCACCTGCCGGATTTGGCCGTAAGTGTAAATGGTGACCGATCCCTTTACTGTCGGATCGAGGATGTAGTTGATGTGGAGCCGCCGGGCCAGAATATCGACCATCTCCGTCAGCGACGCGCCGCTGAGCTGAAAAGGCGTGTCGTCACTGAGCGGGGCCGCGACCGCCGGCGCAGTCTGTACCGGGGCCGGCGTAACTTGGGCGGGCGCCGGCGCGGCCTGCGCTGAAGCCGCCTGGGGCTGGGCAATTGCGCCCGGTAATGCCTGCGCCGAAAGCTGCCAGGCCGACAGCGTCAGGATGACGAGAATTATGAAGTTGCGCATGCGGCTCTAGTCCTGTTGTCCAGCGGAGGCTTGCTGGCGCTCCCACAAAGCGCGTTCCCCGGCGGTCAGTTCGGATTTCTTCCGTTCCCATTTCATCGGGCCGAACGGGCTGGGTTGCTCGAATCGGACTGAGTCTCCTGCGTCGATTGCTTTCACGTCGCGCAGATCCGGCTCGGTGGAGGTCTGAGGCGCCACGGCCGCCGTGTCCTCGCGGCGCATCACCCCGAACGGCGACTTGGTGTAGATCCATTTCTTGCCGGCCGGGTCCGTGTAGCTGAACGTATTGGTCGCAATCTCCACGGCCCCTCGCGGGATTTCGATCGGCTTAGGCGCAGCGACTGCTTTCGCGGCCGGGGCCTTCGCGGGAGCCTTCTTCTTCGCGGTTTGCGCAGCGGCCGAGATCACCAGAATTGGCGCCAGAAAAGCGATAACCAGCTTCATTTTCGTCTCCAATCTCCGGGCAGGCCGGGCCCGCCCTCGACTAAGCAAATCACTATCGCGCCGCTTCCCAGCGGCACATCACTCCGAACGGCGAATTGACCGCCACTTTGCGGTATCCGTCCACTACCGCGCCGTCCGGGTAGCCGTCGTTCGGACTGCACGCCTTGATGCCCGCCCCGGTTTCAACGCCCGGGCCGGCGTTTGTTTTCGCGGCAGGCACGGGAGCGGCGACGGCCCTGGGCTGCTCGGGGGCTGCGGCAGGCGGCGCGCCGCCCGAACCTCCGCTATCCCTGAGTTCCGCCACGTTCTTGCGAATTACCTTGTCTTCCCACGCGAACGTCAGTTCCTGCCGGGTCGCTTCAACCAACTGGAAAGCGCCGATCGTTTCTCCCACGTGAATGCCCTTGTGCGGCGCGCTCGCGGATTCGCTCAGAATCACCAGCACGCCGTCGCCGAGGTTCATCTGCCCGTGATAGAGAGGCAGCGGCGGAACCGGCTTGGGCGGAGGCGCGGGCGGCGTTTCAATCACCACCGTCGAATCGCGCGATTTGTCGAAGAGCATCTTCTGCGCGATGTCGGCGTACTCCGAGGGAAGCACCGGCGGCGGGACCGGCGCGGAACTAAACGGCGCGGGCGGAACCGGCGGAACTTTCCGGTTTAGGGCTGCCGCCTCGCGGGCCTTCCCGGCTTGCGCTAGGTCCCGTATTTGAAAGCCGGCGTAAACCACCGCCGCGGCAAGCGCCAGATTCAGGATTAACAGCTTTCGACTCAAAATCCGGCCACTCCCTTCTTTTCGGGAATCAGTTTTCGGGGCACAACCGTCGAAACGCTCATGCGCACCTGAAGATTCTTCTTCTTGTCGCCGCCGCCGGAGATGTGGATCTGGTCTGTGGCGAGGATGGCGGGCTGATTCCCAAGGGCCGCCAGAAAATTCACCAACTGCTCGATTCCGCACGTGAACGTGACGCCCACGGCCACTTCGCCATAATCCGCATTGAGCCCCTGCTGCCTGAACTCCTGGCTGCCGCGGATTTCAATCTGGTTGGCGAGGGCGGTGTCCTGCACTGCCTGCAGTAGCGTCACCTGGGCCTGTTGTTGGTTTTCGGCCGCGAGTAATCCCTTTTCGCGCTCCGCCAATTCCGCTTTGGCCTTCCGGTAAAGCTCCTCTTTCCCGGGGGACGGACGCCGCGATCCGGCGAATGCGGTCCAGCCGCTTCTCGGCCGCGGGCGCGGATTCCTGGGGCTTCACCACCTGCGTGGCGTCCTGATTCAGAAAAGCGTATCTCACGATGACGGCCAGGAGCAGCGCGCCGGCGATGAGGTACAGCAGGCGGGAGCGGTTCACTTCGCCACCTCGCGGTTGCCGCGAATGATGAACGTCTCTCCGCCGCCCGCCGCGGGCTGGTTGTAGTCGAGCGACGAACTCGCGAAGACGTGGGAGCCGTCGAGAATCTTCCACAGCGCGGCCGCCTGCGGCGCCTCGCCCTGCAGCCGCACGGAATCGCGGGTGAGATCGATCGTGTTCGTCCAGGCTGGCGCTTCGATCAGGCGCGTCAAGGTCTTCAGCGTATCCAAGTCGGCTCGCGTACGGTTGCGATATTGGTCGAGGAACTGAACCCGCGCGAGGCCGCTCGCCGTTTCGCGGTCGAAGTTACCAGCCCGTTGCTGCATGGGCTGCAAGCGGGCGATTTCCGCCTCGATTTGGTCCAGGTAACGCCGTTCGGAGATTTGTGACCACGCCGTGTACCCGGCCACGCACACCATGAGCGCGCCGGCAAGAGCCAGGGTGGGGAACAAGGCCGTCCGCGAGCGGAACGTACGCAGTTCCTGCGGAAGCAAGTTCGCCGCCGGCGCGAGCCGGGGACAAGCCCCGGCGAGCGCCGTTGCATACGGCAGTGCGTTGCGGGAGAAATCTTTGTCGGCGCCGGCGCCCTCGGCCCGCGGTAGCGCCTGATCGAGGCGCAACGGCGCGGTTTCCGGCGGCAGGCGCAATTCGGAAATAGCCAGTGCGGCGGCGCGCTCGGCCGGCGCTTCGAAGACCGCCGAATAGGCGGGGCGCGCGGCGCTTTCGCCGTAGGCCTCAATCGTTCCGGCCTGCGTCTCGCCAAGGGCGACGTAGCCGTCGCTTGACGAGGAGTTCTTCAGCCGAACGGCTGCGTGCATGGCGGCCGCGGAGAAGGTGAAGCGGGAAACCGGAATGCCCGCCTCGGTAAACAGCCGCAGATACCGCTCCATAACGGACCGGCGTACAATCCCGACCAGCGCGGAATTTCGGCCGGCCGGCGACCAACCCCATGCGATTTCGTCTTCGCCGAACGGGTGCAGTGAATCCAATTGGAGGCGAATCGCGCCTTCCATATCGCCCGGAGCAACGCCGGGCAGCGCCAGTTGGCGCACGATCACTTCCCGGCGCGGGAGCAGTGCCGTCACGTCCAGGTGGCCCGCTCCGGCCCCTTGCGCAAAGCGCGCGTATTCGGCTCCCCACTCGGCCGCGGGACGGCTCGCGTAATCGCGAATGGTCGTGCGTCCCAGCACCTGAACCCGGTTCGGCCTCACCCGCACCGCCGCAATTTCGAGGTTGGCCGGGCCCACTTCAACTCCTACCGCCGCGCCGAATCGGGCGAGCCAGCGAATCTGTGTGGGAAGTGTGAGTTCGAGCGGCATGGCGGCGTCAGTTACTCCACGCGGAGTCGTACCAGCGGAGGATGCGAATCGGTTCGTATCCGGCGGGCATGTACTTCACCTGTGCGGCAACCGTGCGCCGCAAATCGGAAAGGCGGCCGTCGCCGGTGCGAATCCGCGCAGTGGCCCGCAAGGTCATAATCGAGTTGCCTCCGATGCGCAACCTGCCAGCCGAATTTCCCAGGCTGGCCTGAAGCAGCGCCAACTCCTGCGCCGTGATCGGAGATATCCGGCGGTGTTCCATCACGGCCTGAATCGCATCCGGAGTCATCCCGACGGCGGCCATCACGGCCGGAGCAGCCGTATTGACGTCCACGCCGCCCAATGCATAAATCGAAAGACACTCGGCAAGCCCGGCGCGGCGGACCAAACGGGTCCGCCCCTCCCCATCTTGCTCGGGGATATAGGCGCCGTAGAAGAGTTCCGGAGTGATGCCTTTCACCTGCATTAGTTCCTCAATCTCCTGAAAAGACGCGTGCGGGGCCCGGAAAGACGGCGTCAGCGAAAGATAATATGGGTCGAATGCGGAACTTTCCGCCGGCCGCCGCCAATCGTCGATCGCTTCGGCGATCTCGCGCGCCCGCGCTGCATCCAGACCCAGCGCAAGCCCGAGGTTGTACAACTCGCCCGGCGGGGCCGAATTGACGTTCAGCTTGGCTGCCTCCGGGATGATCTCCACCTCGGCGGTTCCGGAAGGGAACTCGTAATTCACCCGGGTTGCGCCCGCGGGGATCGGGCCGGCGCCCCGGTTTCGGGCGGACCAGAGCAATTCGAGCGAGGCCCGGTCCAGCGCGCCGGCGGCCAGGTAATAACTGCGCGTGCCATCGAGCGAGGTAGAGGCGCGTTCCGTCTCGCTGCGGACCGTGCTTGCCAGCGCGAACGCGATGGCCGCCAGTGCCGCCGAAAGCCACAGCACGGTCAGAAGCGCGCTCCCGCGTGTGCGTCTAGTTATCGGCATAGGGCTCCTGCGAATTGCGGAATACGCGTAGGGGAACCGTGACCGAAATCGGCTGGAGTTGAGCCGGGTTTGGCTTTAGCGGAGCCATCTCAATCCGGACGGCGCGCGGCCAGGCCGCCGGAACCCACTCGGGGAACCAGGCCGAGGGAACGCCGGGCTGCGGCTGCGAAAGAAAGCGAAAGCGGCAAAAGGCCAGATTATCGGCCAGCACGAGAGACTGCGGCCCCGCGACTACCGGCCGGAAATGCGGGCGCGCCGTGGCGGTCACCGGGTCAAGCAGAATAGCGTCGCAGCGCGCGCCGGCTGACATCGGCCCCGTGTAAGGCAGTTCGTTGACGATCAGCCGCACCCCGCGCGCTTCCTCGCCGGGGATGACCGCAAATTCCAGAATCCGCGGCTGGCCGCGCCAGGCGCCGTCCAGGGAAAACGCCGATACCAGGCGCAGCGTCTGCTCATCTCCCTCGAAGAAGTTCACCGTTCCGCCCGGTGTTCCAGGCGGCGTGGCGCAGTGGGCCGTCACCGGAATGGCGCCTTCTATCTGCTGCGACAGAATGCGCTGCGCGCCGGCCACGCGCCGGTTTTCCATTAGCTTGGCGCTCGCCTTGCCGAACGTGTTCAACCCAATGCGCATGGCGAACAGCATCGCCACACTCAGCACGCTGAGCAGCGTCACCGCGATCAGAACCTCTACCAGCGTGACGCCGGCCTCTCTTCCGCGCGGTTTCATTGGGGCGCCCCCGAGGGAGGAATGTCCTGCTGCCTGAGGACGCGCCGCCGGTACCCATCGAGCGCCAGCGTGTGGCGCTGGCTGCCCTCCATCCACCAGATTTCCAGTTCCAGCCGGTCGAGCGCCAACTGGCCCGCAGCGGGAAATGGGGGCATCTCAAACCGGCTCAGACGCGCCTTCCAGCCCGAAGGAACGCCGCCATCCACCGTTTCGTCGAACTCGCCCCCGATCTCGGTCGCAAGCGGCAGTTCGTCGTCGAGCAGCAGTTCGTTCATCCGCAATTGCGCCAGTTGGACGGCGCGGTCGTAGTTCCGCAGCCGCGCGGCATTGCGCGCGGAAGTGGAAAGGCCGCCCATCAAGCCGACCACCGCAATCGCCATGATGGTGGTGGCGACCAGCATTTCGAGGAGGGTGAAGCCGCGGCGCGTCACTTCGATATGACGCTTTCCACGCGCGGAAAGCCGGTGAACGGGTCGAGTTTTACCAAGCGGCGCGAGCCGTGCTTGTTCACCAACTGGATACCGATCCCTGGCGTAGCTCCGCCGGGAACGATGAGGATGCGCCGGGTGAGGTCGGCCTCGTCCGGCAGCGGAGGCAGCGTCGCTTCAATCACGATGCCTTCGGGCAGTTGGAGTTCGCGCGGCGCGGCGGAATCGTTGGAATACGCGGATAGCGAATTATGCCCTGGAGTGAGCACCAATTCCACGGCTTCCTGATGGCGTTCCGAACGGTCCACGGCGGCGTTGATGAAACTGGCCACCGATTGCGTCGCCGAGGTGAGCCGCACGCTATCCAGGCCCGCCGAGAGGGATGGAAACGAGATGCCCGCCAGCAGCCCGATCACCGTGAGCACAACCAGCATCTCGATGAGCGTGATGCCGCGAGCGCCGCGCTTACTGGTTTTTCCAACTGACAATATCCGCCGCCAATCCTTCTCCGCCGGGCTGGCCGTCCTGTCCGTAGGAGGTGATTTCCGGTTCATCGCCGTGTTCGCCGGGGAACTTGTAGACATATTCGTGGCCCCACGGATCTTTGGGTATGTCCTGAGGCATGTACGGCCCGGCCCACTGGGGGTTGTCCCCCGAGCGCACGCGCAACGCGCTCAGGCCCTGCTCGGTTGTGGGGAAGCCGCCCGTATCGAGCTTATACGTCCCCAGCGCCGTCATGAAGTTCATCATCTGCGTGCGCGCCGCAGTGACCTTGGCCGCATCGGTCTTCTTCCAGAGGCTGGGCCCCACCAGCGCGACGAACAGCCCGATGATCGTAACGACCACCAGCATTTCAATGAGGGTGACGCCGGCGCGCCGTCGATTTCGTTTGTCTCGGTTCATTGCGTTATACCGCCACGTCGTTAATGCTCGTGATTGCGAGCAACATGCTCAGAATGAGCGCTCCCACCATGATTCCCATCACAAGGATCACGACCGGCTCGAACACCGACGTGAAACGCTTGATGGAGGCTCGAGTATCATTTTCGTAAATATCGGCCATCCGGGCAAACATATGGTCGAGTCTCCCGGTTTCCTCGCCCACCGTCAGCAGGTGCGCGGCCAAAGGCGGAAAGACGCCCGCACGGCGCATGGGCGCCGCGATCCCTTCTCCCCGCTTGACGCCCTGCGCCACGGCGTCGAGCGATTTCGCTATCGTCCGGTTATTCAACGTTGCCGCCGCGATGCCGAGGGCCTGCACCAGGGGAACGGAGTTCGCCACGAGCGTGCCCATCGCGCGAGCGAAGCGCGCCGTCTCGGCCTTCAATAGCGCGTCGCCCAGCATGGGGAGCTTTAGGCGCGCCATGTCCCACCACGCGCGGCCGCCCGGGGTGCGTATGTAGGCCCGCCACCCGGCCGCCGCCAGCGCGATAGCCACTGCGGCTACCCACCAGTACGCCTGCACATATCGGCTCGCCGCCAGCATGATGGCCGTCGGAACGGGAATCTTCATCGTGGACCCTTCGAAGATCAGGGCGAAGCGCGGCACCACGAAATTCAGCAACAGGAAGATCGAGGCCACGCCCACAAAGGCCAGCAGCGCCGGGTAGATCATCGCCGAGATGATGTAGTTCCGCAAATCGTCGCGGGAGCGCTCGAACTCGGACAGCCGCTCAAAGATCGTCGCCAGCGCGCCCGAGGCCTCTCCGGCCCGCACCATGTTGACGTAGAGATCGGAAAAGTGTTCCGGGTGCGCGGCCAGGCTATCTGCCAGCGAGCGTCCGCCCTTCAACACGCGTAGCGTGTCCAGGACGATCAAGCGGAAAGCCGGGTGTTCGGTCAACTCGCCGGTGATCGAAAGCGCGCGGTCAAGCGGAACGCCGGCGTTCAGCAGAGTGGAGAGTTCCTGGGTGAAGAACAGGACATCGCGGCGCTTGCCTCCGCCGAAGGAAGGCAGCTTGATCTCAAGCGAGCCGCCTTTAGGCGCAACGCCCACGTAGACCGGCGTGAGCCCCTGCGCGCTGAGTTCCCGCGCCACCGCTTTCTCGGTATCGCCGCTCAAACTGCCCGTGCGAATCTTGCCGTCGGAAGTGACCGCGCGGAAGAAGAACGTTGCCATTAACGCGCCCCCCGGGCTTCCTTTGACGCGGAGATGAACCACAAAAAGCGGTGGGAGCCCCGGCGCTGAACAATGCGCCCCGGTTGGCTCGTTGGTGTGGCGGCGGCTATGGGCAAGTCTTCTGCTCCATGTGAGTAGACGCGAGCGAGGCTGGAAAAGACGAAGGCCTCTCTCATGCCGAACGGCCTTGCAGCCCGAAATACGCAGAGGCGGCCAGCATATGCCTGTCGTTCGTCCACACTTCCCGCTCGCCCATATCCTGGGCCGTTACCAGATGGACGGCGTCTCCCGCGCGCAGATAGACATCGGCGGGCGCCGAGCTGAGCAGCGACGCCGCACGGCGGAGAATCCGCTCGCTCACCGGAGCCAGAGTCCAGACGCCTGCATCCACATGCTCCAGGAAGGTGCGTACGAGTTCGTGAACTTGGGCGGCTTCCAGGTGCCCTTCGCGCAGGTGCCGGTGTAGAGCCCAACTGACCTCGCCCAGGCACCAGGCCGAACATACCAATGACTTGGCCGCTCGAATCCGTTTCCTCACGGCCGGCGAATCCGGTTCGTTTGCGTAGAACTTAACGATGTACGCCGAGTCGAGGTACATACCGCTCAGCGATCTTCTTCCAGGTAGCGCCCGCTGTCACCCGGAACCTGCGGATATTCCTTCCAGAAATGCGACATATCCGGAAGCTTCGGCTTCGCGCGAGTCTTCGTGAGAGGGCGCAATTCCGCGACGGGCTCGCCGCGGCTCTCAATCACGATCACAGACCCGCCCGTCGCCTCCCTCACCAGTTCGGAAGTGCGAATATGCAGCTCACGAATGGAGGCCTTCTTCATGTGCTACATTGTAGCACATTTCCCGCGAAGCCCGCGCTCAGAACTCCTGCGTCACGCGCATCACTTCGGCCACCGTGGTTACGCCGTCGCGGATCTTCTTCCAGCCGTCTTCACGGAGGCTGTGCATGCCGTTCCGCCGGGCGGCATCGGTGAGCGCGCTCGCGTCCTCGTTACGCATGATGAGCTTCCGGATTTCGTCGTTCAAATCCATCATTTCGAAGATGCCGACGCGCGAAGAATAGCCCGTGCCGCGGCAGGCTTCGCAGCCTCTGCCGCGAAATGTCGGTATGGTCTCCCCGTTGGGCGCTAGCGTAGGGGCTGCCGCCTCCCGGCAGTTGGCGCAGATCACGCGCACCAGCCGCTGCGCCAGCACCGCCACCAGCGACGACGTGATCAGGTAATTCTCCACGCCCATGTCCGTGAGGCGCGTAATGGCGCTCGGCGCATCGTTGGTGTGCAGCGTGGAAAACACCAGGTGCCCCGTCAACGCCGAGCGGATGGCGATATCGGCCGTCTCGCGGTCGCGGATTTCGCCCACCATGATCACGTCCGGGTCCTGGCGCACGATATGCCGCAACCCCGAGGCGAACGTCAGCCCGATCTGTGGGTTCACGTGAATCTGGTTGATCCCGTCCATCTGGTATTCCACCGGGTCTTCGATGGTAATGATTTTTCGATCGGGAAGGTTGATGCGCTTCAGCGCCGAATAGAGCGTGGTCGATTTGCCGCTGCCCGTGGGTCCCGTCACCAGGAAGATGCCGTGCGGCATGCTCGTGAAATGCTCCATCCGCGCCAGCATGGAAGCGTCGAAGCCCAGCCGCTGCAGGTCGTAGAAATCTCCCGCCGAGCGATCCAAGAGGCGCATCACCACGCTCTCGCCGTAGAGCGTCGGCAAGGTGGAAACGCGCAGGTCCACTTCGCGGCCCAGAATCTTGATCTTGATGCGTCCGTCCTGCGGAAGCCGGCGCTCGGCGATGTTCAGCTTCGCCATCAGCTTGAGGCGCGAGATAATCGCCGCCTTGAGTTCCCGCGGCGGCGGCTCCTGGTTGAACAGCACGCCATCCACGCGGTAGCGGACGCGAAATTCCTTCTCGAACGGCTCGATGTGGATGTCGCTCGCCCGCTTCTCTATCGCCTCGGCGATCATCGCGTTCACAATGCGGATCACCGGCGCTTCGCTGGCCATGTCGCGCAGGTGTTCGAGGTCCGCCGTTGCCTGCTCGTCTTCGCCTTCGCCGAATGCCGCCGTACGTTCGCTTTCGGTGTAATGCCTGTCGATCGCGTCCAGAATTTCCTGTTCGGAAGCGATCGCCGTCCGGATCTCCAGCCCCGAATACGCGCGCAACGCCGCCACCGTATCGAAATCGAGCGGGTCGGCCATGGCCACGGTCAGCGTGGAGCCCGCCAGCGCCACGGGATAGACGCGGCACTGCCGCAGGAACCGGTGCGAAAGGCCTTCGATCTCCGGAGCCTCGGGTGGCGGCTGATCCACCGGCGCGATGGGAATGTCGAGCTGGTCGGCGAGCGCGGCCAGCAAATCGCGCTGCGCCACCAAGCCCATGTCCACCAGAATCTTGCCCAGCTTATCCCCGCGTTCCTTCTGCAGTTCGAGCGCGCGCTCCAGGTCTTCGGTTTCGATCTTGCCGCGCTCGATGAGAATCTCCCCGATGCGCGGAGAGCGCCGAATCGTTTGGGGCGTGGGGCCTTTGAAATCCGTGGGAGTCACTTATTGTTCTTCCGTGGCGATATTTCCGGCTAAAGCCGATTCCCGATCGGCGCTCATCGTAATCTGCGTAGGCAGCCCGGCTTTGTCTTCCCACTCCAGGTAGTAGAGGCGGATCGCGATCGCAATCTTCTCGCCCGGCGGAATCGCCGGAAGCGCGCGCGCCGCCGCCACCAACTGCTCGCGCAGGAACTGCCGGATCATGGGCAGGTGGGCCACCTTGCGGGTGTGTACGGATACCTTCTGCTGGTTCGTGATTACGGGCTGGAACGGGCTGATCTGCGGCGTGTTCATCAGGTCCAGCGGCGTCGTGAACACTGCGCCGTAGCCGGGCAGGTAGATACCCACCGTGGCTCCCAGCAGCATGAATGGCGTCTGCGGATCGAGATTGCGCAGCCGCTCCTCGAATGCGAACTCAAATTTGGCGATGCCGCCGCGGTCGGGCTTGGCGCTCTCCACCGCGGCCGGCAAACCCTCGGGGCGGTTCTGCCCGCGCCCCCCGCCGGCAAGGGCCGCCAGCAAAGCCAGAACGGGAAGCTTTCTCATTGGGCTTCTCCCGCGCGGCGATACCCGCCCGCCAACATATTCAGGCTGCTGTTGCGCCGTTCGAGCCAGCGAATCGTCTCATCCGCCAGCACCAGTTGCTTGCGGTCATCCTGCTCGCGGCGGAGAAAATCGGCTACAAGCTGTTGCGTCTTGCCCGTCTGCCGGGCCTCGCTCTGGCGCATGGCACTTTCAACCGCGGCCTGAATCCGGGCCGTGATCTCGGCTTCCGTAATCGCGGCTGGTTGTACGGCGGCAACTGGAGTGACCACCGCAACGGCCGGCGCCTTCCCGGTTCTCGCAGGCCCGCCATAGAGGGCCAGGAAGAGCAGCGCGCCCGAAAGCATGGCCGCCGAAGCGAACCCCAGGCGCGGCGCCGAATTCCAGAACGCGCCGCACCAGCGCCGCCACCCCGAAGGCTCGAAGACTTTGTCCGAAACGAACGCGATCCGTTTCGGGATCTCCTCGTCACGCAAAGCCAGTAGCGCCGCCTCCGCAATGCGCAGGCGGTCCAACTCCTCCCGGCAGGGCGCGCACCCGCGGAGATGGCCCTCCACCTCCCGCGCGCCGGCAGCCGGCAGTTCCTTCAGAAAATAGTCCCTCAGGTCGAAGGGCGAGCAGTTCATGATGCGCCTCGTGCTCCAATCGGAGCCAGCTCGGCCTTGAGTAGTTCGAGCGCCGTGTACAGCCGGGACTTGACGGTGGAAACCGGGCACGAAAGAATCTCGGCCATCTCCTCGAATTTGAATCCCTGATAGATCTTCAGCACCACCGCTTCGCGTTGATCGGAGGATAGCCGCGAGAGGGCGCCGTTCACTGCCAAGGTCAGTTCGATGGGAAATACCGAACTTCCGCCGACCATCACCTCCGCTCCGACCGGGGCCGGTTCGGCGTCTTCCACGTCGCTCTCCGGCCTGCGCTTGCGGAACATCGAGTAGGCCTCGTTGTGCGCAATGCGGTACAGCCAGGGGGCGAACCGTTCCGGATCGTCGAGTTTGCGAAGGCTTTGATACGCTTTCAAGAACACGTCCTGCGTCAAGTCCAGAGCGTCTTCACGGTTGCCGGCGATTCGCAGCAGGTAATTGTAGATGCGCTTCTCCCAACGGGACACGAGGAGGTTATACGCCTCCACGCTGCCGCGCGCAGCCTGCCGAATCAGGTCGGCATCTTCAACCGCCCGAAAGATCAAGTCTCTGACTCCATGCGTTTAGACGCAAAACCGTTCCAAAAAGACGAACGCCTGCCGGTATTCCCCGCGCCGCCCTTCCGCGGACGGCGCCGGCGCCCGCCGGAAACCCTTCCGCCAGCGAACCCAGCCCTATCCTTCACGACGTTGGTAGTAACTACCAGTCTAGCGCCCTCATCCTTTTTTTCGAGAATTTAGGCCCGCTCCGGCTACTAGCTTAAGTCCAAAGGACTCCGATGCGAGCACTCCTATTGAGTCTGGCTTTCGTTTTTTGTCTGTCCGGGCAGCTCCACGCCGCTCCGGCATACACGCTGGCCGGTATTGTCGCCGCGGCCAATGGGGCGCCGGGGCCGTTCGCCCCTAACTCCATCCTGATCGTCCGCGGAACCGGGCTGGCATTTTCCGAGCGCGCGCTCACCCCGGCGGACATCGCCGGAGGTTCGCTCCCCTATTCCCTGAACGGAGTGCAGGTGAAGATCGATGGCGTGGGCGACGCGCCGCTCTTCTACGTATCGCCCACGCAGGTCAACTTCCTGTTGCCGCCCAACGCGCTGGCCACCGAGTTGACCGTGTGGGTGGTTCTCCAGGGCGTGAACGGCCCTAAGGTGAAGATCTCCATCGCCGAGACCGCGCCCGCCCTTTTTCCCAACTCGGCTACGCCGGAATACGCCATCGCGCAGAACTGGCCCGAGTACGCGTTGATCACGCCGGGGGCAAGAGTGGCCAAAGGCGCAATCGTAATTCTCTACGCGGTTGGGTTGGGGCACACGGATCACTCGCCCACCAGGCCCGAAGAGATCCCCGTCTATGCGGGTTGGATCGACCGCATCAACGACTTCCGCATCTACCTCGACGGCAAACCGCTCAATTCATCCTCGGTGCTCTACGCCGGCATCGCCCCCGGCTGGTGCGGCCTCTACCAGATCAATTTCTTCCTGCCCTACGACGTCGGAACAGACCCGGAAATCCGCCTGGCCGTAGGCGACCGCTTGAGCGCCGCGGGCCTCAAGTTGGCCGTCAGATGAATAGAACGCCGCTGCAGTTGGGCGACTCAGTTCCGCACAACGCCCATTCAGCCCACCGGATACGGTCCTAAGAACCCTGCCGCATCGCTCGCGATTTGATGCGCAATCCGCTAATACTACCCGGAAATCGGGAATAGACTATCTCTTAAGGCCATAGTTGCCAATAAGGAGAAACCGTCATGCGCTCCGATGAGCCGAGACAAAAGGAAATAAGGCGAAGGGATCTCATTTCAGGGGCTGCCGCGTCAGTTCTTGGTGGACTGATGATTGGCGCGGCAGGTAACGCGCAAACGCAGCAGCCCGCAACCAAAGCGCCGGCGCCGCCTGCTCCGGCGGGCAGGGTAACCTACAGGGCGATGTCCACCGAAATGGTGCGGGTGCGTGGACATCAGAACGATATGATCGACGCATACGTGGCCCAGCCGTCGGCGCCGGGCAAGTATCCGGGAGTCGTGGTGGTGCATCACATGCCGGGTTGGGACGAGGGGACGGTCGAGATCGCCCGCACGTTCGCTGCCCGCGGCTACGTGGCCATCTCCCCGAACCTGCAGTTCCGCGAAGGCAAAGCCACGCCCGAAGGCAACAGCGCCAGCATCAGCGCCGCCGGCGGCATGCCGGACGTCCGCACGCTGGGAGATGTGGACGGCGCCGTCAAGTACCTGCGCGGTTTGCGCAACCTGAACGGCAAGGTGGGCATCATCGGGTACTGCTCCGGAGGCCGGCAGGTCTACCTCGCGGCATGCAAGCTGAAGGGGATCGACGCCGCCGTGGATTGCTACGGCGGGGGCGTAGGCTCGGGCAATGTGACCCCCGTTCAATTGGCGGATCCGTGCGATCTCACCAAGGACCTGAGCTGCCCGCTGCTCGGACTCTTCGGCAAGGATGACCGAAACCCCTCTCCGGAACAGGTGGCCAAGACTGAAGCCGAACTGAAGAAATACGGCAAGGTCTACGAGTTTCACTCGTACGAAGGAGCCGGCCACGCATTCTTTAGCGCGGGGCAGGCCTCCTACCGGCAGCCGGCCGCGTCCGACGGCTGGGCGCAGATTTTCAAGTGGTACGAGAAGTACTTGAGCTAAACGGCGCAGGCGCGCGCGTCGCGCCTATCGGGAGTAATTGGTTCCACCGGTCTAGACTGGACGTTCCGTCCCCGTGTCTTCTTCGATGCGATTACGCTCCGTCAGCCCCCGGCTATTGGCTTCAGGAACGCTTCCGCCGCCGCCCTGCCCCGAGACTCGCCGGCTGCTCTGCAACCTTATGGCCCTCGGGCACGTACTACATACAGGCTAGAATGAAGTGTAGGAGCGCCTCGATGAATCTACGGCCTGTGCTTGGCATTATTCTGGCGGGGGCTGGGTTGGCTGCGGCCCAAGAGCCCGCGCCCAACGTGGCGCAAACTCCGGCAACGCCCCGGGAATACGTGGTCACCACGGGGGCGAAAGTGCCCCTCACTCTCATCAACAGCATCAGCACGAAGAACTCGGCCGAAGGCGACCGCGTCTATCTGGAGACTTCCTTTCCCGTTCTGGTGAACGGACGCATCGTCATTCCGGTAGGCAGTTATGTCGCCGGCACGGTGACCCAGATCAAGAAGCCCGGCCGGGTGAAGGGCAAGGGCGAAATCTACATTCGTTTCGATAACCTGACCCTGCCCAACGGCGTAACGCGCGATTTCCACGCCCGCATCGGCGGCATGGACGCAGCTTCATCGGGCCAACTCGACCGCGCCGAAGGCGTGGTCAGGAGCGACGGCAACAAAGGCGGCGACATGCGGACCGTGGGCGAAGCCGCCGGCGCGGGAGCCTCGGTAGGCGCCATCGCCGGTAGCGCCGCCGGACGCCCTGGACTTGGCGTAGGCGTCGGCGCGGGCGCCGGCGCGGTTGCGGGCTTGATCGGCATCCTTGCCACCCGCGGCCCCGATGCCGTCCTGAACAAGGGAGCCACGGTGGAGATGGTCCTCGACCGCAACATCACCTTCTCCGATGCCGAGTTGGATTTCGGCAACTACCAGGCCCCGCGCGCCGGGCAAGCCGTGCCTGCCGGCGAGCAAGGCCAGCAGAACAACGGGACCACAATCCCGCGCCGCCGCTTCCCCTTCTAACCCGCAGTGGGCCAGGCCCCAAAGTCTGCGATCCCGTCCGGGCTTGGCCGGACTAAGTTCCACCGGAACAGCTTCTCTCAAATCCGCAGCCGGGGCCGGCGTTGACGATCAGTAGCTTTTAGGCTACTGTTGAACGTGTGGACCCGATTGAGATCCTCCTCTATGCCAGAGGCCGCTCGACTCCGTTTTCCGAGTGGCTTGCGTCGTTGAAGGATTCTCGCACCGTCGGCATCGTGCGAGCGCGCCTGAATCGAATCCGTCTGGGCAACTTTGGCGACTGCAAATCCATTGGCGGTGGCGTTGAGGAACTTCGGATCGATTTCGGTCCCGGCTATCGAGCCTACTACGGGCGGGAGGGGTCGCTGGTGGTGATCCTGCTTTGCCGGGGCGGCAAAGGGGCGCAAACCAGGGATATCTTGCGAGCCAGAAAATATTGGAAGGAGTATTTGGATGCCAAAGCCAACGGTTAAGACCGAACCGTATCGGGAGAGCCTGCTCGAATCGCTCAAGAATTCGGACGAGGCAGCCCACTACCTCAACGCATGCCTGGCGGACGAGGACGAGCACGTCTTTCTTCTGGCCCTCCGCGATGTCGCCGAGGCCAACGGAGGCATCAGAGCACTGTCGCGCAATGCCCAACTGAACCGGGAGAGCCTCTATCGAATGCTTTCGAAGTCCGGCAATCCATCCCTTGAGAGTCTGGGCGCGGTCTTAAAGGCGTGCGGGCTGCGCCTGGCGGTTCAATCCACTCAGCCTAAGCGAAAGAAGCGCCGAGTCGGCTGACGTGGCAGAATTTCCCACGATGGGGACGTGGGGGCGCCGCGGCGACTGCAACGTTCCGTCCCGGTTTCATTTCACAGGCAAAATGCGGAGTCCTAGAGTGGGCTGTCCCGGTCCCCAGCGGGGCATTCAGCCCAGTCCCATCGGGTTTTCCGCACCAGGCATTCTTCGCAACTCGCGCCGGCCCACCACGCGGGAATGGGACAATGAAACATGCTTAGAACCCTGATTCTTGGCCTGTTTTCGGTCGCGTTTCTAACCGCCCAGACCACCGGGGCGGACTCCGCCGTTCGCGCCGTGATCGAAAAGTATGTCGCTGCCAGGGAGGCCTCTAATGAGAAGGCCCTGACCGCGCTCTTCACAGGCGATGCCGATCAACTCGTCTCCTCCGGCGAGTGGCGCAAGGGCCGGGCCGAAGTGGTTCGGGGTACCCTGGCGAGTTCCCAAACCACGGGCGGTATCCGAAGCATCACGGTGGAATCGGTCCGCTTTCTCTCCCCCGATATTGCCGTCGCCGATGGAAGATATGAAATTGCTGCTATGAACAGCGGCGCCACCCGGCGCATGTGGACGTGCTTCGTCTTGAAGCGCACCTCAGACGGCTGGCGGATCGCCGCGATACGCAACATGCTCCCGGCGCCCCCAGCCGGTTAGCCTCAACACTGTTCACTTAGCTTCTGTGGGGCAGCCACTCTTGGCTGCGAACCCTCTCCAGCGGGTTCCCCGGCCGTCAGGCCGGCGCCCCGTCACCGCTCCGTCGCCGCCACCCGGGCTAACTGAACTGTACTGGGGTCAGCCCAGCCCCCGCGTCCTCCATTCAGAACACGAACGGCAGGAACATCCTGGTGCGCTGCCTGTAGGCTTCGTACGCGGCGCCGAAATAGCGAACGTTTTCCAGTTCCTCTACCTTGGCCGTAGCCAGCAGAAGGGCCGTCGCCCCCAGCGCCGCCGCGCCTGCAATCCAGGACGGGCGTTTGAAAAACACGCCCCATGCCAGCAGAAGCAACGAGCTGTAGAGCGGATGCCGGATGTACTGGAATGCGCCCGTCGTCACGAGGCGGGTTGTTTTCTCGAAACCGAACAGTGGCTTATCGCTGGGTCGTCCGGCATCCGGCCTGCCATGGGTGCGCAGCGACTGCGCCCCCCACGCGGCCGGAACGATACAGCCAATCAAGAGGAACCAGGAGATGAGCTGGTGAACAGAGAACGGGTTGCCGAACCACTGCCGCAAGTCGATGAAGTTTAGGAAGAATAGGGCGAGAATGCACTCCCAGGCAAAGAAGCGGTAGAAACCATGGGACCGGGGCGTCTTCAGAGAAGCGCGTGAAATGTAGGCCAGCGTAGCCGACAGGACGGCGAAAACGAAGAGTCTGGGCACGTCTCCCCCAATGTAATCCCCTAACGCGGCGCCCGCGCAGTTGCCATTGCGAAAAAGTCTTCGCCCCGCTCTCCCCCTCAGCGCGCCGCCGGAGGGCGGCCCTTCGGAGTGAGGCCGCGCTCCGTGGCCGAGGCCGTACCCACAGCGGTGAAACCAATAAGAACAAAGAGCCGGTGGAGAAGGTATTATTTCACCATGGCGCCCACACCGAAGAGCGAACGTCGTGTGCAACTCCGCCTGTGGCCTGGCGTTGTCGCCGTTCTGCTGCAGTGGCTTCTCCGGTACGGACTACCGATTGTCGTGCCGGAGGCCATGATGGTTGGGATCATTGGTGAACTTGTGGGTGGCGTGGCTGTCCTCGTGTGGTGGATGTTCTTCAGCCGGGCGCCCTGGGCCGAGCGCGTGGGCGCAATCGCGCTGATGGTCGCCGCTTCGGTCGCAACACAGCGCATTCTCCATGAGTCCATTGCGGGGGGAATGATGGGGATGATGTTCGTGGCCTACTCTATCCCTGTCCTAAGCCTTGCATTGGTCGTGTGGGCGCTGGCCAGCAGTCGCCTCGCTGACGGACTTCGACGCGTGACGCTGGTCGCGACCATCCTGGTTGCCTGCGGGCTCTGGGCTCTCCTGCGCACCGATGGGGTAACCGCCGATGGCCGTTCGCAGTTCGCCTGGCGTTGGGCGAAGACTTCCGAGCAAAAGCTGCTGGAACGAGCCGGCGCTGAACCGGCCCCTCGACCGGAATCGGCAAGAGGAGCGGCGCCTGAGGAACGGCCGGCGCCCCGACCGGGCGGTGAGGCCCCGGCCGCCATTCGGGCAGCGCTACCAGCAACTCTCCCTCCACCTGTGGCCGCAGCGCGGGCCCTCGCGGACTGGCCCGGCTTTCGCGGCCCTCATCGCGACGACAACGTGGCCGGCGTGCGAATCAAGACGGACTGGGCTTCATCGCCGCCTGTCGAGCTATGGCGCCGGCTCGTCGGACCGGGCTGGGCGTCTTTCGCGGTCGGTGATGGCCTGCTCTACACTCAGGAGCAACGCGGGGCCTTCGAAGTGGTTGCCTGCTACAGCCTGACCACTGGCAGGCCAGTGTGGACCCACCGCGATGCAGCCCGCTTCTATGAATCGAATGGCGGCGCCGGTCCTCGCGCGACGCCGACCCTTCAGGGTGGACGCGCCTATGCTTTTGGCGCGACGGGAATCCTGAACGCACTCAACGCCGGAAACGGCGCCGTAGTGTGGACGCGCAACGTGGCGTCCGAAACCGGCGTCAAGATCCCAATATGGGGCTTCTCGGGCTCACCGCTTGCGGTCGAAGACCTCATCATTGTCGCGGCCGCCGGGAGGCTCGCCGCCTACGACCGGGCCACCGGCAGTCCGCGCTGGCGTGGCCCGGATGACGGCGGCAGCTACAGTTCCCCGCAGTTGTTGACTATCGACGGAGTAGCGCAGGTCCTACTGATGACCGACGCCGGCATCACCAGCGTCGCGCCGGCTGACGGCGCCGTGCTCTGGAAGCACTCATGGCCGGGCGCCGCCATCCTGCAGCCAACTCTTACCGCCGACGGCGGCGTCCTGATCGCCACGGGCGGCGCCACCGGAGGGCTCGGCACGCGCCGCCTAGCGGTCGCACACGGACCACGCGGGTGGACCGCGGAGGAGGTGTGGACGTCGAACGGCCTGAAGCCCTATTTCAACGACATTGTCGTCCACAACGGCTATGCCTTCGGCTTCGATGGGGGCATTCTCGCCTGCCTCGATCTCCAGGACGGCAAGCGCAAGTGGAAAGGCGGGCGCTACGGCTACGGCCAGTTGCTCCTGTTGCCAGACCAGAACTTGCTGTTGGTCTTGTCGGAGGAAGGCGAACTCGCGCTGGTTGCGGCGACCCCCGGCCAGTTCACCGAGATCGCACGTTTTCCGGCAATGGAGGGCAAGACCTGGAACCACCCGGTGCTGGCGGGCGACATTCTGCTGGTTCGCAACGGGAAGGAGATGGTCGCATTCCGGCTGCCCCTCACAGTCGGCTGACCGCGCGAGTCGTCTGAACTCGCCGAACCAATCAAGCCCTCGGCGTCAACCAGCCTTGGGCGCGGGGCTGTACCGCTGGGTAAACGTCGTATCGAAGCAGCCGTCCTGAAAGTCCGCGTCCGCCATGATCTTCTCGTGCAGCGGAATTGACGTGTAGATCCCCTCCACGATGAACATGCCCAGCGCGCGCCGCATGCGCTGAATGGCCTCCTCGCGGGTGTTTCCGTAGGCGATCAGCTTCGCGATCAGCGAATCGTAGTATGGCGGGACTACGCAATCCGTGTACGCCCACGTGTCCACGCGGATGCCGATGCCGCCGGGAAGATGGAAGCCGGTGATGCGGCCGGGGCAGGGCGCGAATGTCTCAGGGTTTTCCGCGTTGATCCGGCATTCAATGGCGTGCCCGCGCATTTCGACCGGTCCCGGCAGAATCTCGGCCAGCGATTCTCCCTGCGCGATCCGGATCTGGCTCTTCACAATATCAATGCCGGTCACGAACTCCGTAACCGGGTGCTCCACCTGGACGCGCGCGTTCACCTCGATGAAATAGAGGTTCCCGGCTTCGTCCATCAGAAACTCCACCGTTCCGGCGTTCGAGTAGCCCGATTCGGCGATGGCCTTCCGCAGCACCCCGGAAATCTCCGCCCGCATGCTCGCGGAAACGGCCGGCGAGGGCGATTCTTCAATCAATTTCTGGTGCCGGCGCTGAATGCTGCACTCCCTCTCGCCCAAAACCTCCACGTTGCCGTATTCATCGGCCAGCAATTGGAACTCGATGTGGCGCGGCGCCGGAATGTATTTTTCCAGGTAAAGGTTCGGGGATGAGAACGCCGAACCGGCCTCCTGTTGCGCCTGCGCGAACAATCCCGCCAGGTCCGCCGAGCGGTGCACCACGCGCATGCCGCGTCCGCCGCCGCCATAGGAAGCCTTGAGAATTACGGGGTAGCCGATCGCTTCCGCCGTTGCGATCGCCTCTTCGGGAGACTCCAGCACCCCCGGCGACCCTGGCAGCACCGGAACGCCCTTGCTCCGCATGTAGGCGCGCGCCTGCTCCTTAACCCCCATCATGCGGATCACGTCGGGCCTGGGGCCGATGAACTTGATCCCCGAGGTCTCGCACACCTCCGCGAACCCGGCGTTCTCGCTCAGAAACCCGTATCCCGGGTGGATGGCGTCCACATTAGTGATTTCGGCGGCGCTGATGATTGAGGGCAGATCCAGGTAGCTGCGGGCGCTCTTGGCCGGCCCGATGCAGATGGCCTGGTCGGCGAAGCGCACGTGGGAACTATAACGGTCGGCTTCCGAGTAGACCGCCACCGTTTTGATGCCCAGTTCCCGGCAGGCTGAGATGATGCGGACCGCGATCTCGCCGCGGTTGGCTATCAGAACCTTGTTAAACCGGACGGACGGCAAACAGGGCCTCCCCGTACTCCACCGGCTGTCCGTTCAGGACGAGTTTGCTCTCCACGATGCCCGAAACCTCCGCCTCAATCTCGTTCATGAGCTTCATGGATTCGATAATGCAGAGGACCTTACCGGGTTGGACGCGCTCGCCCACCCGCACGAACGGCGGGGCGCCGGGCGCGGGGCCTTCGTAGAACGTTCCCACGATCGGAGCCTTTACCAGTTGCAGGCTCGGGTCGGCCGCTCTGGCCTGAGGCTGCCTGCCTTCTTCCGACGCGCCGGTTGGGGCTGCTATCGGAGCGGGGCCGGGCGTCGCCCCATAGGCGGGCGGAGCCATAATGACCTCTTGCGGGGCCGCGAAGCCCGCGCGCCGGATGCGGACGCGGTTATCGCCCTGCTGGAACTCCAGTTCGGCTACCCCCGTTTCGGACGCCAGGTTGATTAGCTGCCGGATCTCATCAATGGTCATCAATGGAATAGCTTACCAAAGCCGGAAGGGGTCGGATTCCTGCGCGTAGGGCGCCTCGCCGCGCGCGAGTCTGCTGCCCGGAGCGATGAAGGCATCTTTTCCAGTCCCAGCGATTGCTCCGGCGGCCCTCGGCGGGTCTCAGTCGCCCGGCCGTAAACCCATCCCCTTCTCGCCGAACCGGCACGACTGCGAACGCCGCAAAATTGGGCTGTAGCGCACCAATCCGGATGATCCCGATACCGGTGCGGAAAATGTCTATCGATTCAACACCTTCACAGCCTCGGGGCGCCGGCCACGCAGCTGGAACGCCCCTTAATGAACGCTTCTTAATTGGACGCCGGTAACATTGTTGGGCCATCCCTACGCCAAAGTATTGCTATGACCAAAAAGCTGTTCTTCGCAGGGATGATTCTGCTCGTGGTTACGATGGCCGTTATGGCGGCCGATACCGTTACGGGCAAATGGATTTATGAGCAGGCGGGCCGGAACGGTGGCGCGCCCAGACAAACAACCTTCGATCTGAAGGCGGCAGGCAGCACGCTGACGGGTAGCGTCCTCGCGCCCGCAGGCGGCGGACGTGGTGGCGATGCCGCTGCTCCCGCTCCCGCGCCCGCGCCGGTCGAAATCAAGAACGGCAAAGTTGACGGAGACAAGATTTCATTCGACGTCGTCCGCACATCGCCGAATGGCGAAATGACCACGAAGTATCAGGGCGTAGTGGCCGGCGATGAGCTTAAGCTCACGATGGACATGGGCCGCGGACCTCAGGAAGTCGTCGCCAAGCGGGCGAAGTAATCTAAGGTTCAGCTCCAATTTCTTGACAAGCCTTCCTGCGTTCGCGCGCGGGAAGGCTTTTGTTTGCGCGCCTGCATAGTGACACGCTTACGGGATCGGCGGCTCCCGGCAATCTCCCTCCGATATCCCCTCAAGCGCCCCACATTATCCGCACTTGCGGCGCGTGCAGTTAGGCTCGCGGCGCGAATCGTAAAATCAGATACACTTACCCGATTACGCGCTGCCTGACTATGCTGTTATCCTGTCTTCTTAGGAGAATAAATGGGCATTAAAGTTGGAATTAACGGCTTCGGTCGCATTGGCCGCAATGTGGTTCGGGCTGGTTTGCATCGCCAGGATATCGAGTTCGTGGCGGTGAATGATCTTACGGATACTAAGACGTTGGCGCACCTGTTGAAGTATGACTCGGTGCTAGGGCGTCTTGAGGGCGAAGTCTTCGCCGACGGCGATTCCATCAGCGTGGCCGGCAAGAAGATCAAGGTCTTCGCCACGAAAGACCCGGCCGAGCTCGATTGGGCTTCGGTTGGCGCTGAGATCGTGATCGAGTCCACCGGCAGGTTCACCGACGCCAAGGATGCTTCCAAGCACTTGCGCGGACCGGTGAAGAAGGTCATCATTTCCGCCCCGGCTAAGAATGAGGATGTGACCATCGTGCTCGGCGTGAATAACGCTATGTACGATCCGGCCAAGCACAACATCATCTCCAACGCCTCCTGCACCACGAACTGCCTCGGCCCCGTGGCCAAAGTGCTCCACGACAACTTCGGCATTCTGAAGGGGTCGATGACCACGATTCACAGCTACACCAACGACCAGACCGTCCTCGACTTTCCGCATAAGGACCTCCGCCGGGCGCGCGCCGCTGCGCTGAACATGATCCCCACCACCACCGGAGCCGCGAAAGCCATCGGACTGGTGATGCCCGAACTCAAGGGCAAGATGGATGGATACGCCATGCGCGTCCCCACTCCGGACGTTTCCGTGGTCGATCTCGTGGCCGTGTTGGGAAAGCCGACAACAACGGAAGCCGTGAACGCCGCTTTGAAGGCCGCCGCGGAAGGTCCGCTCAAAGGCATCCTCGCCTACACCGACGATCCGGTGGTTTCCACCGATATGCTGCATAACTCCAACAGTTCCATCGTCGACGGGCAACTGACCAAGGTTATGGATGGCAACTTCCTCAAAGTCGTCTCCTGGTACGACAATGAGTGGGGCTATTCCTGCCGAGTCATTGATTTGATTGCCTTTTTGG
>CAIYHG010000187.1 GCA_903925975.1 uncultured Acidobacteriia bacterium | reverse complement strand
CGACCGACACAATCACAACCCCAAGCCGTTCATCTGGACCGCCTCCGCCCGGGACATTCTCGAAAAGGTCACCCGCGCCCGCAGGAAGCTGGATAACCTTCAAAGCGTGTGAAGCACTCCACTAGCCTAGGGATGATTGCCGCTTCGAACCACTCGATTCCGATGCCCTGGGAGTGGTGGCCGCCAAACTGAAGCTCGAACCGACCCGCGCCGAGTAGGCTTACTGCGCGCCGCCAGCCCGCCCCGACCAGGCGCACTCCCGCCTGAAATAGCGCTGAGCGATGCGCACGTCGTGGAGTATGCGGGATTTGAGCGCGCCTGAATCCTCGAACTTGATTTCGGGACGGATCCGTTTGAGAAACTGGACGCGGATGCGCGCCGGCGTCTCGTCACGGAGCGGGTCCAGAAGAAACGTTTCTATGGTGCGCCCGGGGCTATCGCCGAAGGTGGGCCGGTAGCCGATATTGGTGACGGAGGTCCAGTGGCGCGGGAGATCCAGATCCCAGGTGCGCGTGATATAGACTCCGTTGGCGGGAATCACTTCGGCATGCGTTTCGAGATTGAGCGTGGGCACGGTTTCCTTCGAGCCCACGCCGCGCCCGCCGACGACGGCGCCCGCGAGAGCGTGCGGCCGTTCCAGCAGGCGGCGGGCCAGCGATACGTTCCCCGACCGAATGAGTTCCCGAATCGAGCTGCTGCTGACCACGCGTCCCCGGCAGCGCGCCGCAGGAACGATTTCGGTGAGGAAGCCCAGTTCGCGGCCAAGCCCTTCGAGAACGCGCACGTTCCCCGCCTGCCCGTGGCCGAAATGGAAATTCTCGCCCACGAAAATCGCCCGCGCCCCCAGGCGCGCGCTGACGATGGTCCGGCCGAACTGTTCGGGCGTGAGCGCGGCCACCTCCGGCACGAACGGAAGAATCACGACCTGTTCGATGCCCTCACCGCGCATGAGCTCGACCCGTTCCTCCACCGAGGTGAGCAGGAGGGGCGTGCGCTCGGGGGCCACGATGCGCGTGGGGTGCGGACTGAAAGTGAGCGCAGAGGGCTTCCAGCCGCGTTCCCGTGCGAGCGTCCCCATGCGGCGCAGAATCAGGCGGTGGCCGGCGTGCAGCCCGTCGAAATTACCGATGGTCAGGGCGCAGGGAGCGAAACCGGCCGGGACTGAGTCGAGATTCCGGTAGACGCGCATACGGCTAGGCGCTCCCCGCAACGGAGATTTCCAATCCATCGTAAGCCAGGCGGATGTTCGGCGGAAGCAGGCTTTCGGCGCGTTCGTGGCCGAGGTCGTGGCCGATGTGGGTGAAGTACGCGCGTTTCGGCTTGAGCGCCTCGACGGTACGGATGGAGCGATCCACGGTGGAATGCGTGGGGTGCGGCTTGTAACGAAGCGCGTCGAGGAACAGCACGTCGAGACCAGTAAGCCGGGCCATCGATTCCTCGGGAATTTCGTTGTGATCGGTGAGGTAGGCCGCGGCGCCGAAGCGGAAGCCATAGATGGTCTGGCAGCCGTGTACTACGGGGATCGGCTCGAACGTGAGGCCGAATAACTCGATCGGTGAGCCATCGATGGAGCGCGCATCGAGGCGCGGCACATGCGTCACCTTCTTGCGGCCGTCGAAGATGTATTCGAAGACGCGCTGGATTGTGACCATTGGTCCGGGGGCCGCATAGAACGGGATGGGGTCTTTCTGCCGGAAGTTAAACGGACGGACGTCGTCGAGGCCAAGGATGTGGTCGGCGTGGCCGTGCGTGAAGAGCACGGCGTCCAGGCGCTCGATGGGCGCGCGCAGAGCCTGGGCGCGGAAATCTGGCGTCACGTCGATCAGTACGCTCCGGCCTTCGTATTTCACGAGAATGGATGGGCGCAGGCGCTTGTCTCGGGCGTCCATCGACTTACAGACGGCGCAATCGCAGCCGATGGTTGGCACTCCGACGCTGGTACCCGAGCCCAAGACAACAATCTGGATTGGAGGCGCGGCCATCAGGCTTTCTGCGCCGCGGCTTTCGCGAGGTCGTCCGAGACCTGGATAAAGCGGAAACGCAACTCGGTGAGAGTGTTTTCGGTCAGGCGCTGCTCGTCCATGGTGAGATTGCCCTTGGTCTTCTCCAAGAGCACGGCCAGGAGGTCGATCATGTGCCGGGCCAAGGGCAGGTCGGGCTCGGCCTTTTCCTCCTCGCCAAAGGAGAACAAACCCAATTGCATCTCCGCCTGAGCGCGCAAGGAGAGCACGATCAAAGAGAACGATGCCGGCGGCATCGTCGGTGCGGACTGGTTAGCAGCGTCTACTTCGCTCATCACCCATATTTTACAACGGGGAAATTACGGGCACGCTAAAGCACGCCCACCCGACACGGTTATTGAGGGGGGGCGTGAAAGATCAGGCAAGCGGCTTCGGTCACTAAGAGCGTGCCTTTCTCGCCGTGGAATTTCACGGCTGGGGTGGAACCGGCGGCGCAATCCATCACGCTCTGAAACGGGCCAGACATCGCCGAACGGGCGAAACCGGCCCATGCGGGCATCTGCCGGCGCGGAGCGCGAACTTGACAGAAGACGATTCTGCCGAGCGTTCCGCCGCGGAGGATGCCGCGCGCCCTTACCAACGAAGGAGCGGGCACGGCGCTTCGAGCGAACGACGGCGCGAGGGCGGCGGCGCCCAACCCGAGGAAAGTACGGCGCGGCAGGCTGCGCATCACTCCACTGTTTTATCAGGTTTCCCGTTACCATTAGGGAAGAATGCTCTCGAAATGCAGTTGGCTACTTCCCCTGATCTTGTGCGGCGCGGCTTTCGCGCAGTCTACCAGCGGCTACCTGTTCGTCGCCCCCGGCGGGTGGACGCAGCGAGGCGCAACCCGCAGCGTCTACGAGGCGGGCGGCGGCGCGGAGCGTTCGCTCGACCGCGGCATCGGCGCGGGCATGGAACTCGAGGGCGCGGTTCCGGCAGTGGGACGGGCGTCGAACGCGATTGGGATCTTCTCGATCAACGGGTTTTACCATTTCCTGAAGGAGCGACCACTGGACCCGTTCGCCACGATGGGGTATTCGCTGGTTTTCAGAGATTTCACGGCAAACGGGTTCAACTACGGCGGAGGCTTGCGCTACTGGTTTCGCGACAATCGTGGATTGTTGGTGGAGATGCGCGACCACTCATGGGGACAGCCCGGGGCGCCGAGGGCTCACGTTTGGGGCGTGCGCATCGGATTGACCTTCCGGTAGGTCGACAGGGCAGAAGCGAGCGGGGCGGACACTTGTTAGGTGTTGATGGGCAAGCTCAAGCATGCCCCACCTCACACACGGCCTGCGCGGCCTCTAGTTTCGCGAATTATCCCGGCCACCCGAATCGCGGAGGCTCTCACGAATCTTGTAATCGGCCGGGGGCTGAAACAGCGCCGGCGAGCAGTTGCCGCGGGCGATATTCGTAACGCGAACCACTGTTTCGCCGAATCTCGGATCGGAGTGCTTTGACAGGATCACCTGCTGCAAATCGGCCGAGTACCAGCTTTCGGAGACTACGTGGATAGGCTGCTCGTTGCCGACCTCGCCAGCCGGGATCGTTAGCGTGGTTCGAGTACCCTCGGCAGACAGCCCTTCGATGGTTTGCTTGCCCAGCGCCTCGGTCTTGACGTCGGCGCCAGCCTTGGCGACGGCGCGCCCGCCGGTCTGTCGACCGCCCGACCTGCCGGCACTCGACGCATCGGCCTTACCCCCTTTTTGCTGGGTAGGCGCCCAGACGGTCTTGGTTGCCGTTTTGTCGCGCCCGTTGAGGGCGTAGTTTACCCCGGCGACGGGGTCGGTGATGAACACGACTTCGGGCAGGGTTCCGGGGGGGGCCAGTACGCCCAAACCGGCGAGAGCCAGTTCATTGCGCACGCGGCCGTCGGCATCGCGATACATCTTGCCCTTGCTGGTCTGCCGGATGCGGTTGCCGCCGGAAATCGCCTGCGTGGTCTCGGCGGTGATTTCCGCCGAGTAGGGCGCGTTCTTGACTACGTCGTCCGGCGCACCAGCCACGGCGCCGAGAAGCCGCGGACTTGGTCCGCGCTGGGCGCCGGCGTCGAACATGCCACCTCCGCGTCCGGTAGGCCGCGGCAGGCCGGGCTGCTGGGCATTAGCTCCAGTCGTCACGGCGAAAAGAACAACAAGTACTAGTGAAATCCTCATAATCCTACCTTCAAAACCCGCCCCGGCCGAGCCAGAGCCACTACTAATTCAAAAACCGGACCGCGCGGGCCAGCCCGTCCGAACCCAGCACAATATCCGCCTCAACCATCTCACCGGCTTCTTCAGCCTTTACGTCGTATCCCAAAGAAATCATTGCGGAACGCGGAAGTTCCACGCGCACCATGTTGACTTGAGCCGGAGGCGGAAGCTGTTCCGCGTTAGGCAGCGCGATAAACTCGCCTTCCTCGGTTCCGCCGCCCGCATCCTCAATGGCGAGCCCAAAGGTCCAATCCACCGCTGCCATCTGCGGGGCCGTGGCGGGAAGAGGCTGGGCTTCCCTGCTCCGCAGGGAAAGCAGCGCGGCAGCCGTTATCAACGCCGCGGCCGCCACCCAAGCCGCAACCGGCGACCACCATCTGGCACGCAGCGGTATTTCGGTCATTCCGCCCTCGCCTCGAAAGGCGGCCATGAGGCGGCCTTCGAGCCTGGCGGGAGCCTGCACGCGGCGCGATTCCGCGGCGAGGCCGCGCAGCCCGGCGGCCACCTGCCGCTGCCGGGCCAGTACGGCCACGCAGGCCGGACACCCGCGCAGGTGCTCACCTAGCTCGGGCGCACCGTCAGGCGCGAGTTCCGGCATCGAATCCCAGAATTCCTGACAAGTCATATCGAACACCTGATAGGGTTCAGCGCTCCCGCGCGGCGCGGGCCGGCTTCGCCCTGCATCTTTTCGAGAAGCAGCGCCCGGGCGCGGTGCAAGCGCGAGCGTACGGTTCCAACCGGGCATCCCAACGCGTGGGCTGCGTCGGCATAGTCCAACTCTTCCAGGTCGCACAGGACGACCACTTCCCGGTACCGGCGCGGCAGCGCCTGAACGGCGCGGCGCAGAGCGGCGATGCCCTCGCTGCGGGCCAGGTCGCTCAACTGATTGCCATCGACTGCCAGTTCCAGCATGACGGACCCGGCGTCTTCGTCATCGATGGGCACATTGCCCCGGATTCGTTCGAAGTGGCGGAGCAACAGCTTTCTGGCGATTCCAAACAAGTAAGCGGACAGGGCGCCACGCTCCGGATCGTAGCCGCAACCCTCGCGAATCAGGACCATAAACACCTCTTGCAGCACATCTTCGGCCACCGCGGCCGAACCGCTCATGTTCAACGCGTAGCGGTAGATAGCCGCCTGACGGCGCCGGTACAGGGCGGCAAACGCCTGCTCATCGCCGCTGTGCAGGCGCAGCAGAAGTTCGTCGTCCGATTCCCGGTCATGTTCCGCCATCGGGTCCTTAATCATTGTTTCCGGATGGGTCGCCAGAGGTTCCAAAACTTCACTGAAGAAAATTCGGCGGGCAGTTTAGCGCCTCCCTTTGCTAATTGTATCGGTTTTGGTACTTTACGCCGGGGCAAGAGTATCCTATCATCTGGAGTTTACGAGGGAAGACGGATATGTCGCCCGAAAATCAATACGATGAGCGGGAAGCGTTGCGCAGCCGAGTCGCGGAACTGGAAGAGGAACTCCGGCGCAGCAGAGAGCAGCATCAAGCCAGCGAACGGCGCTTTCAGTCGGTGGCGGATGCCGCTCCCGTAATGATGTGGATGGCGGGCACCGATGCGCTGGTTCATTACGTCAACACGGCATGCGCCGAGTTTCGCGGGCATACCGCGAGCGAGGAACTGGGCAACGGCTGGGCGGAGGGCGTACACCCGGACGATCGCGACGTGTGTCTGGAAACCTACCTGAAGGCGTTCACCGGGCGCAAACCGATTCGGTCCCGTTACCGGTTGCAGCGCGCGGACGGCGAGTATTCCTGGGTGACGAATTTCGCTTTGCCGCAGTTCGAAGACGGCCGGTTTGCCGGATATGTGGGCGCGATCGTCGTGGATGCGGACCGCGCCTCAGGCGCCTTCGTTCCCGACGAAAGCGCGGTCCGGATGGTGCTGTCTTTGACCGAGCGCGAACGCCAGGTTCTGGCCCTCATCGCCGATGGAAGGTCCACCAAGCAGGCAGCCGCCCGCCTGGGCATCAGCTACAAGACCGCGGATTCGCATCGCAGCCGGGTACTCGAGAAACTCGGCGTACATGAAACCGCGAGCATGGTGCGTTGCGCCATCCGGGCGGGATTGATTCATCCCTGAGGCCGGCGCGGCCTTCGTTAGGCCCGCCGCTTGCGACGGCGCTTCATCTCAAGTGAGGTCCGCAATCCTGTAGGCTAGTGTAAGTGCGGGCCCCAACCATGAACCCCTGGATCGAGCAGGTGATCGAACTTGCCAGCGCCAACGTGGCGCAAAACGGCGGACCATTCGCGGCGCTGGTGGTCAGGAACGGGAAAGTAATCGCCACGGGCGTCAACCAGGTTGCGCGAACCGGCGACCCTACGGCTCACGCGGAGATGGTGGCTATTCGCGCCGCCTGCCGGGAGTTGGGAAGCTTCAGACTTTCAGACTGCGAACTTTACGCCTCGTGCGAGCCGTGCCCGATGTGCCTGGGCGCGATCTACTGGGCGCGCCCGGCGCGGGTGTTTTACGCCGCCAGCGCGGCCGACGCCGGAGCCGCGGGATTCGACGACGCGTTCATATACCGGCAGATGGCGACGCCGCACTCGGAGCGCTCTATCCCGATGATCCAAGTGATTCACGAAAAGGCGGGTCAGCCGTTCGAGAGTTGGATACATAAGCCGGACCGCACGGCGTACTGAGCTCCGCCCTACCCGCGCCCGAGATACGCGAAGCGGGCCACAAACAACGCGGCTAACAGGTAAACGAACCAGTTCACTTCCCGGAACTTGCCGCGCACAATCTTGATGAACGCATAAGACGTGAACCCGAAGGCAAGGCCGTTGGCGATGCTGAAGGTAAGCGGGATGGCGATCATGGTGAGAAACGCGGGGATGGCGACCTCGGGATCGCCCCAGTGAATCTCGGCAGCTACCCCCACCATCATGCTGCCCACAATGATCAAAGCCGGCGCCGTGGCTGCCGCGGGGATCACGCCGACCACCGGCGCGACGAAGAGGGCGGCCACGAAGAGCAGGCCGGTGACGATGGCCGTGACGCCCGTTCTTCCGCCCGCCGCAACGCCCGCCGCGCTTTCGATATAGCTCACAACCGTGGAAGTTCCCGCGAGCGATCCGACGACGGTGGCAGTGGCATCGGAAAGCAGGATGCGATTGACGCGGGGAATGCGGTGGGCGCGGTCGAACAGATTGGCTTTCTTGCCGACGGCCAGCAGGGTTCCTATGTTATCGAACATATCGATAAACAGGAATACGAAGACGATTTCGAGGAAGCCGAGCCGCAGCGCGGCGGAGATATCGAGTTTGCCCGCGGTGGCCGCCAGATCGGCCATCCGGTAGGTCTGCGGATTCCACTTGGCCACGCCGGTGAGGAGCCCGACGACGGTGGTGCCGAGGATGCCGATGAGCATCGCGGCGCGAACCTTCCAGGCGATCAGGGCCGCCACGAGAAACAGTCCGAATACGGCCAGAGCGGTACTTTTATCGTGCAAATTGCCGAGGGTCAACGTGCTGCCGGGGTCCGGAACCACGATTCCGGCATTGCGAAACCCGACGAAGGCAATGAAGAAGCCCACGCCCGCGGCTACGGCGGCGTGCAACTCGACGGGAATGGAATTGAGAACCAACTGGCGGACGCCGAGCAGAGTGAGGACAAAGAAGGCAACACCGGAAAGGAAGACCGCGCCCAGAGCGGCCTGCCAGGGAATGCCCATCCCCTTCACGACGGAGTAGGTGAAATAGGCGTTCAGCCCCATGCCGGGCGCGAGGGCGATGGGGTAGCGGGCGAAAGCCCCCATGAGGAGGCTTCCGGCCGCGGCGGAGAGGCAGGTGGCCGCGGTAACGGCGGCCAGAGGCATGCCGGCCGCATGCAGGATGGCGGGGTTGACGAAAACGATGTAGGCCATCGTCATGAAGGTGGTGCAGCCGGCGAGAATCTCGGTTTTCCAATCCGCGCCGAGGGCCGCGAACTCGAAGTAGCGCTCCAGTAAACGCCTTAGTGGCATGGATTTACATTGTAACGGAGCGCGCGGGAAAACCGATGCGTCAAGGGGCGGAAAAGCGGCTACCGGGAACCCGGCGAAGTGGTCGCCGCCGCGGGACCGGCCGTGCCGGGCCCCACACCGGAAGTGGCGGCGGCAGCCTTGCTAGCGGCCAACGAAGAGTCGGCTTCGGCCCAAATGCTCTGAAGTCCGCCGGATGCATGAACGAAAATGCCGAGGCCGACCAAAGCCACCAGCGCCGCGAGTAGACAATACTCGGACAGACCCTGACCCCGATCGTTACGCTTGAATGATTCCCAGAGAGCCCGCAGCATCACAGCACCGTAAAACTCAGCATAGTACCTGTATAGAACTATGTCATGTTGACTTTCGATAGCGATAGGGGTGGATTTGGGTAGTGATCTCACAAAAGTACATTCCCTTTTAAGCCGATAAGGAAGTTGGAGGCCCATGGGGAACCCGTTAGGAGAAACGATTTGGGAACTGCCGCCGCTGATACTGCATCCGTTCAGCGAGAACGCGCCGCCATCGGTATTGCTTGAGAACTCGAAGGCGGCGCTGATGCTGGCCGGGGTAATTCCGGCGGATGGGAGTTCGCGGGAGGAGTTGAGCCGGCGCGTGTTGCACGGGCGCCATTGCGAGATCCGGATGTTGTTCTACCTGGGGAAGGACGTGATGCGGTGGGTAGAGCAGTGCGCCGAATGGGCGTCGCGAACGCCGCCGCTGGCATCGGCTGGAGTAACGGAGCAGAGTTTCGCGGGGCTGCTAACCGAGAGACCCCCGGCGTGCGTACGCGAAAAACTGACCCGCTGGGGCGTGTTGGATTACACGGCCATTTTTTCGCGGGCCACTGGATTGCAGGCGATGTTCGCCGAACCGCCGGGAATCGAAATTCTGGCGGCGGAATTCCTGCGCAACTACCAGCATTACGCCGATGCGGCGTTCCGGTGCTACATGGCGTCGCAGCCGCATCTATCGATCGGAGAAGCTAACTTCCGGTTCGAGATATACGCCTCGGGCGAATACTCGAAACTGCTGGAGAACGAGTGGGCGCCGTGGAGCGGGCCAGCGGAGAACTAGCGCCGCCGGCAATAGCCCCATTCGCGCTTCAGGAAATGAGCGCGGCCAAATCGGAAAGCGCTATCCGGCCCGTGTAGACGGCCATACCGAGAGCCGCATGCACGTTCATGGCAAGAAGGGCGCGCACGTCGTCGAGGGTGGTAATGCCTCCGGCGGCGGTGATTTCCAGGCCGGTCGAGGCGCGCAACCGGCGGAACCACTCCAGATCCGTACCCTGCATCATGCCTTCCTTGTCCACATAAGTACACAGGAAACCGGAGCAGTAGGGCTCCATCTCACGAACCACGTCCTCGGCGGCGAGTCCGATGGATTCGCGCCAGCCCTTGACGACGATGCTGCCGTCTTTGGAATCGAGCGCAATCAGAATGCGCTCGCGGCCGATGGCCGCACCCAACTCGGTCAGGAACTTGGCGTTGACGGGAGCCGCGCTTTCCCCGGCGGCAGCCGCGCGAAACGCGGCGGTTCCTACAATCACCTTGCGGGCGCCCTGCTCTACCAGGGCCACGGCGCGCTCGACGGTGCGCACGCCGCCTCCGGCTCTGATGGCCGCGCGCGAAGCCAACATACGGACCAGATCGTCATTGGAACCGCGCCCAATCGCCGCATCGAGATCGATCACCTGAATTTCGGGAAAGGCGGCGAAGCGGCGCAGCATCTCCTCTGGGGAGTCACCCTCCAGGGCCTTTTCCCTGCCCTGCACCAGTTGCACTACTTTGCCATCCATCAAGTCGATACACGGAAAAATCATGCGGTCCTCATGGGAATGCCCTGCCGGTACAACATCTCTTTCAACTCGTTCACGGTGTAGGTTCCGTAATGGAACACGGAAGCTGCGAGCGCGGCATCGGCGCAGCCTTCGGTGAGTACGCGGACAAAGTGTTCGGGCTTGCCGGCGCCGCCGCTGGCGATCACGGGAATGTGCGTGGCCTGGGAGACGGCGCGGGTGAGCGCGCAGTCGAAGCCATCCTGCACGCCATCGGTATCCATTGAAGTCAGGAGGATTTCGCCGGCGCCTAACTCCTCGCCGCGGGCGGCCCAGGCAACGGCGTCGATGCCCTCGTCGTCGCGTCCGCCACGGGTGTAGACGTGCCACTTGCCGGGCCCCTGGCGACGGGCGTCGATGGCCAGAACCACGGCTTGCGCGCCAAACTCGTTACTCAGCTCGGTGATGAGTTCCGGACGGCGCACGGCGGCGGTGTTCACCGAGACCTTATCCGCGCCGGACATGAGGATGCGTCGCGCGTCGGCGATGGAGCGGATGCCGCCGCCCACCGCGAGGGGGATGAAGACCTTGCGCGCGGTGCGGGCGACCACGTCGGCCATGATCTCTCGCGCGTCGCTCGACGCGGTGATATCGAGGAAGACCAACTCGTCGGCGCCATCGCGGTTATAGCGTTCGGCGAGCTCCACGGGATCGCCTGCGTCGCGCAGGTTGACGAAGTGTACGCCTTTGACTACGCGCCCGCCGGTGACGTCCAAACAGGGGATGATTCGTTTCGCCAGCATTGAGGGAACTAGGCGACCTCCAGAAAATTCCGCATGATGCGCAGACCCACGTTGCCCGATTTCTCGGGGTGGAACTGCACGCCGTAGATATTGCCGGCTTCGAGCGCGGCCGTGTACTCCACTTCGTATTCACAGGTGGCGGAGGCGAGCTCGTTTTCGGGAACGTAGTAACTGTGGGCGAAGTAGACGAACGGCCGGGCGTCGAGGCCGCGCACGAGTTTCGACCATGGGCGGGGCTTCAGTTCGTTCCATCCCATTTGAGGCGTGCGGGCTCCTGCGGGAAACCGGCGCACCTCGCCGGGAAAGATGCCCAGGCCGCGCGCTTCGGGCGCCTCTTCGCTGGTTTCGAACAAAGCCTGGAGGCCCAGGCAGATGCCGAGGAACGGAACGCCCGCGCGAATGCGTTCCACCAGGGCGCCGCGCACGTCCATGGCATCGAGAGCGCGCATCATCTGGCCGTAATGGCCCACCCCGGGAAGAATGATGGTTTGAGCGCGGCGCAATTCCTCGGGCCGCGTGGCGATCTGGTATTCGCAGCCGATTTCGGCTAGCGTATTCTCCACGGAACGCAGGTTGCCGGCGCCGTAATCCAGGATCGCGATCACAATAGCCCCTTGGTGGAGGGCAATTCGTCTTTGAGACGCGCGTCTTTCGAGCAGGCGAATTTCATCGCGCGCGCGAAGCACTTGAAGATGGCTTCGAGCTTGTGATGACTCGACCGGCCATAGAGGATTTTGACATGCAGGTTCGCGCCGGCGTGCTGCACGAACCCGCCGAAGAAATCCTCGACGAGTTCCGCTTGCAGATCGCCCACCATGCGGACCCTTACCGAATCCTTATATACCAGCGCCGGACGGCCGCCCATATCGACGGCGACCACGGCGAGCGTCTCGTCCATGGGCAGCACGAAGTAGCCGGCGCGATTGATGCCTTTGCGGTCGGCCAGCGCCTTTGAGAAGAGCTGGCCGAGCACGATGCCAGCGTCCTCAACGGTGTGGTGCTGGTCCACGTCGAGATCGCCTTCGGCGTGCAGCTTCAGATCGAAGCCGCCGTGTTTGGCGAACAGTTCGAGCATGTGATCGAGAAAGCGGATGCCGGTCGCGATTTCATATCGGCCCCGGCCTTCAATGGCGAGCGAGCCGGAGATGCGCGTCTCGCGCGTGTCTCGCCGTATGGCTGCCTTTCTCATTCCGTGAACACCTCTTCGAGATAGTTGATGTCGTCCACAATGGCGTAGGCCCCCTCTTCCTGAAAGAGAAAGACGAGGTCGATATAGCGCGGGTTCGACGGCGCCGCAATTCCAATGAAGGGTACGCGGGCCTGGCGCGCGCAGCGCGCGTCGTCCACCGTGTCACCCACGTAGAATGCCGTGCCACCCGAGTGGTCCGTGACGATCCGGAGCAGACCCTCGGGATGCGGCTTGTGATTCTCCACTTCGTGCATCCCGACGATGGGGTGGAACTTGAGGGCGCCGGCAAAGCGATCGAGCGTGAGCTGCGCGTCTTCCTTCGGACGTCCGGTGAAAAGCGCAAAGCGGAAGCGCTCGTTCAGGCGCTCCAGCACGTCCGGCTTGGCGACCCACTGCTCGCGCAGGATCAATCCATCGGAGCCATTGCCCAGGAAGATTTCCTGGAAGTAGTCCTTCACCTGATCGAACGGAACCTGGACGCCGTTCTGGGAGATGATGTGGTGCGAGAGTTCCCAATCGTCGTTCCAGCCGCCCTGGTTCTTGTAGTCCTGGATGCTCTCGCGGGATATCCGAACGCCGGTGAAGCGCTCCACGGTGCGGGCGATGGACTCGCGGTAGGACTCGGTCACGTCCACCAGCACGCCATCCATGTCGAAAACCAATAGGGGTTTGTTCATCGGTTCCAAATCTCTTCCAGCGCCGCCAGCAGCCGCCGCGTTTGTTCGCGCGTGCCCACGGTGATGCGGACGCACCCGGGGGCCTCGTAGCTGCGGTCGCGCACCAGGATTCCCTGCCCGCGCAACGCGTCGCGTACTTCGATGGCGCGCTTTCCGAACTGGCCCAGCACGAAATTCGCCGAGCTGGGGATATACGCGATTCCAAGGAGCTCAAGCCCTACGCAAAGCAGTTCGCGGGCGGCCAGCACTTCGGCCACATACGTCCGGACGTAACTGGCATCTTCCACGGCGGCGCACGCCGCAGCTATGGCCACCGAATTCACGCTATAGGGCGATTGCGCCTTGTGCAGAAACGCGATGTTCGACGGGTGCGAAAACAGGCAGCCCAGCCGCATCGCGGCCATGCCGAACACTTTGGAGAAAGTGCGCGAGACAAAAAGGTTCGGGGCGTCTAATATCTGACCCAATGCCGTGACGCCGGAGAACTCGTAGTAGGCTTCGTCGATCAGCACCACGGCCTTTCGCGCGCGGCGCAGGATGCGGTCGATACCTTGCAGCGATACGCCCGTGCCAGTGGGATTATTCGGGTTGGAAATGAGCACCGCGCGCGTTTCGGGGGTGATCGCGTCAAGCACCGCCTGAAGCGGAAATTCGAGCGACGGCCAGGGGTATTCCACTTCCCGGATGCGCGCGCCGGCGACCTCGGAATAGAAGCGGTACATGGCATAGGCGGGCTTCAGGATCACAACTTCCTGGCCGTCATCCACGTAGGTGTTCACGAAAACCTGGATGGCCTCGTCGGTGCCGTTGGTGAAGAGGAACTGGTCTGGGGCCACGCCAAAGTAGCGGCCCACGGTCTGCTTGGCCTCGCCGTACTCGGGATAGACGGCAAGCTTGGCCGCGTCGAGCCAATCGCGCACCGCGGCAATGACGCGGGGCGAGCAGCCAACGGTGTTCTCGTTGAAATCGAGGCGCAGCTTATCCATCCTGCCGGCGGTGGGGGGCGAATAGGGGGCCATCGAGAGCACGGCCGGGCGGGGCCTGACGCCGCCTTTGGGGAGCTTGGGCGCTCTCACTTTGCGCCACCCTTCCGGGCCGGGCCGCCGCCGCGTTTACGAGGTTCCAGCCTGACGTCGATCGACCGCGCGTGCGCCTCCAGCCCTTCGGCTCGCGCCAAAGTGGTGATGGCGGGCGCCAGCCGCCGCAGCGCCGGCTCATCCAGTTGCTGCACGGAGATGACCTTCAGGAAATCCATAACGGACAACCCGCCGCGCTGGCGAGCCGCGCCGGCGGTGGGCAGAACGTGATTCGGGCCCGAGGCGTAATCCCCCGCGGCCTCCGGGCTGAACGGACCCACGAAAACGCTGCCCGCGTGTCGCACCTTCGCCAGGAGCGTATCGTCGGGAATGCTCAGGTGCTCGGGAGCGAAGCGGTTCGAGAGTTCGATGGCCTCATCGAGAGAGCGGACCACTACGATGGCCGAGTTCTTCGCGATCGATTTCGATGCGACGGGCGCCGTAGGGAGCACGGCAAGCTGCCGGTCCACTTCCGCGGCCACGGCCATAGCGAGGCGTTTGGATGTGGTGAGCAGGATGGCCGAAGCGTCCACGTCGTGTTCGGCCTGGGCTAACAGATCTGAAGCGAGGCGGCGCGGGTCGCCGTCTTCGGCGATGATCAGGATCTCAGTGGGACCGGCGACAAAATCGATGCCCACTTCCCCGGCCAGCAACTTCTTGGCGGCGGCAACGTAGATGTTGCCGGGGCCGACGATGCGGTCAGCCTTGGGAACCGTGCGCGTGCCGAACGCAAAGGCGGCGATGGCCTGCGCGCCACCCATGGCGAAGACCTCGGTCGCCCCCAGCAGCGCGGCAACGCCGAGCACCTCGGGGATGCGCTTCGGGGAGGTGACGCAGATATTCGGCACGCCGGCGGTCTGCGCGGGGACGACCGTCATGATGATGGTGGAGGGAAGCGGATAGCGGCCCCCGGGGATATAGGCGGCCACTGTATCGAGCGGCCGCACGATCTGCCCAAGGTGCAATCCGGGCTTGAAGGCGCGCATCCACTCCGAAGGCATTTGCCGTTCGGCGTAAGCGCGGACGCCGGAAGCCGCCTCGGCTACCGCCTTGACGAGGTCCGGCGGAAGGCTCTGGCGGGCATCGAGCAGTTCCTTCTGTGAGACGCGGACGCTGCGGCCCGTAAAGCCGTCGAACTTCCGCGCGTACTCAAGGAGCGCGGAGTCGCCGCGCTTGCGTACGGCTTCGAGTATCGGCGCAACGGCCGCTTCGGCTTCCGCCATACGGGCAGCCTTGCGCGTCAGCAGGCGTCCCGCTTCGTTGCTTTCGAGTATCCGGATCACAGCACAATCTTGTTTAGCGGGTATTCCACAATGCCCTGGGCTCCCGCCTGCTTCAGGCGCGGGATGATATCCCTCACCGTAGTTTCGTCAAGAATCGTATTCACCGCCAGCCACTGCTCGTCGCTCAGGTGCGAAATGGTGGGGCGCTTGAGCGCGGGCAGCACGTTCAAAACGGCGGCGAGTTGATCGCGGTGCACATTGAGCATCAGGCCCACTTTTCCCAGCGCGTTGATAGCCCCTTCGAGCAGCATGCGCATATCTTCGAGCTTGCGCCGCTTGGCCGGATCCTCCCAGGACTGTTTGTTGGCGATCAGCTGCGTGTTCGACTCGAGCACCGTGTCGATGATCTTCAGCTTGTTGGCGCGCAGGGACGAGCCGGTCTCGGTAACTTCAACTATGGCGTCGGCCAGTATGGGAGGCTTCACTTCAGTGGCGCCCCAACTGAACTCCACCTTGGCGGTGACGCCGTGGCTGGCCAGGTAACGGCGCGTGGTCCCCACCAGTTCGGTGGCAATGATTTTGCCTTCAAGGTCTTTAGCGCATTGGAAGGGAGAGGATTCCGGCACCGCGAGCACCCAGCGCACCTTGCCGAAGCTCTGCTTGGCGTAGATCAGATTGGCCACGGGGACGACATCGGCCTCATTTTCTTCCACCCAGTCGCGGCCCGTGAGACCGGCATCGAGGATGCCGTCTTCCACGTAGCGGGCCATTTCCTGCGCGCGGATGAGCATGCATTCGATCTCGGGGTCGTCGATCCCCGGAAAATACGACCGGCTGCCGATGGTGATGACGTAGCCCGCGCGCCGAAAAAGATCGACCGTAGCGCTCTCCAGGCTGCCCTTGGGAATGCCCAGCTTGAGCTTCATTTCTTCCCTCCGTAGACGGCGCCCGGGTCGTAGGCGCGCTCGTCGGCAATCTTCCACTCGCCATCTTCCAACCGGCGGAAGAAGCAGCTCTGATAACCCTCGTGGCACACGCCCGGCCCCAACGCTTCCACTTTGACCAACACGGCGTCGCAGTCGCAATCCGTGGATATTTCCTTGACCACCAGCCGGTGCCCGGAAGTCTCGCCCTTAAGCCAGAGCTTCTTCCGCGAGCGGCTGTAGAAGGTCACAAAACCGGTTTCCACTGTCTTGCGGAAAGCCTCTTCGTTCATGTAGCCCAACATGAGGACGCGGCCGGTAGCGTAATCCTGAACCACCGCCGGCGCCAATCCGTCAGCTTTTTGAAAATCAACATTCATCGCGTAAGCAAAAAAAAACCCGCCACATTCGCGGCGGGCGTCCTTTCCGATTTAGTGTGGATATGCTTAGGACGCGGCCCGTCGCTTGGAGGCGTGGTGATGATGATGCCGGGCGACGGAGTTAGTCATAAAACGCGAGTATAGCATGGGTTCCACCCGCTTGGACACAAGCGGAGCCGTCGCGGAAGCGCCGCGCCGCATGCGCGGATTCGGCGAAGCCCATCAAACATGCATCCCGCGCAGCGCATTTGCATTCATAGAAGGGGTGTCCGACAATGGTGCGCACGGGATGGTGTCATGGAAGTTAATCCGCAGGCGCCTTCAGGCGGCTCGGGGACCGCTGCCAGGAAGGACTTGGCCAGCATTTTGCATAATAGCGAGCAGCTAGTTCCGGCTCTGCTGGAATCGGCTTCCCAGGCGATTATCGGCGCGGATAGGACCGGGAATATCGTCCTGGCTAACGCCAAGACCGAAGCAATGTTCGGTTTCGCACGTTCCGAACTGCTGGGACAGCCCATTGAAATCCTTCTTCCGGAGAGCCTCAGGGAAAAGCACACCGCCGACCGGTCTAACTACGCCGCCCACCCGCGGGTGCGGCCGATGGGCATCGGCCTCGAACTGAGCGGCCGGCGCAAGGATGGCACGGAGTTCCCGGTAGAAGTAAGCCTGAGCTACGTACAGACCGACGCAGGACTATTCGGCATGGCCTTCGTCACGGATATCACCCAGCGCAAACGCCTCGAAGAGCAACTGATGCACGCCCAAAAGATGGAGGCCGTAGGGCGGCTGGCTGGCGGCGTGGCGCACGATTTCAACAACATGTTGACCGTGATCTCCGGCTACAACCAGATGATTCTCGACCACGTTTCGCCGCTCGACCCGATTCGGGGGTACGCCGAGGAGATTCTGAAGGCGTCCGACCGCGCCGCGGCGCTGACCAACCAGTTGCTGGCGTTCAGCCGCCGGCAGGTGGTGCAGCCGCGGGTGTTCGACGTTAACTCGGTTCTGCTGCACACGGAGAAGATGTTGCGGCGGCTGATCGGCGAAGATGTGGAACTCGACTTGAGCCTTTACCCGGACGTAGGGAACATCAAGGCCGATCCGGGCCACCTGGAGCAGGCGATTTTCAATCTGAGCACCAACGCGCGCGATGCCATGCCCAATGGCGGGCGCCTGACGATAGAGACCGCGCCGGTTACGCTTGACGACACCTACTCGAAGACGCATCTTGGGGTGGAACCCGGCGAGTACATAATGATAGCCGTCACCGACACGGGCCACGGAATGGACATGGAGACGAAGAGGCGCATATTCGAGCCCTTCTTCACCACCAAAGAGCGGGGCAAGGGTACGGGATTGGGCCTGGCGACGGTGTATGGAATCGTCAAGCAGGCCGGCGGCGATATCTGGGTGTACAGCGAAATCGGAAAAGGCACGACGTTCAAGCTGTACTTTCCGAAAGTGAGCGACGCCGCCGATGCGTCCGGGGACGGCCCGGAAACTGTCTTAGGGCAAGGCCACGAGACTATCCTGGTGGTGGAAGACGAACAGGGCGTCCGCGAGCTTACTTCGAGGATACTGAAGCAACTCGGCTACAACGTTCTTGTGGCTGCAAGCGGTCCAGAGGCGCTGCAAACGGCGGCGGAGTACCCCGGAGAGATCTCTCTGTTGCTGACCGACGTGGTGATGCCGAACATGAGCGGCACGCAATTATCTCAGGAACTTCGCCGAGTCAGGCCCGGCGTGAAAGTGGTTTACGTTTCCGGCTACACCGAGAACACGGTGAACCATCACGGCGTGGTAGAACCCGGAGTGAGTTTCCTAGCGAAGCCATTCAGCCGCGACAGCCTGGCGCGAAAACTTCGCGAAATTCTCGGCAAAGCGCGCCGGCCGCGGAACTAACGGAGCCGCGCTGCCGCGGCAGACTGCGGGTACGTGCCAACCAATTTGCGGAAGAAGGCGTGCATGCCGTGCGGGAACCCCGCGTTCGGCAAGAACATGAAGGGGCACTCGCCCGCAATCACACGGATGCCGCGCGACAGGCAAAACGCAACGGCAGCGGGGCTAACCGCCCCAGCCCCGCCCGCGCGATACATCCATATCAGCCGGACACCCGCCTCCGCGCACTCGTACGCTACGCGCTCGGTGACTTCCGGCTTGGTGAACAGCAACGCGGCTTCCGCCGGGCGGTCCGCCGCTGCCACGGACGCAAAGCATCGCGCGCCTTCAATCTCGGCGACCGCGGGGTTGACTGGGACCAGATCGTAACCTCGCGCCGTCAAGTCACGGTAGAGCATACGCGAGATATCCCTGGGATTGCGCGAAACGCCGATTACAAACAGGCGCTTCGAGGCCAGAAAGTCGCGAATATCGTCCATTGATGTCATAAGCGGCGCGTCCCGAGGCGCCGGGGCTAACTTCCTTCTTACCGCGCTTGCGCCTTTGCGGCGCAGGAATCCTTCTCCAGCATACAGCCCACCAGGCTCATCGCCATTCTTTCGGCCTGCTCCGCCGCGAGAAGATTGGCTTCGGTGGAAATGAAATGATTCTCCACCGAAATGACAATCGTAACTCCATCGGGTGTCTCGGCGAGCGTGCGTTCCAGGTGGTCGTGAATGGCGATCTCGGAACCCTGGCTGACGGGGCCATCCAGAAATCGGAGGTAAGAGGTAAATTCAAATGCCAGCTCGGGCCGTATCCTGCCCCGGCGCTGCGCGGGGACGATCAGCAACGCCTCCACAGGGCCGCCCGGCGAGCCCTCCAGGTCCAGCGTGGCCAGCCCAACGTCGCCCAAATCCCGCAGTTGCACGCAGAAAGCGAGCGACGGCGAACCGGGCGCCTGCGCCAGTAACCGCCCCTGCCAGCAGCCATGCAGTTCGCGCAATTTTGCGACCAGGCCGCGGCAGCCAGTGAGCGAATACGCGAGTTCGTCCGGCCCGTACCAGGCCCGATTGCGGGAGTCCCATCCGTGCAGTTCAATACGCCCTGGACCGGGCGTTCTTTTTGCCATGGATTCGTCCTATCAGTACGGCGTCGCGTCGCGCTGCCCCGAATTCCGGCGGCCTCCGTTCGATTCTACAGGATATTCGGATCTTAATGCACGAAATCCATCCCGGGCCAGGCGTTTTGAACCATTTGCCGTTGAAATGATCTACAGTCGTCAGGCGAGGTTGGAGAAAGCGGCGGTGCGCTGGTAGGAGTTCTGGAACTGGCCGCACAGGGCATCGCAACAGCCGCAGCGGCCGAAGCGGGCCGTGCCCACGGGGTTTACCTGTTACTCAAGAAGAAACCCACGGCGCGGGAAGAAAAGCAGTTACTCACAAATCCCGAAGCCCGGCCGTCTGCGGCAGATCATGCCGCGCCGGCGCGCGGTGCGATCTCCAGTTCCAGCGCGGATAGCGAGATGCTCACATCCCGTATGAACAGGTAAAGCGAGCCAACCAGCGCCAGCAGGCAACAGCCAAATAACGGCGCCGATAAATAGTCGACTTGAGCTTGTAGCACCTGGCCGGCGAAGAGTGAGATTACCGTCAAGGCGACAAACAGGATGCTGACGGAACTCAGGATGATCGCGAGGCGGAGGATGCGCGCGCGGCGATAGAGAATGCGCAACTGCTCCGCCAGAACGCCGCGGCGCGTCACTTCCCCAGCGCCATCCATATCTCGCAGCAAATCCCGGGCCCGGTCGAGCAGTTTGCCGTAGCGATTGGTCATGCTTAGCAATAGCAAGCCCACGCCGGAGATCACGATTACGGGCGCGATGGAGGCGGAGAGTATGCGGATCAGTTGTGCGGCCGATGTTCCCATCTTGGGTTTCCTCACCAGCCAGCCTAACAGACGAGTCAGGGTCATCCGGATGCGTCCGCGGTCTCAGGGGCCGAACAGCTTGAGTTGCCGCAATTCAAGCGGCAGAAGCCGGGCGGGCAGCGCGGCGAATTCCAGATCCTTGCTAAGCCACATCTGGCCGCGGCGGTACGACTGGGTTCGCCGGGTGGCCGCCACGCGCCGGGCCGCGTCCAGGCGCGAGTGGCAGCTTGGACAAAGGACGGCGAGGCGCAAGCGGTCGGCAGGGTCTTCGGAAAGGTGAGTGAGATTCAGCATCCGGTGGGGCCGCCGGCAGGATTCGCACACGTTTCCGGCGCGCTCGATCATCTCCAGCCGCAAGCGCCGCCAGTCGGCGCGGTAATAGGTTCGATACTCGGGACGAATCGGCACGGCGGATTCGCGGAGAAAACCACCCCATATTCATCTTAGTCCCACGGCGATGGCGGTTGAAACTCGAAGCGGCGCCGGCCCGACGGTTCGGGGAATTGCGCGATTCCCGCGCCCCCGGCGCGGGGCGGCGCATCCAAGAAACTGTCAATCATGGCTTCTATGCGACTGATGCTATTTGCGGGAGTGTTTTCCATGAGCTTATTTGCGGGCCAACCTGCTGAAGGCGCCGTTCAAGCCGTGCCCTATGTGGACCTGGGGCGCTACGCCGGAAAGTGGTACGAGATTGCGCGGCTGCCGAATCGCTTTCAGCGCAATTGCAGCGCCGGCACGAGTGCAACTTATTCGGTGCGCAGCGACGGAAAGATCGACGTGCTGAACGAGTGCCGAGCGGCGGACGGGCGCGTGATTTCGGCAAAAGGCGTGGCCAAGCTCGCCTCCGCATCGGGGCCCCCCTCGAAGCTAAAAGTAACATTCTTCTGGCCGTTCTACGGGAATTACTGGATCATCGAACTCGATCCGGAGTATCGATGGGCGGTCGTCGGAGAACCCGGCAGAAAGTACTTGTGGATACTCGCCAGGGAGCCGCACCTGGACGATGAGCTATACAACAGGATTGCCGAGCGAATTAGAACGCAAGGGTACGAATTGGCTGGTCTCATCAAGACACCGCAGGGGCAATGACGTTCTATAATTGTGCTTGATGCCACTAATTACCGATTCCGACATTCTTAGGGCTGCTCTTGTAGGCTACGGCGAGCGACTCAAGGTGATCGACGCGCGCATCAGTTTGCTCCGGGAGAGGCTTGGCGCACTCGCTGACCTGCCGATTGACGACGCACCGTCAGGCGGAAGACGGCCGCTGAGCGCGGGCGCCCGGGCAGGGGCGAAGCAGCCGGGCAAGACATCGAAGGCGTCCGGCCCCAGCCGCCTGAGCGCCGAAGGGCGCGCGCGCATTATCGAAGCGACGAAGAAGCGCTGGGCTCAATTCCGAGCCGCCGCGGCGAAGGCGAAGCGGAAACCCCCGGCCAAGAACAAAACGGCAAACAAAGCAAAAGCGGCGCCGCCGGTGCTCAAGCAACGCGGGAAGAAGCGCGTGGCGGCAGTGAAGAAGTCCACTGTGCCGGCCGACCAGCCCGCGGCATCCCAGCCAGCCGGGCAGTAGAGGGCGATTCAGCCAGCCGACCGCAATGTGCCGAGCGCGCCGGACGCGACTAGTCCGGCGCGCCGCCGTTTCATTACTTCAGGTAAGCCTTGATGAAGTTCTGGGCTGCCGGCGTATCCAGCCGGAACTGGTAATCCACTCCGATACAGGGAGTAATTCCCCAGGACACAACGGCGGCGATCATGTTCGTCGCGCCGTAAAAGACCGGGCCGCCCGAATCCCCATAGCAGGACCCGCCGGAGGTCTTGCCTGGATTGTTGCTGAATTTCGCACTGGCATCCGCGCCGTCAGAAAAGCTATTCAGCTCGACGAGGCGCACATTACCGGCGTACCGTTCCCATGCGTCCCCGTACAACGGCTTGATATAGCCCTGCATTCCGTAGCCGACAACAGTGAAGAGGTTCGCATCGACATTGCCCGTCGGAATATTTCCCAAGAAGCCGAGCGGCGGCAGGGCGCCGTATGCGCCGGAAACCGGCTTGCCGAGGAGTACCAGGCCTACGTCGTAGGTATTCGGATAATTACCGGCGTATTGCGGATGGGGAATCACCTTCGAAGCTTTGATCCAACCGTTCTTGGCGTCGTTCAGATACGCGATGTGCTGATCGGCGGTCCAGCCAGACTGCCACTCAATCTGTGGGGTGAACTTTACCCAGGTATACAGGTTCAGTTGGCCGCCATCAATCGTGCAATGGGCCGCCGTCACCATCACCTTTGAGGAGAGCAGCGTACCCGTGCAACTATAAAACCGTCCGTCAGCGGCCTGAAACACCAACGTGCCTACCCACGGATGCGCATTGCCATCCGGCGCGCCGAACGTCACCGCATTGGCGGAGCCTACAAGGAGAAAAACGGCCAAGACTACTGTTATTGCCGTGGATGCTTTCATAGCTAATCCTTTCCGTAGAAGATTATGGCACGGGGTTGGGCGGCCGGCGCGGGGAAAGCTCCCGGCGGCGCGCGCAAATAGTACCGGCGGACGCCGTCGCAATAGTGTTCGCGGGTTGCTACAATTCTCCCCGGCCAAGAAACCTTCGTGCAATTTGGCCGACTTGGGAGGCTGATCCATGGCCGAGAGCAGATTGAGCCGATTTGGCGTCGGTCCCGTAATTGCCGTCCCCACGGCGGCCTACACCGCTATCGCACTGGCCGCTGGCCATTGGCGGCCTAACATCTTCCTGTTCAGCGCCCTGCCGGCCGCCAGAGCCGTTGGCGCGATACTGGTCGCCCTGGGCGGAGTGCTTTGGATCGCGGGCGGAATCGCCGTAATGCTGGCGTACAACCGGGATGAGCTGGTGACTTCGGGCGCGTTCGCGGTGGTCCGGCACCCGATATATGCGGCATGGATCTCGCTGATTCTGCCCGGGCTGGCGCTTTGGCTCGCATCGTGGCCGATGTTGCTCGCGCCCCTGATCGCCTGGGCGCTATTCAAGCGCCTCATTCACCGAGAAGACGAGTACCTGGAGAAACGTTTTGGGCAAGCCTATCTCAACTACCGATATCGTGTGAATGAAGTTATTCCCATCCCCAGGCTCGCGCGGAAAGGGCGGTAGACCGGCGAAAACCTTGATCCTTCTGTGCCGAGGGAGATAGCGGGTTCTAGACTGCGCTAAAGAGCACTTGTAAATAGCTCTAAATAGGGGTATGCTCTTAACCAATAGTAGTGACAGGCGCCGGCGTAACGGCGTTGGTGGGCATGGTGAACCCAGGGGCATACAGGTTGACTTCGGGCGGTGTAAGCCGTCTTTCCCTACCTTCATCGATAACGGCCTCAGTGAAGCGAAGCGCTATTGGCTAGAAGCTGAACTTTCCAACGGGAGAACTGCGTGGGTAGGCCGGCATGAGCCGGCATTGGCCCTCTCCCATATATCGGGTTGATCGTGGAGAACCGGCGCTGAAGAGATTCAGCCTGCGACCCCAGATTCAGGCTACGTCGAAACGGGAAAAATAACGTAGGTGGATTCGGGGATCGTGGTGTGCCGGACACATGATCTTCTGGGCTGCGACTGCAAGCAGGACGGCCCAAGTCGAGGAGGATTATGCGGACGAAATTAGCAGCGTTGCTGTTTGTTTTCTTTGTGGTCCAGTTTGCCGCGTTCGGACAGGCAGGACTGGGATCCATTTCCGGCACAGTATTAGACAGCAGTAAAGCCAGCATTCCGAATGCAACTATCAAAGTATTACAGGTATCCACGGGTTCGGAACGCAACACGGCCACAAACCAAGCCGGACTGTTCATGGTACCGTCGCTGGTTCCCAGCACGTACACCGTAACGATATCGGCAGCCGGGTTCAAGGAACGAAGTTTCTCGAACCTGGCGCTAAACGCGTTCGATAACATCGCGCTTGGCTCAGTTGAGCTGGAGGTCGGCTCCGGCGCGGCTACGGTAATCGACGTTACGGCGGAAGCCGTACAGTTGGCGACCGAGAGCGCGGTGCGCGACAACGCGATCGAATCCAAGCAGGTTACGGAAATGCCGCTGCAGGGCCGCGCGTGGATCTCGATGATGAAAGTCATCCCGGGCGCCATGGCGGCAACCAGCCAGGGCGTTACCGGCCGCGAGGCCGGCTATGACGGCTTGGGCGACTTCCGCATTAACGGCAAGGGCACCAACACCACACAGATGAATCTCGATGGCGGCGGCAACGTCGACCACGGCACGGATGGCAAGACCACGGTTACCGCCAGCCTCGAATCGATTCAGGAAATCTCCGTTCTGACCAACAACTTCCAGGCAGAGTACGGCAACCGCTCGGGTTCCGTGATCAACGTGACCACCAAGTCTGGCACCAATAACTATCACGTCACGATTTGGGATTATGTGCGCAATGAAGCGCTGAACGCGAACTCCGCCGCCAGCAATATTGCGGGCCTTCCCCGGACGAAGTACCGTTACAACTACCTTGGCCTCAACGTAGGCGGACCAGTCCTCAAGAACAAGGTGTTCCTCTTCCTCAACCACGAAGAGCCGAAGATCGCCAGCACTTCCAACACGGCGACCAACCTCGTCCCGACCTTACTCGAGCGCAAGGGCGATTTCTCGCAAACCTTGCTAGCCAATGGATCGAAACCCGTGATCTACATGCCTGGCACTCAGGCCGCGGGCGCGCCGGTTCCGATGCCGGGCAACATCATTCCGCCGGCGATGCTGGTTGGTAACACAATCGGGCAAAGGCTCGCCAGTCTTTATCCCGAGCCGAACTACGCGAACAACCTCACCTACAATTACGTGAACACCGGTTCCGGATACGACCACCGCTGGCTTTCAGTAGGTCGTCTGGATTGGAACGTGAGCGATAAGACGCGCGCGTACATGCGCTTCACCTATGACTATGAGCATCAGCGCAACCCCGGCGCCCTGCCCTGGATCCAGTCTGGCTGGGACCGCCCGGATCGCGCGCTCTCGGTGAACGTCACGCACATGTTCACCCCCACGGTAGTGATGGAAGGCCTTTTCGCGTGGCAGCTCGACTTCGTGCATGCGGGCCTGTTCCTCTTCGACGTGAACAAGATCGACCGCAACCAGGTGGGTCTCAGCGATTTGCCGCTGGTCTACCCCAACGTGCAGAACCAGTACCTCACGAACAGCACCATCAAGATCCTGCCGGCTGTCACCAACACGGGATACTACAACTTCGGTTTCGGCCGCACCCCGTGGTACGCGAAGGCTCCGGAGTATCAATGGTCCGACAAGTTGACCTGGGTTAAGGGCTCGCACGTTTTCAAGGCCGGCCTCCAAGTAATCGTCAACAAGAAGAACGAGTGGGACAACTCCACCGCCAAGGGGTCCTTCGACTTCGCCGTGAACACGGCGAGCGCCTTTGACACGGGGTACAACCAGGCGAACTTCGTCCTCGGCGCCATCAACCAGTTCCAGCAGATCGACAACCCGGGCGTGAAGTATTCGATCTACCAGGATACGGATTTGTTCCTTCAGGACACCTGGAAGGTGGTGCCGAGTTTCACACTGGACTACGGCGTGCGCTTCTACCATATGCCGGGGGAACAGAACACCCGGCCCGAGATCACCAAAGCGGGATACTTCGACCCCGCCAAGTGGGACCCCAAACAGGCGCCCCGCTTCTATATTCCCGACCCGAAAACCCCGACCCAGCTGATCGACCCGGCGTCTCCGAACTCTCCTCTGGCTAAGAGCGTTTTCAATACGCTGCTGTACTCGATCGTACCCGGCTCGGGCAATCTGATGAACGGCGTCGTGGACCTGAAGGGGGCGTCGGCTCTCGGAAACCCGCGCTGGCTGCTCGTTGCGCCCAGAGGCGGATTCGCATGGCAAGTCAGCCCCAATACCGTGGTTCGCGGCGGGTTTGGCTGGTCCTACGGCCGGCCGAATATCGGCCAGGCGATCACGCCTTTCGAAAATGCCACAGCCAACTCGGTTGACTATCGCATGACCAGCTTCTCAACTCTGACCAGCAGCAGCGTAAGCCGCATTTCTCCCAGGAATGTCGGCGGTTACGACCCGAGCACGATGAGGCCGCAGAGCGTTTACGACTTCAGCCTCTCGGTCCAACGGGAAATACCGCTTAGGATCCTTCTCGACGTAGCCTACGTCGGCAACATTCAGCGCCATCAGGTAATCGCGGTCAATTTGAACCAGATTCTTCCTGGCACGGCGTACCTGCCGCAATACATCGACCCCCGGCTGGCAGGCAACAACTTCGCCGGCGGCGTCACCGCTTCGAACCCGGGCGCGCTGCCCGGCACCCAGACGGTGGATGCCAACCTGATGCGACCGTATGTCGGGCTGGGCACTCTCAACGCCATCCCGCAGGTCGGCAACAACCGCTACAACTCGCTGCAGGTGACCGCCAACAAACGGCTGAGTCACGGCCTGTCTCTCTCGTCGGCCTACACCTGGGGCAAGCTGATCACGGGTACCGAGAGCGTCGGACCCTTCTATTACAACTGGAAGAAGTATACCGGTTACGCAGCCAACAACGAGCGCGGCCAGACGTTATCGATCAACTACAACTATGCGATCCCCGCTCTTACGCCGCTGCTGGGGCTGCAAAAGAGCAAGCTGGCCAAGGGCATATTCGATCAGTGGAGCTTTGCTCACGTGATCGGCTGGATGAGCGGAAGACTGCAGACCCCGAGCTTCACGCTGCAGTACGCCAACAGCACTTCGGCCGTGGCCAACCTGAACGCGATCTTCACGGGCAGCCCTGACATCGCGCCCCGCATCCTCCCGATTAGCAGCCCGAACGGGGCTACGGACACCTATCACCAGTTCAACACCAGCGTGTTCACGTTGCCCGCCCCGGGCGGCTATGGCATGGGTTCGCGGAACTACCTGCTGACGCCCTCGACGTTCTCTAACGACATCACCGTCACCCATCAGATCCCGGTGAGGGAAGGTGTTGGCTTCGAGCTGCGCGCCAGCGTCTTCAACCTGTTCAACTCTCCTCGTTTCCAGGATGTGAACACCGCTTTGAGCTATAAGATGAACGGAGCCAGTTTTGCATCCGGCACCAGTCTCATCAACACGCCCGAAGCGTTGCAAGCCACGTACCTGAAATCGAATCCCAGTGCGACTGCCGTTGCCCAATACAACCAGTATCGGACCGGCGTCGGAAGCAAGAACCTGGACAGCGTGCTCGATCCTCGCAGGGTTGAGATCGCGCTGCGTTTCAAGTTCTAAGCCGCCTTTAGAAACTCCGGGATTCCTAACCGGAACCTGCCGTCTGGGGGGAGTGGCCGAACCTGGCCGCTCCCTCCAGGCGGCATTTTTGTTGATTAGCGCTTTAGCTCCGTCGACCCCACCGGCAACTCCCCGCCAGTGCTTTTCCCGGCGCGGCATCACAGCGCCAGGCGCCCCAAATGAGCCACCCCGATAGCATTGCTGTCTGGTGTGAGGCACGCCAACCCTGTGCACAAGCCTCCCCGCAGGGAATTGACCGCCTAAGTCATTGATAAACCGAACCGCGGTGGTTTGGGCAGCGCCGTGCGTTAGCCGTGTTGGGGGAGTCCGCCAAAAGTGAGGATGCTTTGAGACCGGGATTCTGGATTGGATTGGCGCTCGCGGCCGCCGCGGCCGCGCAAGCGCCGCCGGCCACCCTGACTCTTCGGGAGCTTGCCAGCGAAGCCGTGAAGAGCAACCCCGAGATTTCCGCGGCGCAAAAGAGCTACGAAGCCGCCCGCCAGAGACCCACCCAGGAGAGCAGCCTGCCCGACCCAATGATTTCCCTGGGCTACGCCAGCGTAGGCAAACCGCTGCCCGGCTTTGGGCTGGGGCGCGAGCCCGCGGCGAACATCGGTCTGACGTTTTCGCAGGAGGTTCCCTACCCCGGCAAATTGAAACTGCGCGGCGAGATCGCCTCGAAAGAGGCCGAGGCCGCGTTCCAGGAATATCAGGCGACCGAACTGGGCGTGATTTCCAGGCTGAAGCAGGCCTACTACCGCCTGCAGTACGCCTACGCCGCCTCGGCCCTGCTCACTCAAACTCGCGAACTGCTGAACGAGTTGGTGAGCGTGAGCGAGGCGCGCTACTCCGTGGGAAAGGCCGCGCAGCAGGACGTGCTCAAAGCGCAAACTCAGGTCAGTATTCTCGAAACGCGTCTGGTGAAACTGGAGCAGGCCCGTAGGTCGAGCGAAGCGGAGATCAACAGCATCCTGTACCGGCGGCCCGGCTCCCTTGTCGGCCGTCCGGAGCCGGTGAACCCGAAAGATCTCGCTTCAACTCTGGACGAACTTTACGCGGCGGCCGAACAGAACGCGCCCGTGCTTGCCCGCGACCGCAAGATGATCGAGCGCTCCGAACTGGCGGTGAATTCGGCGCGGAAGGCATACTACCCCGACATCACTTTCAGCGGCGGCTATTTCAACCAAGGCGGACTGCCGCCCATGTACCAGTTTCAGGCCAGCTTCAAAGTACCCATTTACTTCTGGCGGAAGCAGCGGGCCGCGGTGAACGAGCAGGTGGATGCGCTATCGGAAACGCGGCGCACGTTCGAGGCTACGGACCAGGCGTTGCATTTCCGCATTCAGGATGAGTACTCCACGGCGCAGGCGTCTTTGAAGCTCACCAAGCTGTACTCGCAAACCGTGGTTCCGCAGGGGAATCTGGCGCTGGAATCGTCCTTATCCGGCTACGAAACGGGCGCGGTGGATTTCCTCTCCGTGCTGACGAACTTCACCATGGTGCTGGATTACCAGATGAACTATTACGACGAGGCGCTCAACTACTCACTGGCCCTGAGCCGCCTGGAAGAAATCACCGGCCAGCCCTTGACGGATTGAGGCGACGGAGATGAAGGCCATTCGCACAGTTGCAGTATTGGTTGTGATTGCCGCGGCATTCCTCGGCGGATACGTCTATCGCGCCATCAAGAGCGGGACGAGCTCCGCCGACCAAGGCAGCCGCAAGGTCCTGTACTGGGTGGACCCGATGCACCCCGCCTACAAATCCGACAAGCCGGGCATCGCGCCCGATTGCGGCATGAAGCTCGAACCGGTTTACGCGGACGGCGGAGGGCCTTCCGCAGCCGCTGCCGGTGCGGATGGCCTCTCGGCGATGCCCGTGGGTACGGTGGAAATCACGCCCGAGAAGCAGCAACTGATCGGCGTGAAGTACGGCGAGGTGGAAAAGGGCGCCGGATCGCGAACGATTCGCGCCGTGGGCAAGGTAGCCATAGACGAGACGCAGATTCAGCACGTCCACACGAAGGTGGAAGGGTGGATCGACCAGGTGTTTGTGGATTACGCCGGGCAGCTCGTTAAGAAGGGGCAGCCGCTGATCACGGTGTACAGCCCGGAAATGCTGGGATCGCAGAGGGAACTGCTGCTTGCGGCGAAGGCGCGGGAAACGATGAAGGGCAATCCCCTGCCCTCGGCGTTCGACCAGAGCCTGTCGCTGTTTCAGGCGGCGCGCCAGCGGCTGGAGTTGTGGGACCTGAGCGATGCGCAAATCGACCAGGTGCTCAAGACCGGCGAGCCGATCAAGAACTTCACGGTGTACTCGCCCGGTTCCGGTTACGTCACGGACCGCAAAGCGTTCCCGCAATTGAAGGTGATGCCCGACACTGACCTGTACACGATTGTGGATCTCAGCCGCGTGTGGATCATAGCGGACGTGTTCGAGTACGAAGCTCCGAACATTCACGTGGGCCAGACCGTGAGCGTCACGCTTCAGGCCGTTCCGGGAAAGACGTTTTCCGCGCGCGTCAACTACATCCAGCCGCAGGTGGACCCCGTGACGCGCACGTTGAAGGTTCGGCTCGATATCGATAACCCGGGCCTGATCCTCAAGCCTGAGATGTTCGCCGACGTGGAGTTTCGCGTGACCTCGGCCACGCAGTTGAGCGTGCCGGCCGAGGCGGTGCTCGATGCCGGCGAACGGAAGACCGTGTTTGTGGATCGGGGCAACGGCCTCTTCGAGCCGCGCCAGGTAACCGTTGGCGAGCGAGTGGGCGGCCGAATTCAGATCCTCTCCGGCCTCAGCGGAGGCGAGCGGATCGTGACTTCCGGCAACTTCCTGATTGACTCCGAGAGCCAGATGAAAGCCGCTGCGTCCGGCATGGAACCGAAGAAACCATGATCAACGCGATCATCGAGTTCTCGGCCAAGTACAAGGTCATCGTCTTCATCCTGGTCGGTGCCGCCGTGATGGGCGGCCTCTGGTCGATGAAGAACGTTCCGCTCGACGCGCTTCCGGACCTCAGCGATACGCAGGTGATCGTCTATTCGCGGTGGGACCGCAGCCCGGACATCATGGAAGACCAGGTCACGTACCCCATCGTGACCGCGATGCTCGGCGCCCCAAAGGTGAAAGACGTTCGCGGGTTTTCGGACTTCGGCTACTCGTACGTCTACATCATCTTCGACGAGGGCACGGATATTTACTGGGCCCGCTCGCGCACGCTCGAATATTTGTCCTCGGTGTTGCCCCGCCTGCCGCAGGGCGTGAAGACCGAACTGGGCCCGGACGCCACCGGAGTCGGCTGGGTGTTCCAGTATGCCCTGGTGGACACCACCGGCAAGCAAAGCTTGGCCGACCTGCGCGGTTATCAGGATTGGTACCTGCGCTATTACCTGAAATCGGTGCCCGGCGTTGCGGAAGTGGCGCCGCTGGGCGGGTTCGTCCGGCAGTATCAGGTGAACGTAGACCCGAACAAGCTTCAGGCCTACAACATTCCGATCAGCAAAGTAGTGGAGGCGGTTCGCAGCGGTAACAACGATGTTGGCGGACGGCTGGTGGAGTACAGCGGCGCCGAATACATGGTGCGCGGCAGGGGTTACGCGCAATCCATCGAGGACATCGGGAAGATCGCTCTGACGGCGAGCTCAGGCGGAGTTCCAATTCGCGTGGCGGACGTGGGAGAGGTGATGCTGGGGCCCGACATACGGCGCGGCATAGCCGATTGGAACGGGACCGGCGATGCGGTGGCGGGCATCGTCGTCATGCGCCAGGGCGAGAACGCGCTACAGGTGATCGAGCGCGTAAAGCAGAAGTTGCACGATATCGAACCCGGGCTGCCGCCGGGAGTAAAGGTGGTGACGGCTTACGACCGCTCGGATCTGATTCTGCGCTCGATCGACAACCTGAAACACACGCTTATCGAGGAGCTGGTCATCGTTGGCCTGGTGATTCTGGTCTTCCTCTGGCATTTTCCCAGCGCTATTATTCCGATTCTCACGATACCGATTGCCGTAATCATTTCCTTCATTCCCATGAAGGCCATGGGGCTGACCTCGAACATCATGTCGCTGGGCGGCATCGCCATCGCGGTGGGCGCAATGGTGGACGCGGCCATCGTGGTGGTGGAGCAGACGCACAAGAAGCTGGAAGAGTGGGAGCGAACGGGGCGCAAGGAGGATTACCACCGCGTGGTGATCGATGCCGTCAAGGATGTGGGCGGCCCCAGTTTCTTTGCGCTGCTGGTGATCGCCGTGGCATTCCTTCCGGTCTTGACTCTGGAGGCGCAGGAGGGCCGCCTCTTTAAGCCGCTGGCGTACACGAAGAATTTCTCGATGATCATCGCGGCGGCGCTGGCCATCACCCTGGACCCGGCCATGCGGCTGCTCTTCACCCACATGAAGAACTTCGAGTTCCGTCCGCGCTGGATCACACGCGCGGCGAATGCTGTGCTGGTGGGCAAGATCCACTCGGAAGAGACCCACCCGATCAGCAGAGTTCTCATCCGGCTCTACGCGCCGGTTTGCGCGTGGTCGCTGCGTTGGAAATGGTTTGTGATCGCGGGGGCGCTCGCCGTTGTGATGGCGACCGTGCCGGTGTTCCAAAAGTTGGGTTCGGAGTTCATGCCCCCGCTCGACGAAGGCACGCTGCTCTTCATGCCATCGACGCTCCCAGGGATCTCGGTGACGCAGGCGCAACAGCTTCTGCAAGTGCAGGACAAGTTGATCATGCGGTTTCCAGAGGTACAGACCGTGCTCGGAAAAGCGGGGCGCGCGGAAACCTCCACCGACCCGGCGCCGCTCTCCATGATGGAAACCGTGATCGTTCTGAAACCGGAAAACGAATGGCGTAAAGCGGACACGTGGTATTCCTCGTTGGCGCCGGATTGGGCGAAAAGCGTCTTCCGCCGCTTCACTCCGGACCACATCTCCACGGATCGGCTTGTGGAGGAAATGAACGAGGCCCTCAAGATCCCGGGCGCCTCGAATGCCTGGACTATGCCCATCAAGGGGCGCGTGGATATGCTGACCACCGGAATCCGCACCCCTGTGGGCATCAAGATCTACGGCGCGGATATCAAGAAGATCGAGAGCATCGGAACGGAAATCGAAGCCGCGCTGCCCAAGGTGCAGGGGACCCGCAGCGTGTTTGCCGAACGGACCAGCGGCGGTTACTTCCTAGATTTCGACTGGAATCGCGATGCGCTGGCCCGTTACGGCCTCTCCATCGACGAGGCGCAGGATGTGGTGATGAGCGCCATCGGCGGCGAGAACGTCACCACCACCGTCGAGGGCCGCGAACGTTACGCGGTCAACGTGCGTTACATGCGGGAATATCGCAGCGACCCGGACAAGCTGGCCAGGGTGCTGGTTCCGGCGATGGGCGGGCAGACGCAAATCCCCCTCTCGCAACTCGCCCAAATTCGCACGGTAAGCGGCCCCGGCATGCTGCGCGACGAGAACGGGATGCTCAACGGCTACGTGTACGTGGACGTGGCCGGGCGCGACGTGGGCGGCTATGTGGATGAGGCCAAAGCCGCGGTTCGCAACACCGTGAAACTGCCTCCGGGATACACGTTGGTCTGGAGCGGGCAGTATGAAGCGATGCAGCGGGTCCGCGAGAAGTTGAAGGTCGTGCTTCCTCTGACGCTCTTCCTGATCGTGATGCTGCTCTACGTCAATACCAAGTCGATGACGAAGACGCTGATCATCATTCTGGCGGTGCCGTTTTCGGCGGTGGGCGCCGTCTGGTTCCTGCACCTTCTGGGCTACAACATGAGCATCGGCGTTTGGGTGGGCCTGATCGCGCTGCTCGGCGTGGATGCCGAAACGGGCGTCTTCATGATGCTGTATCTGGATTTGGCGCACGACCAGGCGAAGAAGGAAGGCCGGCTGGGCAGCCTGCAGGACTTGCGGGAGGCGATCATGCACGGCGCCGTCAAACGCATCCGGCCCAAGTTTATGACCGTGGCCACGATGTTCATGGGGCTGATCCCGATCATGTGGTCGGCGGGGGCCGGAGCCGATGTGATGAAGCGCATTGCGGCCCCGATGATCGGCGGCATCTTCACCTCCTTCATTCTTGAGTTGGTGGTTTATCCGGCTATCTACGAGGTATGGAAATGGCATTTCGGACTGAAACAAGAACTGGCGCGCTCGTAGCGGCTTTGCTGCTGGCGCCGGCGCTGTTCGCACAGAGCTACCAATATGAGGCGTGGCACGGACACTTCGAGCCGCCGTACAGTTTTAGGGCCGGCAACTTCGGGAAGCTGACGATAGACGCTACGGGCGTGTCGTTTCAGGAAGCCTACAAGGGCAAGGCTCCCAAGCAGCCGCACGCGTGGCACTGGAACTATGACGACATCCAGCAATTAGAGATCGCGCCGAAATCCCTCACCGTCCTCACCTACCGGGACAACAAGTGGAAGCTGGGGGCCGACCGGGAATACGAGTTCGACCTGACTTCCGAACGGACCTTCGAAGATGCGTATGCGGCGCTGAAGGACCGGCTCGATCAGCGCTTTGTCGCCGCAATTGCGGCCGCCCCCGGCGGCGCGCTTTGGGAGATTCCGGCGAAGCATCTGGTCCGCTTCGGCGGCGACGAGGGGACGCTCCAGGTGGGAGCGAACGAGATCGTCTACAAGTCCGCGAAGACGAACGAATCGCGAACATGGCGCTATGAGGATATCGACAACGTCAGCAGTTCGGGACCGTTCCAGTTGACGATCACCACCTTTGAACGGTCGAAGCTGGATTACGGCAGCCTGAAGCAGTTCAATTTCGAGCTGAAGCAGCGGCTGGACGAAGCCCGGTACAACGAGTTATGGCTCCGGCTGAATCAATCGAAAGGGCTCAAGGTCTTGGGTTCCTACCGGCAAGAAGGCGGCGCCCTGTAGTTCCACCTGCCCGGCGCCTCATTTGGGGCAGCGGGTCTGAGACGCTGGCCGCGTTACGGCGCCAATTCGAACCGGGAGACAGGCGCGGTGTTGCAGTCACAAGAGTTCTAAGTTGGCACGAGGCTTGCACTTGTAAGAGCGAAGGCAGTTCAGAGAGGGAGAACGAAACATGAAGAAGACGCTATCGCTCATTTTCGCCGGAGCGCTCGCGGCCAGCGCCGCAACATTCACCGGCGTCATCACCGATTCCATGTGTGGTGGGGACCACTCGATGATGAAGCTCACGCCCGACGCCAAATGCACCATTGAGTGCGTGAGGCATGGCGCGAAGTACGCGCTCTACGACGGCAAAGCAACGTATGTACTGAGCGATCAGAAGGCGCCCGAGCAGTTTGCCGGGAAAAAGGTGAAGATCACCGGCACGCTCAACGAACAGACGAAAATCCTGAAGGTGGATGCCATCAGTGCCGCCGGCACAGCCAAGTAGTCCGCATCGGCGATGCCAGGCATGAACCACGGTAAGTGATCCCGCCGCCATTCGATTCACCCGGGCCGAGGCAGGGCCCGGGACGCGCTTTCGGCGCGCCTCCCCAGGCCGGGCTTCCGGCACGTTCCTTTCCACCCTTGCCTGCCCCCGCGCATTGTGTTCTAACTCTAAGTGGAGTTCAAATTTCACTTCAGGATCAGGTCAATGCGCACTGTAACGCGACTAATTTCTATACTATGCCTGGCTTTGGCGGGGATGGGCATTGTACAGGCCCAAACCGATAGCTACGAAGGCCAGCCGTCTCTAACTCTGGCCAATGACAAGATGCAACTCACGCTGCTGAAAGAGGGCGGGGCCCTTGTCAGCGCCGTGCTGGTGAACGATCCCCAGCATCTCAACCCCATGTGGAACCCGTTGCGCCTGAATCGTGAGGCGGGCCGGCCCCAAACGACTCCATTCAGCGGGATCATCGGTCACTTCGTTGCCGTCAACGGCTTCGGGCAGGGGTCCGCGGAAGAGCGGGCCGCGGGCTTGCCGCAACACGGCGAGACGCACACTAAAACTGGCACATTCAAGTCCACCACCGAGGGCAACGTCACGGCAATCGAAATGACGGTGGACCTCCCCATCGTCCAGGAGACCTTCCACCGCACGTTCCGGCTGGTGAAGGGCGAGAACGTGCTCTACGTGGATAGCCAATTGGATAATCTGCTGGGCATTGACATGCCGGTGCTCTGGGCGGAGCACGCTACCGTAATGACTCCGTTCCTTGAAGCCGGTGTCGCCGCCGTGTATCTTTCGGGCACGCGTGCCCAGACCCGAGACTATACCCAGACCCAGCAGGCGGCTCCTCCGCAGGCGCAGGCCGGACAGCCGGGACGTGGCGGACAGCCGCCGGCGCAAGCCGGACAAGGGGCGCCGCCAGCGCAGGCTGCAAGGCCGAACAATCGCCGCCTTGAACCGGGCAAAGATTTCACCTGGCCCATGGCGCCTGGAGTTGACGGCAAGCCGGTAGACCTGAGCCTCACGCCGGTGAACCCGACTTTCACCGACCACTCGGCCACCCTGATGACTAACCAGAAGCAGGCATGGATCGCAACGATCAACCCCAAGATGCACCTGGTTTACGGATATATCTTCAAGTCCGACGAGTACCCGTGGGTGCAACATTGGGGCAGCTACGGCGGCAATCCCAACTTGGTGCGCGGCATGGAATTTTCCACGATGCCCTATGATGTATCGCGACGTGAAGTGATCACCAAGGGACCGATGTTCGATACGCCGACCTACCGCTGGCTACCGGCAAAATCGAAGATCGAATCTCACTTCATCATGTTCTACACCGCGGTTCCAGAGGGACTCCAGCGCATTGACGACGTTAAGTTGGAGAACGGGCAGATCACGATTTCGGACCGCAAGGCCGGAAAGCAGATCGTGCTCGCAGCTTCTCGCGGGTTATAGCGCCGCTCCGCACGCGCGGCCCACGCATGTGCCCATAGCCTTCTTCGACTTCCACTAGAGGGGGGGTCGAAGAAGGCTACGAGTTATTGTTCTCTTTGTCGCGGAGGACGCTTGGCATTCCATTCCAAAACCCAACCGTGAGGGAGTTGGCCCGCCGCCACTACGCAGCCCGCGGCGCGGCCAGCGATCTGGAAGCTTCTCGATAGCGCCCTGGCAGGCGAAACCGCCTGCCCCACCTGGCCGCGCGAGTGCTTGAGAATGTCTGGTGGCGCAGGCGGTTTCGCCTGCGATGACCGAGGTTCTTCGGCAAGCTCCTAAAACAAACCCGTCTGCTCGCCTTGCGCTTCCTTAGGCGCCTTCTTGAATGCCGAGGGATCCACTAGCGGGATATTCGGCTGCTTGCCTTCGAATAATTCCCGAATCGTGAGGATCTGGATCTTGGGGTACTTGCCGTAGATTGTTTCGTAGAAGCCCGCCTTGACGGCCTCGGTTCGCATCGGCCCGGTGGAATCGGCCAGCGTGATGAATACGCCGATCTTGGCGTTTTCGCGGTCTACCACATGCGCCAAATCGCGGACCATGGCGACGTTGACGTTCTCCCCGCCCTTTACGGAAACGATGGCCTTCTCAGTGGTCTTCCCTTCGGGCTTGAAATAGATCAGGCCGTCGATGCCGGAATCCGCACCCTTCTTCTTGCCGGCAAATGGAACGGCGTTGACTAGCGAGACGGCCCACCATTGGAATTGATATTTGTCGCGTGCCGCCAAATCCCGAGCGCCTTCGAGGTCCTTTGGAGTGCCGTGAACTTCGTACTTGATGCCGGGGAACGCATCCTTGAGGCGCTTCTCAATCAGCGAGATTGCCAGGTGCGTGATGTCTATGCCGATCCAGGGGCGCTTTAGCTTTTGGGCGGCGTGAACCGCCGTGCCGCAGCCGCAGAAGGGGTCCAAGATCACGTCGTCCGGGTTAGCGCTTGCGCTAATTATCCGTTCAAGGAGCGCCAGCGGCTTTTGGGTTGGGTAGCCAAGTTTCTCTGCCGACTGGGCCGAGAGTGGCGGGATGTCCGTGACGATGGACTGAATAGCCAATCCGGGCATCTCATCCAAGTACCGCTTGAACCGTGGAACGCCGCCCGATTTTTTGGGCCAGATGATCTTGCCGGTGCGGTCGAGTTCCTCAAGACCATCTATGGTGTATTTCCAATGAATACCCTTGGATCGCACGTCGATACCGTGCCACGGTTCCCCGGAACTCCCGTTCCTCGTTCCAGCGGCCGTGAGGTTATCCGAGGCATAGTGACGCCCGGTTTCCTGCTCCACAAAGTGGTAGAACTTCGCCGTATATGCTGGGTCGTAAGTTATGTACTGCGGATTCCAAACGAAATTGTCGCCTTTGGAATAGAAGAAGATTGTGTCATGGATCGCATTCCAGCGATGGGAGTCGCTTCTTGCGCTGGTGCGCTTCCAGATGATCTCGTTCCTAAATTTCTCGGCTCCAAATACCGCGTCGAGCAGAATCTTGAGATAGTGGCTCGCGGTCGGATCGCAGTGCAAATATACGCTGCCCGTCGGCTTGAGTACCCTGTGAAGTTCCAGCAGTCGCACCGCCATCATGGAGAGGTATGCCATTACGTCCGTTTCTTTGAGGAACGCCCGCATCGAGCGGAGCATTTCTGCCACATCGGCGTTCTGGCCACTCATCACATCATCAAAGGCAAGCTCCGCCTCCTCTCCCCAGTGCCACGTATCCTGGAATGCTTCGATTTGGGCGTGGGACTGCTCCCCAGCCGTGCTCTTGAACAGCACGTTGTACGTCGCCTGGCTGTTGAACGGCGGGTCCAGGTAGATTAGGTCCACGCTCTCGTCGCTGATGCACCCACGCAGGACCGAGAGGTTGTCGCCGTAGTAGAGCCTGTTCATGAAACTGTCAGCGTACCAGAGTTCGGGATAGGCGGGGACGAAGACGGGGACGGGCGATTCAGGTAGAAGGAGGGGGCCAGTCCAACTCCCTGGCCCCCAATATTGCTCGCGGTTCGGATACTTCCTACTTCACCATGTAGATGAATTTGGCCGTGCTGGAGGAAAGATTGAAGTTCGCATGCGCCGTGATTCCCGTTGAAGGAACACGATACGCAGTTCCTGCGGGAACTTTTCTCAGTTCTTTTCCGAACAGCATGTCCGCGTCACCGTCGGTCGCTATCCAGATCTCCTCAACTCCCGGGCCGTCGCTATACGGACGGGCCATGGCCCAAGAGGGCAATTCCACCTGGGTCAGAGCGCCGTATTGGCTCAAACCGGCTTCTTTAGTAATCAACGGGCGTTCATTGTTAGCCCAGGATTTCACAACCGGAGGCGTTCCACGGAAATCGCCGACTTCCAGCGTGGACTTGGGCGTGAACCCTTGCGGAATCTTCTCGGTGACAACATAGAACGTCAGGTACTTTGTGCCGGTGGCCGTCATCTTGAAATCAAGTCCCGGAGTGATGATGAAAGACACGTCTTTGGACAGGTCCACCTTCTTGGAGCCTACCGTGATCACGCCCGTTCCGGAGTTGACGACAAACACCTCCTGGACATCCTTCAACTCTCCGTCAATCTTGTGAGCTATCGAGTTGGGTTCCAGCATCGCATAGCTGACAGCGGTGGCGTTTGTTAGAACGGCGCCCCTACGCGTGGGATGCAAGGGGTCCGTGCCTTCGAGCGCGGTGAGCATATCCCGGAAATAGATATTGCCGTGCATGATCCGGGGGAATGTTTCGCGCCAGTTGTTCATGAACATATCCACGTTGGCGTCGGTCGCGGCGTTGTACGGGCCGCTATTATCGAGCCTGGAGTAATCCATGCCCTGCTGCGGTCCTGCCGGAGCGCCCTGTCCGCCTCTTGCGGCCTGTCCGGCTGGCGGAGCTTGTGCGGCTGGCGGTGCTTGTGCGCCTCGTCCGGCTGGCGCGGCCTGTGCGGCCGGCGCGCCCGGTGCGGCTTGTCCGCCTCGCCCGCCCGCTCCGCTTTGGAACGGTCCCAGGAAGAGCATCTGAATCGGTTCGTCTCCCATATTCAGATTGCTGTGCGCGGCAACTCCCGTGGGGGGAACCTTGTACGCCTGGCCTGCGGTCATGGGACGGATGTGCTTCCCAACCATGGCCACGGATTCGCCCTTTACCATGATCCAGCACTCTTCGGCGGGATGGCTGTGAGGCTGCGGAATCGCATGGGGAGCGATGGTGATGAGGCTCAGTCCGTTCGGGCCGCCATTACCGATGTGATCCCAGTGCGCGCCCACTCTTCTATCGTTGTCGAAACGGTTCACCAGAATGAACTCGCTGGGCGCGGCGTCGGCGGCAAGTTGGTACGTCCTAACGTAGAAAGTCAACGGCCCCGTGCCCGTGACTGTTAGTTGAAAATCGAAATCCGCGGTAAGCGTGAATCCCGTGCCCTCTTTGACAGCGTAGGATTTGGAGTTAACCGTGATTTGCCCCACGCCCTCGGTGGTATAGAATACTTCCCGCTCGCCTTTTGGCGCTCTTCCGCTGATGGTTGCCCCGGCGGCGACTTCGCCGTAGCTGATGGCTGTTATACCCGTGAGAACCGCGCCTCTCCTGGTGGGATGCTGCGGATCGGGACCCTCCAGCTTTGTCAGAATGTCGTGGATGACGAGCTTGCCGTACATAGTACGGGGCGCGTTGGTGGTCCAATCATTGATAAACATATCAAGGTTGGGGTCGGTAGCCGGGTTGATCGGCGTCGGGTCAAGCGCGTCGTCTTTAGCTGCCGGTTGGTTGGCGCGAGGCGCCTGTTGCGCAGCCGCCGGTTGGTTGCCGCGAGGCGGTTGCTGCGCATGGGCAAACGTGGCAAATAGGCAGATTACAATTAGTGAAAACGTAATGGTTGTTTTCATCTCTTCCTCCAAAGAATAGAGATCTCACCTGCATCCGCATCGGTCATCGGCTCTAACTCCGTCGCGGGAAGCCTTCCGTTTAGCTCCCGAAAGCGCCCGGCGTAGCATCGGCCCCAACTTCCGGCCATATACTACGATCATGCTTTGGGCTCGATGAGCGGGAACGTCACCGAATCGGGCTGATCGTCTCCGCTGCACTGCACCTACCAAAACGCACCGCTGGATGGAGACAGGCTATCACAATTCGCCCCGGAAATTGCTTTCATGGATGCCGAAACCGGGTTTCGAGTTAGACGGTAACTGGTACGAGAAATACTGGGACATTAAGGGG
>CAIYHG010000186.1 GCA_903925975.1 uncultured Acidobacteriia bacterium | reverse complement strand
GCTGCCTTGGGAAGGCATAACGACCGCCGCGACGCACGGTCTGCCGCCGCTGCCGTGGGAAGGCGTAACGACCGCCGCGACGCACGGTCTGCCGCCGCTGCCGTGGGAAGGCGTGACGACCGCCGCGACGCACGGTCTGCCGCCGCTGCCGTGGGAAGGCGTAACGACCGCCGCGACGCATGGTCTGCCGCCGCTGCCGTGGGAAGGCGTGGTCTAAGCGGCGCTTCGGGACGACGGCTCCCCACCGGCCTCACCGGCGCGGGCGCGAACCGAGCATAGGTGCAACCGAGAAAGGCTTTCTGCTCGAAAGGCGGGCTGCTACGGCCTACAATGTAGTGAATGCTGTTTGCGCTTGAGGCTTGCGCATATCTTGTCGGGATTCCGCTGGAAGCGCTCGTTATCGCGGCCATGCTGAAGGGTCCCTATCGGCGTTTTCCGCTGGTCTTCGCGTATATCGTCGCGCTCCTGCTGGTTACCTTGGTAGAAGTCCCCCTACTATTTCTGGGCTACTTCAGCGATACGGGCGCCCGCGCCCTCTACGTGCGGGCGTATTGGATCGATGAACGTATCCTGATGGGGCTGGTATTCGCGGTTGTCATCAGCTTGGTGTACAAAGCCAGCGAGCAACTCCCCACGCGCCGCATTCTGAGGGCGGGTCTGATCGGGGGAGCGGCGCTTTTTGCCGGGCTTAGTTTTTGGATTCACTACAACCCCGCGCTCAAACCAGGCGAGTGGATGACGCCTTGGACGAGCAATCTCAACTTTTGCGCCGCGCTGATGGATTTGGCGCTATGGGCGCTGCTCATTGCGCAGCCAAGGAAGGATGTACAACTGCTAATGCTGAGCGGGGGATTGGGGATTCAGTTCACGGGCGCCGCGATCGGGGAAGCCATTCGAAACATGTCCCAACAGGGGCACTCCGTACTTATCGCATACGCGGGGAGCGTGGTTGTTGCCCTGACAAACCTCGCCTTCCTCTACATCTGGCGCCAGAGCCTTCGCCAGAAGACCGGCGCGACCGACGCCGTCTCAGCCGGGAAATGAAGGGGCCAGAGGATCTGGCCCCCCAAGGTTCCGGCAGCGCAGGAATCTCTTAACGCAGTCCGGCGGTAACGGCGTCCGCGTTGAATACCTGAATTTCCACGCGGCGGTTCTTGGCGCGAGCGTCTTTGGTCTTGGCTTCGTCGACCTGCTTTGCTTCGCCGAGGCCGATGATGTGAATCCGGTAAACCGGGATATCTTTCTTCCCAACCAGATAATTCACTACGGCGTCCGCGCGGCGGCGGCTTAGGACCAGGTTTTCGGCCTCGGTTCCCACGTAGTCCGTAAAGCCCTGGACGGCGATGAAGAACCGCTTACCCGATTGAATGTCATTCACGAGTTTGTCCAGAGTCTGTTGGGATTCGGCGCTAAGCGCGAATTTCCCGGAGTCAAACTGGACAGCCGCGGATGTTTGTAGCTTGTAGTCGTCGATATTGGAAACGACCTGGCGCAGTTGCGTGATGCCCTGGGTGTTCTGCGCTCCGAGTTGGTTCGCCTGATTAGCGCGACTGATGGCATCAACGGCCTTCTGGTCGGCGGCGGCGGCATGCTGGTCGGCTGTGGTCGCCCGTTCCTGCACTGCATTGATGCCGGCTGTCGCTTTGTCGTCAACCTGCTTAACCTGGTTGCGAGTGTCTTCAATCTGCTTGGTGTTAGCGTTGGTCTGTTCGCCAACCTGATTCACCTTCGCCTGGATGGGCGCCGTTGTTTGTAGGACGTACTTCTTGGTGGCGCAGCCTCCGGCGAGCAAAGCTCCAGTGACGATAACCGTGGTCGCAAGCAAAGCTTTCATATACGAAACCTCGAATCCTTCTTAGCAATCCTTCAGCCAAACGGCCCAGAGCGGACCATTCGGTTCCGCGGGAGTATATCCGTGCCTCCACGCAGTGTCAGGTTTACTTGAACTGTGACTATTCTACCGTTTCCGGAGTAAAGGGGAAAGATTGTTTGGCCTGAAACCGACTCACAAATTACAGACCGGCGAGATTTGCGCTGTTAGTTGCGTTGCGCGCGTTTCCGCTTTCGCGCGGTTTTGCGCTGCTGGCTCACACGGTAGCCGGGGAGATCCCAGGCCACATTTTCATAGATTTCGCCTTCGGGATCGTAATCGAGGGGCCAAAACTTGCGCGTATTCATAGGGACTGCCTGACTAAGCCCAGGGTGGGATTACCTTCATTGTACCACCGCCTCCGGCTCTTATGATGGCGCGCAAGTATCTGAATATAATGAAGTTGTATCTACAATCACAGTGGTTCCCGGAGAGAATTGCGGCCTGCGGCATGGGCCGCCTGCGACAGACGTCATTTTCGGATCAACGGCTTCTGTAGTCGTAATATCGCTTCTTTAACGGGAGTAAGGGTTCCGATATCCCCAAACCACGCGTAAATCCCGCGGGCACCAACATCGCGCACCAGCCGCTCCAGTCTCTCGAAGCCGGCCGCGCGGTGTGGGCCGGGCGGCCCACGCTATTAATGCACCTCATGCTATTAATTGCGCTAACCGGGCAGAATCTGCTTCTCTCCCGCCGATCCGGACAACGCCGCAAGTCACGTCGCGCTTTGCCGTTTTTGACGCGTCTGCCTCGTAAGAACTTCCCACACCGGGTAAATCATCCATAGTGCGGTCGATGGGATTGGCCCGGTAGATGGCCGGACGGCGCCGGCGTAATAGCGCGTTTCGCGGGAGCGCCGGGCGGTGCAGTCCCGTGCGCAAGTTCCCTTGGGAGGGCGGAATCGCACGCCTGGAGCGGTTTTTGAGATCCTGAATTCCCGCTGGATTCCAGCGCTTACGCCGCGGGAGGGCTCTTGGCTATTGACACAGTTCTCTGCGCATGTAAAATCCAAGTTGGCCCTATTTTTCACAACGAAAGCGGCGCGAAATGTTTAAGCCCAGGAAGTCTCAGCCCCCAGCCTCTCCCGGCGCTCAGGGCTATAACAGCACCGAAGTCGCACGGATCTGCGGCGTCAGCCTGCGCCAGCTCCAGTGGTGGGACGAACGCAGCGTGGTTTCGCCGCGCCAGGACGGGCACAAACGGATCTACACGCCGGAAGAGGTCGTGGAGATTTCCGTGATCGCCGAGTTGCGCCGGAAGGGCTTTTCCCTGCAGAAGATACGCCGGGTTCTGCGGTTTCTCCAGAAGGATATGGGCAAGCGCCTGAATGATGCCTTGGCTTCGTCGGCCGAAGTACACCTGCTGACAGACGGCAAGTCGATCTATATGGAGGACGTTCCCGGGCGAGTCATTGACCTGATGAAGAACGCGCGCCAACCCATGTTTCTGGTCTGCGTTACCGATCAGGCGAAACGGCTGGGAGTAGCGGAACGGAAGGGTCCGAAATCGGAGACGTCCACGCCGCAGAGGAAAGCGCGGGCAGTCTGAACACGGGGGTCAGCGCGAAGTGGTGGCGGTGCGTGAGAGAAGCACCATCAGCGCGATCACCACGATGCCCAGCCCCGCGTAGGAATAGGGGCTGTGGGTAATCAGGTAATCCTGGGCGTTGACCGCGTAGTTGCCGAGCGAGTCCCTCAACTTCGGCGATATCGCGACGAACATCCCCGCCATTCCTAGCGTTCCGAGAACTCGAATCATCCCTATACTCCGCCCGGCCAGCAGGCCTCCATCCCATGATCGCCGGGACGCTTTGCCTTCCCAAGTCCCAGCGGTACTTCGGCCGTACCGTTACCCGGAGGAAGCCTAATATCCGTTAACAGCGGCACATGGCCGAACACAGGCAGGCGTCCGCGAGTGCTAGGCTATTAGAAAGGCGCATCCTGTTCGGGAATCCGAGCCAGGAGGCCAAGAAACAACATGCTTCTCAAACGCATCGTCCCCGCGGTTCTGCTTGCCTCCGGCTTGGCCGGTCTGGTGATGTACGGTCCTGGCGTGAACGCCCAAGCGGCGTCGCCGGCCGATGACATGGATGCCGGAATGCGCGTCGTTGCCGACGTCTATTCGGTGCTGGAAAAGAACTACGCCGACCCTATCGACGGCGACCACGCCTTCTATCAGGGCGCCATTCCCGGCATGCTGGGCACTCTCGATCCGCACTCCAGCTTTCTCAACCCTTCCGAATACGCGGATATGCAGCGCAAGCAGCGGGCGCAGTATTTCGGCGTTGGGATGCTGATCACGGTGGATAAGGGCCGCATCGTCGCGTATGAGCCGTTTCCCGATTCTCCGGCGGTCCGGGCGGGAATCCGCCGCGGAGACGTCATCGCCGCCGTGGATGGAACCACAACCAAAGGAATGGATTCGGCGAAGGTTGCGGACCTGCTCAGAGGCCCGCGGAACACCCAGGTTAAGGTGACAGTGGAACGTCCGGGCGTTACCGAGCCGCTCACCATCACCGTAACCCGCGGGGAGATTTCCACCAGCGTCGTGGACGCCTATTGGCTGCAACCCGGCGTAGTCTATCTGGGCATTACGAGTTTTGAGGCGCAGAACGTCAGCCGCGACGTGGAATCGCTGCTGGCCGGTTTGGGCGAGCAGAACGTGACCGGAATGGTGCTCGATCTTCGCGGCAACCCGGGCGGGCTTGTCACCGAAGCGGTGAACGTGGTCGGCCGGTTCCTGCGCGATGGGCAGGTGGTGGTGTCAGACCATGGCCGCGCCGTGCGCGAGCAGGTGTATCGCGCCAAGGCGAAGCCCGCGGCGCAGAACTATCCCATGGTCACGATGGTGAACCGCTCTTCGGCGTCGGCCTCCGAGATCGTCAGCGGCGCTTTGCAGGATCATGACCGCGCCTGGGTGCTGGGTGAAAACACGTTTGGCAAGGGTTTGGTGCAGGCTCAGTTTCCTCTTTCCGAGGGCGCCGCTCTGCTGCTCACGATCGCCCATTACTATACGCCTAGCGGAAGGCTGATCCAGCGCGATTACCGCAACCAGTCTTTCTACGATTACTATTACGCCCGCCGCGATGACGCCCCCGAATCCACCGACGTGAAGGCCACCGATAGCGGACGTAAGGTGTATGGCGGCGGAGGAATTACGCCCGACGAAAAATACGCGCAGCCGGCGGCCAACCGTTTTCAAGCCCGGGTTGTGGGTAACGGCGCCGTTTTTCACTTCGGGTCGGTCTACTTCGGCGCCGAGAAGCCCTCTCTTCCGAGCGCCGTTTGGAAGCCCGACGCCGCGGTTCTGACGCGCTTCAAGGAATTCCTGACGAGCGAACACGTGGAGTTTACCGACGCCGATTTCGAGACCAACCGGCAGTGGCTGAGCGATCAGCTCCGGCTGGAGCTGCTCATCCGCGCCTACGACCGGAAGACGGCCGTTCGCGCCATCATGACGGACGATCCGGAAGTGCGCAAGGCCATCGAGAGCATGCCCAAAGCGCAGGCTCTGCTCTCGCGCCGGGGGCCCGTGCAGCGCGCCGCGGCGCGTTGAGCGTTTCGGTTCCGGCGCCGCCGTCTGTTACCATTTAGTTTCTTAGAATCTTCGGAATGCTGCGATTTGAGACGGCCGGGGAGTCCCACGGCGAATGCCTGGTGGCCACCGTTTCGGGACTGCCCGCCGGCATACCAATATCACTGGAAGCGATCGGCCGCGAACTGTGGCGCCGGCAACAGGGCTACGGGCGCGGCGGGCGCATGAAGATCGAGACGGACCGCGCCGAGATCGTCGCCGGCGTCCGCCACTCGCACACCATCGGCTCGCCCGTGGCCATTCTGGTTCGCAATAAGGACTGGCAGAACTGGACCGAGGCGCTGGCAGTGGAGAGCGCGGCCGTCGAAGCGGACCATCGCCCGGTTACCCGTCCGCGGCCCGGCCATGCCGATTTGGCCGGCGCCATCAAGTACAACTTCCCGGACGCCCGCTACATTCTGGAACGCGCCAGCGCGCGAGAGACTACCGCCCGCGTTGCCGCCGGAGCCGTTGCCAAGGCTCTGCTCGGCCAGTTCGGCATCGAGATACTGAGCCACGTGATCTCGATCGGCGATGTCTGTCTGGACCGCCATGCAGAGTGGCCCGAAATCGCCGCGCTGGGCCGCGCTTCCAGCATTAATCTGGGGTGCGTAGACGCCGCCGCCGAGGCGCGTATGAAGGAAGTTGTGGACGAGGCCTACCGCACGGGCGACACCGTCGGCGGAGTTTTTGAAGTGGTGGCGCACGGCGTTCCCCCGGGTCTTGGTTCCCACGTGGCGTGGGACACGCGGCTCGACGGCCGCCTGGCGCAGGCCATTGTTTCCATTCAGGCGGTGAAGGGCGTTGAGGTGGGTTTCGCCGCCGCAGGCGCTTCCAGTTTTGGCTCGAAGGTTCAGGACACGATACATTACGACCGCGCGGAGCGGCGCTTCACTCGCGGCGCGAACCGCGCCGGCGGAATCGAAGGCGGCATCACGAACGGGCAGGATGTGGTGCTTCGCGGTCTGTTGAAGCCCATTTCCACTTTGAGAAAACCGCTCGCCTCGGTGGATCTGGAAACCCGCGAGCCCGCTTTGGCGGCCTACGAGCGCTCCGACGTCTGCGTGGTCTGGGCGGCCGGGGTGGTGGCGGAAGCCATGACGGCCCTGATTTTGGCGCAGGCATTCCTGGAGAAGTTCGGCGGCGATTCGCTTGACGAAACGCGCCGCAACTTCGAGAGTTACCTCAAGCAGGTGCAAGATTTCTGAATTTATGGTGTACCCGATTGTGAAATTCGGCGACCCGGTTCTCGAAAACGAGGCCGCCGATGTTACGGAGTTCGATACTCCGGAGTTGCATAAGCTCCTGGAGGACATGTTCGAATCGATGTACGCGGCCAAAGGCGTGGGTCTGGCCGCTCCGCAGATCGGGATCGGCAAGAAGATCGCGGTGATCGATACCTCGAACGGCGAAGATCCCGGTGAAAAGCTCGTGCTCATCAACCCCGTCGTCCTGCGCGTGGAAGGCCGGCAGGAGGGGGAAGAAGGGTGCCTGAGCATCCCCGGATTTCGCGAACAGGTCCGGCGCGGCAAGCGCGTCACCATACGCGCGTACAACGCCAAGGGAGAGGTCTACGAGAAGACCGGCGAAGATTTGCTGGCGCGGGCGTTTCAGCACGAGACCGATCATCTCTACGGCCGGCTCTATATCACGCACATCAGCGCTCTCAAACGCGACCTGATGAAGCGCAAGATCAAGAAGCTGCAGCGCGCCGGGGACTGGGGCTGAGCATGGCGCGCGAATGGGCGGCCGCCAGCCGCTCCCGCGCCGGCGCGGCGTCGCGCGCCCAGGCGCCGCCGGCCGGCGGCATGAGGCGGACGCGATGCGCTTGATATTCCTCGGAACTCCCGCTTTCGCGGTTCCCTCTCTCGAACGGATCGCCGCCTCGGGCTTCCGGATTGAAGCGGTGGTGAGCCAACCCGACCGCCCAAGGGGGCGCGGCGGCCGAGTGGAAGCCACTCCGGTGAAGGAGGCCGCCCTGCGCCTCGGCCTGCCGGTCTATCAGCCCGAACGGATACGCCGGCCCGACGCCGTGGAATTCCTGAGAGCCATCGCGCCGGATGCAATGGTGGTGGTGGCCTACGGGCAGATCATTCCGCAAGCCGCGATCGATATCGCGCCGCTCGGCATCATCAACGCGCATGGGTCTTTGCTGCCTCGCTACCGTGGCGCCGCGCCCATACAGTGGGCCGTCGCCAACGGTGAGACGCGCACGGGAATCACTACCATGCGCATCGATGCGGGCCTCGATACCGGCGATATGCTTCTCGAAGCGGAGACCCCGATCGGTCCCGAGGAAACCGCGCTTGAGTTGAGCGCGCGCCTGGCCGCCATGTCGGCGGATCTTCTTGTCGAAACGCTGCGGGGGCTCGCTGCCGGCGCCATACAGCCGCGCCAGCAGGACCCGGCCCTTGCCACCTATGCTCCTCTTTTGAAGAAAGAGGATGGGCGCATCGACTGGCGCCACCCCGCGCAAGCCATTCACAACCGCGTACGGGGCCTTCAGCCCTGGCCGGGCGCGTATACCGTGTTCCGGGGGCAGGCGCTGCACATCTGGCGGGCCAGGGTGGTTGAGGCCGCGCCGGCCGGCGAGCCGGGCCGCGTGCTCGCGGCGAAGCCGCCCGTTGTGGCCTGCGGCTCGGGGGCTTTGGAATTGCAGGAAGTGCAACTGGAAGGACGGCGGCGCATGCCAGCCGTGGATTTTGCCAACGGCCACCGCCTCACGCCGGTGGACGTTCTAGGAGACTGAGTCTTGAACCTGCCGCTTGGATATCTCTATTCTTCGACCTACGCCGGAATCCGTCAGGTGGAAAAGGACGATCTGTCCGTGATAGTCAGCGGCCTGCCCGCCAAGGCCGCCGCCGTGTTCACGCAGAACCGCGTGCAGGCGGCTCCGGTGAGGCTCTCCCGGCGTCACCTGGCCGCGACCCGCGGCGAGGTGGGGGCGATTCTGATCAACGCCGGCAACGCCAATTGCGCCACGCGTACCGGCGATAAGGTGGCGCTGGCCTGCTGCAAAGCCGCCGGCGCCGCGCTGCGCATGCCCGCCTCCTACGTGCTTCCGGCGTCTACGGGCGTGATCGGGGTGGAACTTGACTCGAAGAAGATCGTGGATGCGCTCCCGCGCCTGCTGGGGGGGCTCGGCCCCGAACGTTTCGACGATGTGGCCAACGCCATTATGACCACGGATCTGGTCCCGAAGACGGCGTTTGCCGAAGTCAAGCTGCGGCGCGGAACGGTGCGCGCCGCCGGAATGACCAAAGGCTCGGGCATGATTCACCCGCGGATGGCGACCACGCTGGGGTTCGTCATGACGGATGCGGCGATTCCGCTCCCCCGGCTGCGCCTGATGCTCAAGCGCGGCGTCGAGAAGAGCTACAACCGCCTGTCCGTGGATGGCGACACCTCCACGAACGATACGTTGATCCTGATGGCCAACGGCGCTTCCGGCGTCCGTCCCGACGAGAAGGAGATGCTCCGCGTGGAGGCAGCGATCACGGGCGTAATGGAGTCGCTCGCCCGCGCCATCGCCAAGGATGGCGAGGGCGCCACCAAGCTCATCACCATATCCGTCACGGGTTTTTCGAGCGATGACGCCGCCGGGCGCATCGCGCGCTCCATCGCCAATTCGCCGCTGGTGAAGACGGCCGTCGCCGGGTCCGACCCGAACTGGGGCCGCATCCTCTGCGCCGCCGGATACGCCGGGGTGGCCTTCGACCCGGCCAAGACCGACATCTTTATGCAAGGCGTACCCGTCTGCCGCGGCGGACTAGCGGCGCCGTTCTCCGAACAGGAACTGAAAGCCAAACTCGACGCCCCCGAGTGCGAGATCCGGCTTTCACTGAGAGGGAAGGGCAAGGGTTCAGCCCGCTTCTGGACCTGCGACTTGACGGAAGGCTATATCCGCATCAACGCCAGCTACAGGACGTAGCGGGAACGCGGCGTCAATCCACCACCCGGACTTCGCGCACCAGGGCGAACGCCGCGCTGCCCTCGGGCGCCGCTATGTCGAAATGCTCGGAGGCTTTCGGCGCCATGTGCTCCACCCGTTGCGCGACCGCGCCTATCCTCGATCCGGCGATGTCCGTCAGGTCCAGCACAAACTCAACTGAGATAATGCGGTCCGCATTGCTGTGGACTACGCCAATGATGTGCGCCTTGTCGCCATCCTTCACCACCCGCACATTCGTGATCTCGGCGTCTTTGGGGACGGTGCTCACGGTCTTCTCGATGCCAGGCAGCAGGTTCGCCGCAATCTCTGCCGCGGTGGGGTCGCGCGGCGGCCCAGTCTTCGGCGTGTAGAGGTTGCTTGTAGCCACAGCCAAGGCGCCCAGTAGCAGCACGCACGGCAACCCGATGCCGAGCCCCAACTTCAAGCGCTGCTTCCACGATCTGTTGGTGAGATACAGGGGGTCGTCCGGCGCCGGCCCTCCGGCGAGAAATCGCTCCAGGGGCTCCGTCAGGGGTCCCAGCCAACGGAAACGTTTCTGGTTGCGAGCGGAACCGGACGGTTCCATACCCGCAAAAACGATCGACTCGACCAGTCGGCGAAGGCGCTTAAGCATATTGTTTTCTTGCTGGATTTATTATAGCCGCGATATAGCCAAAATTGCGCCGGACCGAGCCGTGGGTTTGGCGGGGCAAGGGCCAGGCCATCCGCAGCGGGCCGCCGGGCCGAATAGCGCCCGCGATCAGCCCGGACGGCGAGCTGAAGCTCGCCCTGCACGCTGAAGCGTGCGCCACAAGAACATAAGTCGTTTTTCTTGTTCTGGTAGCGGAAAACTAAGTGGCATTGGCCAATCCCGGCTGCAGCCTGCTTTCAGCAGGCGATTTTCGCCGGCGAAGGTCGCCACGGGTCCGGGAAAGGCCGACTGAAAGGCGGCCGCAGGCAAGATTGCCCGCCCCAAAACAGCCGTCATTTCGGATGCACGACACTAAATCTGTGTGGGCCGGGGGCCGCCCAGCAGATTTTCCAACGTGTGCAGGTTATCGGCTTTCCCCATCACAATCAGGAAATCGCCGGCCTGGACGGCCGTATCGGCCGGCGGATTGAAGAGCATCCCGCCGTCTTTGGAGCGGATGGCGAGCACGATCACTCCGAAATCGCGCCCCAGTTGCATCTCGCGGATGGTGCGCGAGGCCACGGCGCTCGATTCGGCGACGCGCACTTGTTCGATTACCGCTTCGAGCCCCGCATCGCCGGTAGCGAAATCGAGGAACCGCGCCACGTGCGGGCGCAGAAGCGATTGGGCCAAACGGTGTCCCGTGATCGAGTAGGGAGCAAACACCGCGTCCGCGCCGGCGCGGCGCATCTTGTCTTCCGCGCCTTCGTCGGCCGCGCGCGTGGCCACGGTGATGTTGGGGTTCAAGCCTTTGGCCGAGAGGATGACAAAGAGGTTGTTGGCGTCAGTGGCGAGCGCGGCCACAAGTCCCCTGGCCCGTTCGATGCCGGCTTCACGGAGGGTCTCGTCCTGGGTGGAATCGGCCACAACCGTGAGCATCCCGGCCTGCATGGCTCGGTTGGCCCGCTCCTGCTGGACGTCCACGACTACGAACGGCACGCCGGCGTGTTTGAGTTCCATGGCGGCGCCGCGGCCGACGCGCCCGTAGCCGCAGATGATGTAGTGATCCTTCAGTTTTTCGATCATGCGTTTATTCCGGCGCTTCGCGATGACGTCTCCCAGTTCCATCTCGACGATGCTCTGCGCCATGGCTCCGACGGCGATGAAGATCGTGGTGACGCCGACGACGATGAGGAAGGAATTGAAGACCCGCCCCAAGTGGGAAAGGGGATGGATTTCGGCGTATCCCACGGTGGTCATGGTGATGAGGGCCATGTAGAAGGCGTCGAAAACGGGGTAGCCCTCAATGAGCGTAAAGCCCGCCGTTCCGATGGCCAGGGTGGCCGTGATCACCGCGCCGAGTATGAGGAAGCGCCGATTAAACCGGTTCATCCGATTCGTTAGGACTCAGTATAGCCGCCTGCGCCCCAATTCGGACGCCCGAGCCCGAATCGCCCCTCGGCATTCCGTATCGCCGGCGCGGGATGCCCGCCGCCGAGCCGCCAAACAGCAGTGAAATGCGGCGTGGATCGGGCCGGTCTGCTAAACTAGCAAAAGCAATTTGTTCCATCCGTTTGGCACTCCAGGCGGGCCGGTAGCTCAATTGGTAGAGCATCGCCCTTTTAAGGCGGTGGTTGCGGGTTCGAGTCCCGCCCGGCTCACCAAACCTCCAGACCACACAATCCAATCGGCCTCGCACACTCACACGCGGCCCTCAACGCCGACGGAAAGCAAGCGGGCATGAGTCTGACCGCGCGCCGTCTCAGCGGCTTGTGATGTAGCTTGAAAGTGAAGCTATGTTTCTCGGTCACTTTGCGGTCGCACTTGCGGCGAAACGCGCGGCGCCGCGCGCGTCGCTTGGGGTTCTTGTTGGCGCGGCGCAGTTGCTCGATCTGATCTGGCCTCCGCTGGTGCTGGCGGGCGTGGAACAGGTGCGCATCGAACCCGGGAACACGGCGTTCACACCGTTGAATTTCGTCAGCTATCCCTACTCTCATAGCCTGTTGACGTCCGCCGTGTGGGCCGCGATTGCGGCGGGAGCTTATTGGGTGGCGTCGCGATATCTCAGGGGCGCGGTGGTAGTAGCCCTTGCCGTGGTGAGTCACTGGTTGCTCGACTTTCTCACGCACCGCCCGGACTTGCCGCTTTATCCCGGCTCCGGCGGGTGCGCGGGACTGGGCCTGTGGAACTCCGTTCCGGCGACGGTGATTGTGGAAGGCCTGATGTTCGCGGCGGGCGTGTGGCTCTACGCCGCCGGAACAGTTGCCAGGCGGCGCGCCGGAGCAATCGGCTTGTGGTCATTGGTCGCGTTTCTGGCCGTGATTTATGTCATGAACATCGCGGGCGGCGCCCCTCCCAGCGCGCAGGCGGTCGCCGGCGCGGGGATGGCGATCTATCTCCTGGTGGCTTGGGCCTGGTGGTTTGACGGGCGCCGGGAAGTGACGGGGGCGTAGGGTTCACCGGCGCAGGGGACGCGGGTGCGGCTAAGGTTGCGTTCTTGTCGTTTGGTGATGAGGATTCACCCTGGGACGGAGATGGCGCCGCTCCCTTGCGGCCGGGCCGCTTCGGGCGCTGCGGCGGGGCGGGCGGTGACGTGAGGAACGAAGCCTGTATGAGAGCGCTGCCCCTGTCAAGCAAATCTTTTTCGTTCGTTTTCATGATTTCGGCTACACTACTCCCGACCGGAGCGGAGGATAGGGCTCTGCTGGGAAGCAACCCGAGCGCCGTCTCCGGGG